>JAHFHF010000005.1:15685-85052 GCA_023247055.1 Candidatus Omnitrophota bacterium
CGGTGGAAGGTCGAAGGTCGAAGGTGGAAGGAGAAAAAAAGAAATACTATTCGGCGGAACTTAAAAAAATTGATGAGATATGGATCGCGTTTCGCGAAGACAAAAGTGATTTTTTGAAAACGCTTAAAGCGTTGGCAGTGGTCAAAGCGCCGCAGACAGGCAGTGAGCTAGCCGTTCTGCTGGAAGAAGCGCAAAACGAAGGAACGGATCAAGCGTCTCTTGAGATTGAAGTGCGTAAAATCGCTGAGCAGATCCGCAAAGCCCTTTTGTCATTGCGAGGGGGCAACGCAGGCAAGCCCGAAGCAATCTCAAACTTTAACCAAAAGTATCAAGAGTTTCAAACCGGCCAGATGCCTGCCAAGGCGCTCGCTCTTTTTTTACGGGAATTTTTTGAAACAAGCCCGGCTTTATACTCAAGACTCACGACTGAAGACTCACGACTGTCAGCAAAGCTGACCCGTCTCTCCGGCAATCAAAAACGCCTGCGCGACATCGAAGGCACGCGGCTTTTCGAGGATTTTGAGCGCTATACCCAGCAGGTGAAAGAAACTCTTTTTCAGGGAGCGAAAGACCGCGCGCTCGATGCGGAAGATCGTCAGCTTTGGCTGGCGGAAAAACTCTCAAAGCTGGAAGTCAGTCATGCAGAGTGGGAAGAGATTCAAAAAAAACAGGGACAGTCCCTTGAGGAAGCGGGGACAGTCCCTGGACGCCGGCCATTAGACGGTGCCAGGGCAGTCTCGGCGATAGACGCAGAGGCCGTCCCTGAAACTAACCCATCTGTCATCCTGAGCGAAGCGAAGGATCTCATTCCGGAAAAACTTTTTCAATATCACTTCGCCTTTTACAAAAACGCCCTGCGCCGCGACGGCATTTTATTTAAAAATACCGAGACGCTTCTTGCAAAACAGCCACGCGAAGAACGTGCCGCGCTGGTTGTGGCTGGCGGTTTTCACGCGCGTGGCCTTTGCCGCCTCCTGCGCGAAAAAAGCATTTCGTATGCGCTCGTCATGCCCGAAATCAAAAAACTTCCCGAACAAAGCAATTACCAGGAGCAGATGCGCGGCAACGTCTCCTGGAAAAATTATTTTCAGATTGAAAACGGCAAGATCAATCTCTATAACGCCTTTATCCGCGGCACGCGCGACCGCTTGTTGGACGTAGGGGCGGGTTTCAAACCCGCCTCTACAGCGGATGAAAAGGGGGCAGTCTCTGATCCAACCGATTCACGATTCACGATCCACGATCCACGTCTTTTAAAAACCTGGCGCGACCAAATCATTCGCGACCTGGCCGACGAAGGCCGCATCGAAAAAGCCGGAGAATATACCCGATTTATTGACGAACTCATAGGCGACTCGCGTGAGCAGGGCATTCAAAAGCGTCTAGCCCAGGTCGACAAATTTCTGGACGGCTTAAAACGCCTCGATGCCGAAGGCAAATTGACCGCCGCCAACATCGCCAAACTCTTCCCGCTCGCAGAAACTGGCGAACGCACGGCCGCCACCGGATTACGACTCGCGACGGCAATCCCAATCATCGGTGCCAGCCTTAGCGATGACAACCTTACCGCCGTTGTTCCCACCGGACACACCCTGAGCCTGGCCGCCTCCGAAGTCCGCACTCCACGAAAGAAAGACACCGATGAGAGGCCGGTGGAAAAACCCCCGGATTTACAGGTAGTTGTGCTGGATAAAACAAAAGATATCGAAGCCTATTTCGCTCCTTCCGGTACACATTATGAACGATTACTTGCTTTAATGCTGGATGATCAATTGACAGAGCGAGAACAAAGAAATCGCCAGCTTTCCAGACAGAGTGTTTTGGGAGCCCTTTCAGTCCTTGTGCGCAGATTTCTGAACTGGCTGGGAGTATTCGTGTTCCGTCAGCGTGACAGCGCACTTGTTGAGGCTGAAGCAATTTTAAGTAACGAATATAGCGTTTTGGCAAAAGCAGAACACGGGATGATTTTTTTACTCACCAATCAAACGGGCGCTCTCATGGCAAAACTTAGCGTTAGCACTGCGCAGGATATGGCCAAAGCCTATTGGGACGAACATCCTGAAATTAAAGCACGGCATGTCTTGAGTGCTGGAGAACAATCTAAGGACGTGGAATACGGGTACCCCGAGTTGGTTCTTAGGGATGAAGACGGCTTTCTAATGGATATCGTCGTGCATTCGAGCGCGCGCGGACAGCGTTTGGCCAATCAGATTAAGAAACAGGCCCTTCAACTTTTAAAAGATAAGGGAGTAAAAATAGTGCGTGGCACAACGCGTGTCGGCTCTACCTTGACCGATCCGACAAAAATAGGATACGACGTTTATCGCGGCAAAGAATTCAAAGGGTGGTCCGGCGCCAACGTCGAAAGTTATGCTCTTATTTTGGATTCGCAGATATCTGAAAGCATCAAAAAACGCAAGCGTGCATTACAAGCTGTTTCTGAGGGGACAGCGCCAGATTCGTCGCCTCGCTTCGAAATACGGACGCAGGCTGAAACAGTGCAGGATATATTCAGGGAATTCCATGTGGCAGACCCCATAAAAAAAACGCTGGGCGAGCAGAGACAAAATTTTATCCGCCGCATACGCCAAGCAGGCCTGAATTCTCCCCAAGATTTAGTTAAGGTATGGAAAGAGCAGGCCTTATTGGCGGGTAGTGATGTTCTGACTTGGCATACTTGGAAGAATGAAGTTTCAAGTGCCTTGAGGATCCTGATTCCTGCGTCCAATGGGTTAACAATCCCGGAAGCAATTCCATCGATCGCCCGATTATTGCCCAAGTTTCTCGATCTTGATTTTGCCAAAGATTTGATTTCTCTGATTGCCGAGCAGGGCGGCTTTTCTGCCGCGGATAATATTTCCCCGTATCTAAACGAGACATACCCCAGGAGTGTTAAAACAGCAGCCATGCTGGCCTTTAAAGCCTTTGGCGAGCAGACGCTAGAGATACTGCATAAAAAAGTTTCAGACCCTCAATTTCAGGAAGCGATCGTTCCGGTTTTAGGCTGGATCGGCGATTCTTCTTCGCAGCGATACCTTGACCAAGCTTATCGGGACAATTCTGAGAATGCGGACATGCGAGCAACGATCCTCCAAAGTATGGGGCATTTAGGCCAAGCCGCTGATTCAGATTTTCTTTTACAGGCGCTTTTGCAGGAGAAAGAACAATATCCGCGGGATGCAGCCCTGCAGGCTTTAGCGGAAGCAGCTTCCGTGGAAAACTTAAACCGCATTGTCCCGGTGTTGGAGGCCGAACTAACTTCAGAGCAAGCGATATTTACCAATCGCATGTCCGCGCTTTATGTGCTGCTGGCGTTGCAACAGCGTTTTCCCGATCAATTCCCTCAGGCCGCAGCCGAAAAGCTGAGCGGATTCTTTCAGAGCTATCAACAGCAAACCCCCAGCCGTCCTGCGAAAAAGGGAGACATCATCGCCTTCGGTGCTTTTGAAAGTCCGCAGCAATTTCAAGATTATATCGATTTCAAAGATGAACTTTTGTTTGCGGTCGTCCCGGCGCCGGGAAATTGGCGGTTTCAGGATCACGCCTATGAATTTATGGCCCAGCGCAACAAGGGCCGGATGGAGATGACCTTCTATCGCGGAGATGGAACAATCGATGAAAATAGAACGGCAGATGACAAACTGCTCGAGAGCGGACTGCTGACAAAAGGAAATATTATTTTTGTGCTGCGCGGAACCCCAAATGGGATTTCAATGCCGCCTATTTTTCCTCGAGTCGCCGGCCGGATGGGACACACCCACCCTCCGGACACTGTTATTCCAGGGGAAAGCGAAAATGATTCGCTGACCTATCTTGCGAATCATCAGGAACTAGGTATTACCAGGCGTAACTTGCTTTCTGCCCGCTCCGAAGTGCGGCACACGCCGGATGAAATAGGCGCAAAGATGGCTGAAGCGAGGCGATTGATTGCGGGCAATCAAATTCAGCAGGCAGAAGATACTTTGCTGGAGCTTTTTGAAAGTTCGCGCCAGGAGTGGGATGCCCGGCAGACGTATAAGGATGAAACTGCAAAAACGGAAGTTAAGGGAGATGTAGGAGATTTGCTTCATTTGGCGGAGTTAGCGCTTGCCGCGGCCGTGGCATTGGAGGATTCTGAAACGCCAAAAGCCAAGAAACGTGCGTGGAACCCTTTTCATTCTTTCGAATATTTTTATTTAATAGCACGCTCTCCGGAAGTTGTGCCCTTTTTGCGAGAAAATCATGCTGCTTTCCAACAGATGGGGCTTTATGCGGGGTCGTATATTTCGAAAATGAATGAGTTGCAAAATCAGGAAACGCAATCCCGGCAATATGGGGGGGAGCCGCCGGAAAAATTATTGCAAAATTCTAATCTTGTAAGCCCCCATTTTTTTGCATTAGCTAAAAATGTTTCAAGGCGATTGCACGGCGAATTGACATTTGAAAACGGAGAGAACCCCTTTAGGGGTTTGCTGCGCTTAAATGGAGAGTTCAGCGGCACCACTGCCCATTTTCCGGACCATCAAGCGCTCGAGTTTTTGATTTCCCATGCTTCCATCCTGCTGGAACTGAGTGCTCCTGCGCTTGCGGGCTATTTGCAGTATTTGGCGCATTATATAGCCAAGACTATGCAGACAGACGGGTATTACGAAACCGAAATCAATCGAGGAAATGAAGACCTGCCGCGGATTCAGGTTTACAGGAATCCTTTAGCCAGCTTAAGTATTCTTCAAGGGCTGTTTTCTATCCAAAATGATTCCCAGGATCAGAAAACAAACAGGGCGATAAACTATCTTCGCATCATGTCGCTATACGTCTCGTTGGACCAGCCGGATTCAATCCTGCAAGTTCTCGATGAAGTTCTTCCTGAATTATCTAAAGTGGAGAAGAAGGATCGGGATGTATTTGCATACACCCTTCTTAGAATTTACAGATCGAATTTGACGGAAAACCAAAAAGCAGAAGCCGTCCGCCGGGCGGGCTCGTCTTTTCACGTCAAAAAGATAATCGGGGATATCAGCAATGAACAGGCGCTTGAAATTTTAAACCGTTTAGCACGCCTGGATGCCCAGTCCGCATTGCCGCGCATGATTCCTGAAACCACGCCCGAATTTTACAGCCGTCATGCGGAATTATTGACGGCTTTTGAAGGCCTGCCGGCAGCGGAGCAGGATGCCCTCGCGAATTTTTTATACGAAGAATTTGCCGACCGAAATTTAACAGAAGCCTCTCTCAAAGCGCTGCTTAGCCCCCAGGCGGTTTCTTTTTATGCCAGGCATGGCCGGCAATCCGAACTTCTGGTTTCTTTTATCGCGCGTTTCCCCGGCCAGTTAGAGGCCATTACCCGGGAAGGCAGTGAGTTTGTGGCTTTAATGCTGCAGTTAATCCAGTTAGATCCTAAATTTTCAAAAGGATATATTAGTTTTCTGCATTATTCGGAACAAAGCGAATATCTTCAAACAACAGAGGTTTTGGAAAGATGGATTCAGCTTGTTAAAAAAGAGCCCAAAGGGGCAGAGCAGGTCTTTGCCCTTTTGCGGAAACGGCCGGAACTGGCGCCTGCCATTTTATTTGGGGGCATTTCGGAAAGTTTGATGCAAATGAAGCCGGATGTCCGGGCAAGTTATGTGGATGCCGCGGGCAACAGATCGGCGGAAACTTCCGCAGAATGGGTGGCCCCTGCCATTGCCGAAATCGCTGCGGTATTAAAAGGCCGCGCGGAGGCGGAAGCATTCAACAAGAGGTTTACACAAGACGAGGCCTTTCGGACATTAACGCTGGATGAAGCAATGCGCGCGCCGCTCATTGAAAATTTGGCGCGCCAGCCAGTCGCGACCCAAGCATCCTATCTTAGAAATGTCACGCCAGACATTTTACAGGATCCTGCCATGGCCGATTTTCAGGTGCGTCTCGACGCCATTGAAGACGCGGAGTTGAAAGGGGAAATCCTGGAAGCCATCTCGAAAAACAAAGTTTTCAGAGACTATCTGATGCAGGGGGGCCTGGGTTTTCTGATAGAGTTGATTCAGAGCAGCCCCGACGCGAACGAAGGTCTAAATCGGGCTCAAGGCTATGTCCTCATTCTGCGCTACGATTCTTCCGGTGCTCTTACCGTCGCCGATTATCAAAGTATTCAAGGAAAATACGGTGGGCTCCTGACGGATGCGGAGGTACCCTTATCCTTTTCTGCCGAAATCCTAAGGCTTGCAAGGAACCAGCCTGCCTTAATAGGTCACATCGATTTGACCCTGCTGAGAGAACTTCACAATCAATTGGGCGAACTTTTCGATGATTTTATTAACATTGCCTGTGAGGATCCGCCGGTTTTAACGGAGATGCATTTTCATAGCATGCTTCGCAGTCTTCGTGCAGATTCAAGCATCGCGGGGGATAGATGGCTTGCCGCCGCAAAACCCAATTACCGGAACCGGCACCGTTTTGCCTTACAGCTTCTAGAGCCGCCTAAAAACCGCTTTCCGACAAGCGCGCAGATGGCGGATTTGCTCCTTGCCCTCCGCCGCAGTGACAATGCCGGCGGGGTCGATTTTTTTGAGCGTCACCAAGCTGCTGTCAAACAAATTCACCCGCAGATTTTACAAAGATTAGGCCGCATGCAGCAGCCCCCCCAAGAAATTTTTGATGCGGCTGCGCTTGAGACGCTGGCTCAATTTTCTAATCCGGCCGCAGCTCAACTTTTACTGGAAGAAATAAATTATTTAGCCTACGCATTAAAGCAAGGGAAGATCGATGCTTCAACTGCCGCTGCCATGAGAAATAAAATAACAGCATTGATTCAGAACCCGGCTGTTTTGAATGCCGACGAGAAAAAAATAGATCTGATCAAGCAATGGCTGCAACAAGCCCGTGAGCACGCGCAAGTGCACGCTATGGGACTGCACTTTATTTTCAATCTTGAATTCGATGCGGATGTTATGAAGGAACTGCTTAAAGGGTGGCGAGGCGAAAAATTCTACCTCGATTTGTTTGACGAGACGGTTTTGACGATGCTGCAGAATGCGAAAACAGAATTTGGAAGCGGTTTAACCGATTCGATTTTAGCGGCTGCGAGTGGTGAGCGCGACGTTACTTACCTTAAAACGGCGGATTATTACCGAAATATCCGGCAGAAAATTCTGTTTTTGTTCGCAGCAGACGGGTTTAAACAATTTCCTGCCAGGGCCACCAACGATGCTGCCTTGAAATTAATACGTATCGATCCGGAGACCTTGAAAGCTTCGCTGCAGAATTTAAAGGCGTGGCTTGGAAACGAAGTGATCGATGCTCAATTGGCGCAGGGACAATTTCAGGTTTTAAATCAGTGGGTTGCTTTTGAAAGTCAAATGACCCAAGCGGGGCATGGAACTGATCTAAAAGATCATTTGACCCGCGCTCCGCCAGAACTCGATCGTTCGGAATATTTTACGGTTCTTAGCGGCTTGCATCTGGAACTTGTAGGGATGTTGATCAATCTCGACAAAGACAAGGCGCCGGAGGATAAAAAAATCGAGAGAAATTGGCAAGAGAATCTTGCGGCTTTGAAGACCCTCGATGAACTCTACCGTGGATTACTTGCTTTAAAACAAGGCCAGACAGCCGTGGATCATGCAATTGCTCATCAATTCGTGCAGCGTCTGTTGAAAACCGGAGAAAGGGGGCTGGTGAAGGAAGCCCAGTTATTTGTCCGGGGGTTGAAAGCGGGCGTTGTTCCCGTGGCGCTTGTCAGCGCTTTCCTTGCCCGGGCTGCGGCTACGGGAAATAATGAATTTACCAAGCGAGTCCATATTTTGAAAGTTTTGGGTGAACTGCTTCAAATCCACTCAAGTATTACGAAAGTAAAAGCCTTGGAAGGCGTATCTGCGAAAATTGTTCAAATTGTTAATTTGTTTTTAAAAGCAGAAAAAGCTGAAATCGGGCAAGTCCGCCGTTTGCATCAAAAATTGCTTGCGCGGCTTTTAAGCGCGGTGACTGGAGAGAATAAAATCTCTGAACCGGCTGCATCCGCGCTTTCAAAAGACCTTTCTTTGCTGCCTAAAATCCTGACAATTATTACCCTTTACTATTCGCTTGAAAAGCATGGGCAGGGGCGCATCCAAGACCTGAAGGATCACCTGCAGACCCAGCTCAGGGAATTTATCTTGACGGGAGACCGGGCGCGCATCCGCAAAGCCATTCTCAAAACGGAAGCCAATCAGATTATTATGAAAAAATTAACCGAAAGCGGCTACGATTTACGTCTTTTAGAAGAAGGTTTTGAAATCGAGGCTGTGGCCGCATCCTGGGACGAAAAAGAAAAAGAAGACGAAGTGAAGGCGACAATCCGGCAGTTGTCGCACGATATTATCGAAATTGCGGCCCGGCTGGGTTTCCAACAGCAGGTCGAAGGGGCTGCTGCTGTCAGCCAGTTTGATCATGCGTCCGATGCGCAGGACTTTGTAACGGCTATGGCACAGCAGTTTCCCAACAATCCGGCGCTGGTTCAGGCCGATATCGTTGTGGCGCAGATGCGCGAGGTCGAAGAACGGGCTCAAAAAGAGATCCGCGCCAAACGCAGTGAAAAAATCCGCGTCGTGGTGCGCAAAGATTTTCTGGATGAGGCTTCTGCCGGCGGGTATGACTATCTTGGCAGTACCGTGCCCGGCTGTTTTAGCCCGAATGGGGCGCATCAGGAAAGGCCGCCCCAGACTTCGGCCGATGCCGGCGGTACTTTCGCCATTGCTTATGACGAAGCCGGAAGAATGATTGCCAATGTCGACCTAGCCTTTACGGATAAAGGCGTAGTGGTCTATACCGCTTACAGCAGCCGCGCCGATCTTAATTTGGATCCGGTTTGGTTTAAAGTTTGGCAAGTTTTATCGAAACTGGCTCCGGCCGTTATCCTGGATCCCGCGCATCGATCTGCAGGCGTCAAGGAAGCTTCCAAACAAAACCAGCCTGAAAAAAATGTAACGGCTGAAAAATTAGGATCCCAGGGATCAATGTATTTCGATTTCGGCCGGTCCGACGCCGCCGGAAAACTCTCTTACGCTTTTTCGGAAGCTATCGTTCTCAGAAGCGCGCAATTTCCTGAGGTTCAATCGCCCTTTTTGGATTCCAAGGAAGCTTTACCCGCGTCAACAGCATCCGCCGCACAAACAGGCAAAAAAGAGGATGCTCGTGAGACAGTTCAACCCGTAGAGAAGTTAGATCCTAAAAAGTTAAACGACGAAGAACAAAGAAAAGTTAAAAAAGAACTCTTCGATTTGGGTTTAAAGGACATTGATTTTGCCCCGATTTTAAGAAACTTGAATGAGATTATTTTAACCCCGGGATTTGACCTTGCCAGATTGCTTTCGGAACTCAAGACACGGCCTGCAAGCCGGGGTGCACAGCCCGGCATTCCCACGCAAAATGATTTAGAGGCTTTGAAGCGAAAAATTCTTGAATTGCAAGCCGAACACCGCATCCCTAGAGGATTTGAGGAATTTGCCGAGATCGTCCAACGCGAAGCGCCGAGACTCAGGAGTTTACGCGGCAATGCAAGGCAAGAGGAATTATTGAGAATTCTTCAAAATACTCTTTCTGAAACAAGAGGCGTTGATTTGTCGCGCCGTCCCAGCCGGGAAGTGGGAGCCATTCCATCGAGATTTATAGAAAATGCCCAATTGCAAATCGAGTCCCAGGCGGCGGAAGCGCTCACGAGCAGGCTGGATGAAGCCCGAGGTTTATTGGGAGCAGCTTCACCCCAAGAAGAAGAACAAGATTTGATCGAGATTCTTTTTGGCGAGTATATCCCTCAAGCGTCTGAGGTCGTTCTATCGGGGGAATTAATCATGGAGAACGGACAAGCCCGGCTTGAAATAAAACAGCCGGGTGAAACCTTGGCAATTCTTGATCAGAACCGGGTACCCCAGGGGCAGCGGACTCTGCAGTTTGAGATTTATGTGCGACAGGGAAATCTCCATATGGAAATCGTGGACCTCGTTGCTTCAGACTCATCCGAAGCCTTGCGATTTTATGCCAACTTTGCGCAATGGGCCCAATTTGTTTCCAACCACTTGCAGGTGCCGCTGGTCATTGAGCATGAAACCGCTATTTTTTCAGGGCGGGCTTCCCGTTTCGGATTTCACCAAATCAAACAAGCGCAGAGCCTCATTAAAGATAATTGGATTAAAAAAATTCAGCCCTTATTGGCGGAACTCGGAATCCCCGGAGAAAATTTTGCAACCCACGGCGTCAATCTTGATAACTTTCGATACTACGAAGGAATCATTACGCCCCGGCCGCTTACAGGCCGCTCCGAAGTGCGGACGGCGCCAGAGCATGCCGCTCGAGCTCTGCTTCATCAAACGAAAATCGAAACGCGTCAAAGGCATGAATCAAGCCGGCGGGCTTTTTTGACCGCTTTAGGCGCGGCAGCCGCCGGAGTTTTTATAGCCGGCGATCATTTTTCCCCCAAAGAAAAGATGAATCCGTGGCGTATTGCTGTGGAGCCTGAAATTTCCATAGATCCGAATGTGCTCGTGGAGAATCAGCAAGCTGCGGCCGTTCAAAAAATACAGCAGTGGCGAAATGACCTTCAGCGGGAATTAAAAGAGGTGAACACAGATCCTGAAACGAAAGAAATTGCCGGTGAATTGGCCAGGATTCTTGGGCAAACGGCTGTCGTTTATCGAGACCAGGATTATCCGGAGTCTGAGCCGACGCGCATCATTGTCGATCACCGGGCCATGCAGGGCAGAGCGCAATTTTATATCAGCGTGATTCATGAGGCCTTGCATCATTACTACAATAGAAACCAAATGCTGTTGCCTGAGACGGAAATGGTGAGTGGATTTCAAACCGCGCACGATCTTGAATTTTATCTTTGGCCCGGGGAAGAGGGCTGGGTGATCAAACAAACTAATGTTTTATCCGCCGCGCTTGGGATATTCCCGGAGTTTTTAAAAGCGTCCAATGCGGATGAAATTCTTTATTTTAACGGAGACTGGCTGACTTTGCCTGCGATTGCCGAGCGCATTCAAGGCGGCCATGAAGTCGCTGAACGTGCGGCATTGCTTGTCAAATTTCTGCCTTTAATAGCACAGGGCCAGGAACTTTTCTTTTTGAACCAAGCATCGCAGAAAAACCGGCAGGCAGCCGAGCAGCTTCTTGTGGACATCTTGCCAAAAAATAGTGCGTTAGATCCAATCATACGGGCGGCATTAGAACCCGCCTTGAAATTAAACGCATGGCTGAAACAAAACGGAGCTTTGTCCTACCCCCGCCGTTCGGAAATGCGGGGAGCGGCGCCAGAAGATGAATCTATAGCAGAGACAGCGGCGGCTTCTGTTTTTCAGGATTTCATTAGCGGCAGATCCGGCGGAAAAATAAGCGGCCGCGACCGCCAGCGGGATTTACGGCTATTGAGACTTGTCGGGACAAGAGTGCTCGCAGCGATGCCCAGCAGTGTGGATTCGAAAGATAAAAGCGTTTTACTTAATAATTTTTTGTCGCGCATTGCCATGGATATGGTGTCTCCGGAAGCGATACGCCGTTATCTCGGCGAGTTAAGTTATGTGCTGGCTCAGGCAGAGACGCGTCTGGGGTCTGGAGATGCCGGAAAGAAAGTCATCAATGAAATCATGAAGGCCCAGGGAAGGCTTCTCCCGTTTATTCAAAATGAAAATTCCGACGGCCAGCGATTTTATACACCCGAACCGTATCGAGGCATTGAAAATTTTCGCCGGTTTTTTGATTTTGTTTTCGAGGGATGGGATAAAACCGGCACTGGGCGTAAAGGTTATGCGGCCAACGGCAGTGTCCTGATTCACTTCGCCTTGGAAACAGCCCGCGAAAAGGGTTTTTCGACACGGCAGCTTGAGACCAGAGGATGGCGTCAGCTGCTTCCATTTCTGAGGCTTAACCAAATTAATTTTGGCGGGCAAGTTTATCGTCTTGGCAAAGCCGAAATTTTAAACGGAGCGGTTACCACGGAATTTGCGGAAGGAAGAAATTTTATTTTTAGGGCCGACCTTGAAGACGCCGCAGGCGTAGCCCAAAAACAAATTTTAGTCAAATTGGGCGTAAAGAATCCAGAATTTGATGAGGTCGTCACTGAAATGGCGCGTACGATGGGGCTAAAAACCTATGCCGTTGAGCGATTTGATGCGGGGGAGGAAGCCGATAAAGACGGATTCCATCCGATCGCGCTTCAATTGATCGAGTTTGTGCCGTCGCAAATTGTTTTTGCTCAAGGGCAGGATGGGGATGGAAGAAAAATTTCGTATCCAAATTTATCACCGCTTAAAACCTTGGAGGCTGGCGCCAAGACACAAGCGCTTGAAGAACTCGGAGAGCATCTGGCGCTGGATTATCTTTTTGGCGGACGTGATTCAATGATGAAACATTTTCTCCTTACGCGGGAGGGCCGGTTCATTAAAATTGACAACGAATTTTTGTTCGAATACAGTGCCACTCCGCAATACCCGAGATTGGCGGGAACCTTGGAAGCGCAAAGTGATTTTTGGGATTTTTTGGCCGCGCTGAAAGAAGGGCCGCCGATGGAAGGCTGGGATAGCGAGGCTGCAATCAGACACGGTTTTGACCGGGTTCTGACAAAGATTGCTTTTAACGACGGCGGCGCCAAAGAACGGCTTTTTAAAATTATAGAGACACGCAGAACGTCAGCGCAGCAGGATAGTCTTAGTCTGGATGCCATTAAACGAGGCATTGAGCAGCGTGCGGGCCACAGTTACGAATTTTTGAAGTCTATTGCAAAATCTGCCCGCTCCGAAATGCGGAGCATACCGCGCATACCCATACCGGACGCCGTCCGCGGGGAGACGTCAGACTCATCAACCTCTCCCCGCGGACGGCGTCCCGTTACGCGTCGGACTTTTCTGGGGCTTGGGATGTGGGGTGGGGTTTTACTTACCAGCTTTTCAGTGGCTAAATACTTCGGTTCGGAAACAGAACGGCAGAAAAAAATTCGTGAGTCCCGCCAACGGCGTGAAAAACAGGAAAAAATTCCTTCCAAAACTCCGTGGGACAAATTCCCGTTGGACGATGTGAAACGTTCAGACACGGAGAAAATCCGTCAGTCGCTACAGGTTACCCTCGATTGGCTTATCCAGACGGGCTACGGCGAGGCGGATATTCTTGACGAATACGCCGGTTACCTAGCCCAAGCCAGGCCGGGTGAGGGCCTGTATCATTCGCTTATGTCAAAAAGCTTTCACCTCAAAAAAGGCATTGAAATTGAATTTAATGAGCGGCACCTCCTGGAACTGATCCGGCAGGTTAAAAATTCCGAATCCCTGGATCTTTTTGTCGTGACGCTGGCTGCAATGATAATGCGGGAATCCCTCGGATTGCAAATTATGATGCATGCTCAAAAACCACTGGAAGAAATCGCGAAGGGAACCGAAAAACTGGAACTGGCGCGAAGAAAAAGAATGCCGGCAGATGAAATGAATATGTACAGTCAGCCTTTGCGCGAATTTCTTAGCCAAAATGAAAATGAAATCGACCGGCTGCTGGCTCTTTCCTTCGCTTTTGAATATCTAGAAGCGGAAGCGGAATGGAATTTTTACGCAGCGGCCTCAGCCCGGAATGATTTTTCCGTGCAGGGCGCCAACGAAGCGCTGAACACAGTTAACGCCCGGGCTTTGGCGCTGGCAGATCGATTGAGAGTAAGTGCTGATTCGGCATCCCTGTTGATGGAAACACAGGGAGACGATTTCCTTATTTTTCGAAGCCAGCTGGCTGGAATGACGGTTGAAAAGTATCAACTTCTTAAACAAGGGGAGCTGGCGCGTAAGCGAAAAGAGTTACCCGAAGCGAATTTTTTATTAGTGAATTACGGAACTTTTATGGAAGTAAACCGGTTTCAGCCTGCCGAAGAACCAGGCAAACAGGTAGGCCTTAGCCCAGCCATCATAGGAAGTATGGAGCGCAGGGAGTGGCCAGATTTTGACGGGTTCACGCCCTATGCTAAACGATTGTGGCCTCAGTTCCATACAGCCGTAGCTCAATTGCGCAAGGACCTTCCGTTCGCGCATGCGCTTTTCGAAGCGCAAAAAAAGGACTTGCTCCGCAGAATGAAGCGCTTGGGTAGCGACTTGAAGCCGCTGCTAGATCGTAAGTCGCGGCCTGAAGCCCCTCTTTTCGACGGCGGGGCCAAGGCCGGCAATGCTGCCTCCGTCCGTTCTGAGATGCAATTTGTTACGCCAGACTCATCAACCTCTCCCCCCGGACGGCGTCCCGTTACAACAGATGAAATCTTGAAAACCATTATTTCCAAAGCCCGCTCTGAGATCCGGAAAACGCTGATTTTTGCGGCGGTTGTTTCAGGGGGCGCCTTGCTCGCGGCTGTGGGCTATCTGAAATGGCCGAGCATTCAACGCTGGTTTGAAAGCCGCAAGAGTCCGGAAGAACCGTCAAGCGGCCGGCGCGATTTCCTGAAGCAGGCTTTAGCGGCCGCCAGTGCTGCGGCATTAAAACCATCACGAGGGCTGTTAGGAGTTTTGAGCCCGGCGTTAAAGCCGGAGTTTACCATCAAGACTGCCATGGGGCAGGTCGCACAAGAGGAAGCGGTGTCATGGATAAAAATAGTGACAGGCATCGAGACAACGCCTTCCGTTTTACCGCCTATCTTGTCACCTAATAAATCGGTTGTTGAATTTGTGAAAGCCATTGAAGTAGAGCCTATTTCATCCTGGGAAAACCTTGTACCGCCGGGTTATGAGCATTTGCTCGGCCCATCGCTTGGAGGTATGTCCGATCTGCGTACGGTTATGATCAACGAATTCATCGGCCGTTTGGCCGAAAAAAAATTGTCTAATGGCCGTTCCCCGCTGGAAAACTTTGGGATTTACGAGCCCCTTGGAAGTGGGCGGCGCACTTACACCGTTGCAGGAGAAACTTATACTGACTATGGGCTAACTTTCGAATTGCGTGATATTGCAGATTTAATTAAGCAGCATTTGCCCGACGGATTTGAAGATGCGGCATGGACCGATGCGGCGCTGGATCGCGCTGTCAGTCATTTTGCACAGGCGCTGACAACCAATCCCGCATTGCAAAATCAAGTTCGAAAATTTCGCCAGGTTAAAACTCAAGAGCGAAGCCGAAAACTTCAGCAGCGCCGTGATGGTGAAGAAAATCTGGTGATGCTCAAAAAACAACTTGCCGTCGCAGAGCGCTCACGCCGCGATTTTGCGAATGGCGTTGGTTTCGACGGTATGCGTGATTTCCGTACCGACATAGATGAACTGGATGACCGAATCAAAAAGTTGACAGATCAAATCCGGTGGGAAGAGACCTATGTTCTGACGCTCAAAACCGCTCTTTCTGCCCGCTCCGAGATGCGGGGAACGGCGGCTCAACAGCCGACTTTGGCTTCTATCTTTTTGATTCTTGGGAGGGTGAGCCGGATGGCGTCTTCGAGCGTGGTGACTTTGTTTTCAATGGCGCCAAGTCTGTCTTTGACCTCTGTCATATCGAGACAAAGTGAAGCCACTTTTTCACTGATCAAAGATTGGTTCGATTCAAATCTTTCGATCAGAACGCCTACTTCCGTTGCAGAGAAATTTTTATCTTTCATGAAGCGTACTTTACTGGATTTGAGGAGGGGAGTCAATATAAATTTTATAAATAATTTATTTAATAAAAAACCAAATTCTCTATCTGCGACAGGACGTTGGAATATGCCAGAGCGAGGATTTGCCCGCTCTGAAATGCGGACGCCCCGCCCATCGCCGGAATGGGAACGGCTCGAGACTTTGCTGAGGAAACAGCCCACGATTGATATTGCTTATACGAACGACTTCAAGCAATTACCGGCAAGTCAACGCGCCGAACTTTTCAGAAAAGTACTTTACAATGAATATAACCTCTCCACGCAAGGTTCCCATGCCGCGATATTGAATATGCCGATTCCTTCAGCCTGGGTTGTTCAGGTACGCAGTTTGATCTATGGTATGCAAGATGCCGAATCTGTATCGGTTTTTCTCAGAGCGCTGCAAGATCCTTCTCTTGATCTCTCGGGTTTTTTTGACGCGGCCGGACTTCAGTTAAGCGATTTGCTTCGTGAAAAGCCCGAAATCATTTTGCAGTCTTTGAGCGAGCAGGCCCTTAGCCTTTCGGGGCTTGTGGATTTAGTGATTCAACAGCAGGCGAGTGGGCTTGTCGTTTGGCTTAGGGATCTGTTGATGCATCCTGAAGTCCCGCGAGCGCAAAAGTTTGCGGCAATGAGACGGATCTATGAAAAAAGCATCGTGCTGCTCAATGAATCACGACCATTAACGCCTGGGCTTGAGACCTTGCTGCCCGGGGCAATGATTTCTTGGGAGCTTTCGCAGTCAGACTCTGAACCGTCTGTGACAACACAGGATTTAAAGGAGCGCGGGCGCAAGATACGGCTTGAAAGACTCATGGCGCTGAACGACATTTTTCAATTTGTGGCCTCTTTTATTCGGCAGAATGTTGCAGTGCGGTATAGCGATGTTGAGAATGCGCTGCGGACGCATCCCGAGATCTCTTTGAAGTTTATAAATTTACCACTTGCCGTCCGCGCGAAGATCCTTTCAAAAGTGGCGCTTTTTTTCCACAACAAGTATCTGGCGAAGGAACTATTTGAAGATGCGCGCCGCCGTTATTCCCTTGAGGATTATGAGAGAATGGCTAAGAATATCGAGGCTCTTTCGAGGGACTTAAAACAGGCTTATCGCGACGGAGCGGCGGGGGATGTGAAGTTGCTGCGCAGCCAGATTCGATATGTTCGCAAATCTTTGAAATGGCTTCACGAAAAAAGAGTAGCGGCCTTTTATCAAGAATTGACGGGGCGGAAAGAAATACCGGAAATTATTTATCTTGAACTCGGAGACGCTTCCTTGATTGTCCGCACGGATTTTAAATCGCTGCAGAAGTTAGTCGACTCCCCGCAGATTGCAAAGCCCGTAGAGCAGTCAGTTTTTTCTCAGTTTTTATCTCAATTCAGCGAAGACCGTCCGGTGCCCGATAAAAATAAGCTGCGTGAGTTGCTTGCAGAGTTTCCGCGGTATATCGTTGAAAATTTCCAGAATGAAATGATCGCTTATTTAGCAGGGGGTACAGAACTGCGTTACCGTAATTTTGATGATCTGATTCTGTTTTATCGTGATAATTATGCTGATTGGCTCAAAAAATATTTAGAGCGAACCCTGTATCAAGATGCAGCCACGCGAACTCAGAAACAGGAGTTGGCGGCGTTGATCTCTGAAATTTGGCAAGGACCTGAATGGAATACTGTTTATCAACAATTGAAGAATGCCAAGGCATTATTGGATCAGCTGGTCGATGCTAAAGCAACCTTGCTTTTTCATCAGAGTGAAAACGGGGCTGCATTCGAGAAGACAACGGCTAGGCGTAAGGCTTATCTTGAAGCGGGCACTTCTATCATGGGAATCTTGCAATTTGTTCCGCTGAGCCGCTTAGCGCCGCTGCAAGACTTGCTGGAAGAATATGAAAAACAAATCCAAACTCAAAATATTTCTCCGAAGCAGCGCCTGCGTGACCGGGAGCAGCCGTCCATGGTGAAAGCAGGAAAGGAGCGGTCGTTTCAAACCAGCGGATTTTATTCGGACGGGATTATTTATACGCCCCTTGAGTCTGAATCGCTCGTTATAGACCATGAGACGCAGCATCTGATTCATGGCCTTTATACTTCCGACCACGTGCGAGGCATTTTGCCTTCACAAGGTGAATTTAATGAGCAGCTTTATGAGGCCTTGAAGCATACCAAGGCAGCCCGCTCCGAAATGCGGACGGCCAGCCGTGATCAAGATATCAAAGGCGAAGACCTAACCGTAAAAGGGACTTCCGCCGAAAATTTTGTGATGGATGGAGAAAATTCATCAATTGAAAGATTGCGAAATTTGCTTTGGTCGGAAAATGATCCGCGAAGACGGCTGGGTCAATACCCGGTCATCATTCAGGATTACGATGCAAACCGGCCAGGTTCCGGAAAAGTGATTTTACGATCTGACGATGACGATGTTGCCACGATGCCTTTTGTTCCCGATGACCCCTTTTGGGATGAAATCAATGCGCAACTAAACGGTGGTATTTCACCAGACCATTTGCGGCGCATGGAAGATAAGGCAGGTAAACCCATAGACAAGTTTTTAAGATCCGTTAAATTTTTTGTCCTTCCTGTGTTCATTTTAATTTTTATAGACGGTGTTTTGGGCGGGCCTGTGATTGGCCGTGCTCCATGGATCATGGCCAATTTTGAAAGGGCAATGGTTATGTTAATCCTATCAACTGCCGTTACAAGTCTCGGCGCGACTGGGATTTTTTATGCTAAAAAGTGGTTTTTGGGCCGTCGCACAAATCGAAAAAAGAGCGCCGAAAAAATTATAGTAAGGAAAATTGTTTCTAGTAGTAATGATGTTTCCGAAGGCGTCGGGTCTGCAAAACCGGCAGCCCGCTCCGAAATGCGCCTACCAGCGCGAGCCGAAGTGCGGACAGGCAGTATGGCGGAAAGAATCGCTAAAGAAAGGCTTCACCGCCAAGATGTTCTGGAGCAATTCCGGGAAATGCGTCGCGATCTTTCAACGCGTACAACCATTCGAAAGCAGGTCGGACCAGATATCTGGGAGGATCGGAAGATGACCGAGGCCGATCGGGAGAAAGAAGCGCGGCGTCTTGACAGGCAAGTCCAATATGCCCAGCAGCGTTTTCTTTTGGATTCGGATGCCCTGATCGCAAAGCAGCTTGCTGTGAAGGATTCATTCGCGGCTTTGAAAGGGCATCAATCAGGCGCGTTTGGGGATAAAGCCCGTTTCCGCCATGATTTTGAGTTCGCTGTTTCTAATCGTCTTGGCTCCCTGTTTAATGAGACGCCTCCGAGCGATGCCGACCTGCTTTTTGTCCAAGAAGCCCTGAAGCAAATCCCGGAAGAAATCTCACGCCGCCCGCGATGGATTGCGGATGATCAGGGGAATGTTTATTCCTACATTTCGGGAGGCGGGGAGCGATCCTACTATGCAAATGAGCAGACCGGCGAGGGGGTTTATGTTTATGGGTACCAACCGCATTATCCCAATGTTGCTCTGAAACACCTGCAACTCTATATCGCCATCATCAACCGGCTGCGCGCTGCTCCTGAATTCCAGAACTCGAAATTTGCCATTCCCGAGTATGAAGTCGTGGTCCTGCATCAGCCCGGATTCGAACAAAATTTTTATGGGCTTAAAACAAGGCATATTCCGGGGACGCTCGCAGGCGCAGATACGACCAGATATAGAGCCAAGGTGGATGCTTTTGTGACGCTGGCCAAACGATTGCTGCATGACATGCTCTATGCGGGCTATTTAGTGGACGACGGCGAAAATGCTTTGGGCAAGCCTGATACGCATTTTAATAATTTCATCGAGTCTGGGGGCACTTTTTACGGCGTCGATCTGATCACGATGAGCGATATCATCAAAGGCGCGGACAGTCTTGCTCGAGACCTCGGCATCCAAAGCCTGCCGGAAAAGGAAGATTTGCCTGCTTACTTGCAATCCCCAACTGCCGAAAAAATTAAGGAATTGTTTTTTCAGGCCGTGAAGGACTACCAGAACATCCCTCGCTCCGATGCCGGAACGGAAACCGGGCTTTCTATTTCAGACCGGTTGCTCATTGCGAGGGAAAAGCTGGCGGTTTTTACGCAGGAGCTCGTCAAAAAATGGCTTGAAGGCGCCTATGATGAGCCGGGAGTCAAGCCGGTCGAACTGGGCAGTCTTGACAAGCCAGAGGTTGTGCAATTAAAAAGGCTTATTGACGGAAATCGTATGGGAGACGCTACGAGTTACGTTGCAGACAAGGAACACCCGCTTTTTCCCTATCTTCTCTACCTTGTTCAAAGCGATAGCCTGCCTGTTCCGGCAGGCTTTGCCGGCGAAGCGCCCAGCATGAAAGCGACGCTTTTGGAACAGCTTCAAAACGGCGCCTTGACCAAAGGAAATTTGAATCTTGGAGACTATTTCCGGGATTATCGCGACTGGGACCAATATGGTTTTATCCGCAAAGAAACCGTGGTGGCCATTGAGCTGAGAAATGAATTTCTAAAGGGCCTTGTACGGGAAAGGCTATTTTCAGGGTTAGTGCCGGCGGCTTTGGATTCCTTGGACAAGTTGAGCGCGCAATCCGGTGTTGAGATTCCCTCTGAAATCCGCGAAGAATTTACAACGGCATTGTGGAAATATGTGGACCTGGAAATGCAGCAGCAATGGTGGAGTGTCAGTTCAGAGCGCTTCGGTCCGCTGGACAGTGTGATCATTGAGAAAATCCGGGCCAGCAGCCGTTCCGAGATACGGATCGGCGCAGCCCTTCAACGGGCGCTGGCAAAAAAGCGCAGCCCTGAAAAAAGAGCTGAATATCTTAGAGATCTGGCTAACGGGCTTGACGATTTTTCAAAATTTTTGCTCATGGACGTGACCTATGGGGAAATTCAAAGAACGAGCCATCCCCCCGGCATTGCCAGAATAAAAGAGAATGTGGAGTCTTACGCGCGGGCCCGCGTGGAAATGTTGCTGCGTTTTGATGAGGAAACGCGCCGGCGTATTGTCGGGGCCAGCGCGACCGAAGACAATGGGCCTAATAATGAGTACGCGCTGAGATCGTTTTTTAAAGCGGTCGAGGTCTTCGAAAAGTTACTGGGCGCGGACTATGATCCGGCCGGCTTGCGGGAATATCTTGTGAAAATTTTGACCTACTATTTTACGGGCGCGGAATTCGAGAAGCGATGGAGCAACGATGCGCAGGATTTGCAGGCCATTGTGGAGGGCGAAGCCTTTGACGCAGGCTTTAATGAGATCACTTATGAAAAGATTTCTACGGGCACTTTTTCTTATACCCACAAGCCAACCGATGAATGGCTTGGATACGACAGCCGGGTAGTTTTAAAATATACGGACGAAGTCTCGCAAAGAAACGAATTTTACAGGTTGACCGGGTTTTATCCGGAAAACGTCCACGACAAACAAGACCTTTTTGCCCCGCCCTATTTTTATTATTCGCAGTTGATCAAAGCCCATGTGAATCCCCGGGATCAGGATTTGACAGTTGTTTACGGGGACCTGCGCTACAACAGTAATATCGCGATCCTTCTGATGCAAACCAATGCCGCAAAAGCTTATTTGCCTGCCCGCAATAAAGGAACACTTGAGGAAGCACAGGCGGCTCTGGAAAGCTGGGATTTTGAAGAAATTCGCACAAGGGCGGAAGGGCTTGCCCGGCCTGTGAATGCGCCATTGAGCCTGGGAGGATTCACACAACAGGTCGCCTATGGGAAAAATTTTGCTAAAGCGGTAGTCAATGAACTCAAAGGTCTTGGCCTAAAAAAAGAAGATGTGCATGTTTCTCGAGACGAAAAGGGACGCCTCGTTTTTAAATTTCCGTGGGGTTATCCAGGGACGCAGGAGAAAAAAATTCGCACGATTATTTTTTCAGATACCGATTTAATCGATGAGGGGGAAAGAAAAAGTTTCATTCAAACGCTCGCCGGCGAAACCATCCATCTTTATTATGAACACCCGGGCCAAATTAATTTGAGTGGGGAAAGCCTTGAAGCCAAAAATGAATACCCCGCGCTTCTAGCGGACATGGCCAATCTGTTGCCGCCAGACGGGCGGATCGTGACCGGCCAGTATGATTCCTGGGGCGGGCGGATTGAAGACCGAGGCGGAAATGACGAGAGTGCCGGACGAAACGTTTTGGCCCAGAGTTTTGTTCCGGAAGATCTTTCGCGGAGTGCACAATGGTGGAGCCGTGGGATTCCGGAAGCACATCGCTTGGGTTTTGGAGGAAACACCCGGATTTTTAAAAGAAGCGGAGGAGCAGTGGTCTCTCCAGAAACAGCCAGGCCTTCTCTCGAGCAAATACTGCCGCATCGTGAGCAGCCCCTTCGTTTTGCAGGTGATACGAGGATCGACTTCAAGGCTGTCCCCGACACGAATTATTTTCTCGCCTACGTAAAACAGCTTACCGAGGGAGCAAAGTATTTAAAAGCTTTTGTGGATGCGGTCAATTACCCCGGAGAAGTTTTGAATGCCGATGCGAACGGAAGAATTGCCAATGATCCGGATCAATTAATTCAAGAAGCTTTTGACCATATCGTCCGTATACGTCAGGGTGAGGAACAGGCGAATCGCGGCAGAAAAGAATTGGGTTTTGACTCGAAGAATGATTTTAATGATCTGAGCAGGCCGGAGAACCTAGTGGCCATGATGTCCTACCTGGCGTTTGGCGAAGTCCTGCCCTGGGACAATGCGGATGACACCTTGAAAGGGCGCTTGCAAAAAGCGCAAAGTCTTGCGCGGTTGTTTGATGAGGCTTTGCCCCCAACGGAAGATGTGGAAAATGCGGCTCTTCAAACCATCGCCTATAAGGATTCCAAAAGGGCCCGTGGAATTCTTTTGGAAACAGTGGCGGTTTTTGCGTTAATTGAGGAAATGATCTTAGACTTTGAAAGCAAAGGGGAAGGGACGGATAAAAGTCTGACTTTCGATCAATTTATTCAGGCAGTCCAGAACGAACTCAAAGAGATAAAAGAAACTTGGGGCAATAAGCCGAGAGCTCTTGCCAGAACAGAGGATAAAAAGGGAAGAAAGCGGCTGCGCAGAACACAACAGGAGGAAAGTCTTGTTCATATTCTCATTGAAGACGACCTCAAGGGAATCAAGCAGCTTGCAGAACGCGCCTTGAACATGGCTTTCGGCTACCGGCCTCAAGACCAAGGCACGGTGGTGACGCTGCCCCGCTCCGAAGTGCGGAGCATTGTGAACGAAGGGCTTCCCGAGACTTATCCTGGGCGAGATATATTCAGCGCTAAAAATATTCTTGAGGGAACGCCGCTGTGGGAGAAATTGAAAGAGTTTAATCATGGAAAATATCCGGCAGTGATTAATGTTTCCGCACAAAGTACTAAAGCCGCGAAGGAGTCTTTTGACCGGCAAGTTCAGCATCTCGATAAGAAAGAGATCGTTTATGTCTACTTTCAGATCGAAAATAAAGGCCGCATTACTCATCTTGTCAATGTGGATGAAGTTCAGGCGATTGATTCGGAAAACCCCGCGCCGCTTGGACGGCACCCTTTTGTTCTGGCATGGATTGAAGATTCTATAGCTCAAAATTTGCATTTTACCAGAGTCTCTTTGGGCAAGAACGACTCCGGTCAAGCGAATGATCCGCTGCGCGGGCAGGGCCTCATGAAGCCCGTTTTTGGGCGAATGGAGTCACTCATAAAATCTCGTTTTCAGGGCTGGACAATCTCTTCCCTGGCGCTGGATGAAAGCGGAAGTGTTCAAAAATTCCTTTCCCATTTTTCAGGAGTGCGGCACATCACCACGGCACAGGAGGTTCTTCTTGACGATCGCGGTTATGAAAAAATAAGTGAGGGTGATCCGCAGCGATGGGGAAAATTTGTTATGGGCCGTATCGCGGCTGGAAGAGATCGCTTGGATCAACCCGCGGCGTATGGTGAAGATAACAAACAGTTAGAAAATTTTTTAAATGAAAGAATTTCAGAAATTCAAGCTCGCCTTGCTCATTTAAGAGAGGATGTTCAGCACAGGCTTGCCGTGTTGCAAGCGAATTGGGATCAGGAAAGAAGCGATGCTCCACGAAAGGCCAGCCGTGTTATTTCCGCTATGATAGATCTGATGCGTGGGGATCCTGCCCGTGTGCTTATGTTGGAAGATATTGAGAGGGATCACCAAAGAAAAGGGCTTGATTATGGGCAAGAGCAGACGCGTCATCTGGAGAAGGCTCTTCTAGGCCGTATTGAATATAAACAAAAAATCATCAAGAACTCAATTGTATCGCCAGTCATAGTTCTGGAAAGACAGCTTCACTTTTTTGAAGCAGCACTTCGGTCGCTGCAAGGCGGTGAGGACGCCGCAGGAGCAAGCTTTAAAGCAGAACAAAATGCCGAAAGACTCTTTGACAAACTTGCTGAGACTGGCTATGTCGGGGCATGGAATTTTGAACTGCGGGCCAAGGATAAAACGGGCCGTGAGGTTGAAAGATGGAGTGAGGCGGAAACCCTCGTATTGGAGGTGCGGCTTAAAACGGATGTCGTGGGGCAAATTGCTCTTGATAGGACGCAGCTTCAATTAGCGGGAGACATCTATAAGGTTTTAGGTGAGAAATTAGCAAGCTTAAAACCGGCTGATTTAACAGGGGCTCAAGAAAGTTTCCGCGCATTTTTTTTAAAAGATCTTGCTCAGTTAAGCCAGTCGGAGTCTGCTGATATCACAAGAAATACTCGAGATCGTGAGGAGATAGCTTTTGATATGGCCAGTCGTGTTTTGGTTGGCTTTTCTAAAAAAATAGTTTTGATTGATTTAGAAAAATCATCAGAGCGGAACCTGCGAGCTGCTGAGGGTGAAAGGCCAACGCTTGACGCACTGCTGGATGCCCAGGTTACAGGGTATTTAAAGGAGTTTGGATTGTACGGTACCGTGGACTTCGCTTTAGATGGTTTGAAAATTGGACTGCGCCCACGGATCAATTTATGGGTAGAGGTGGGAGTCGACCGTGCGGAGTTTGAGAATCAATTGAGCCGCGATGAAGCCTTTTTTACATATAGAAAAGAAAAGAAAACGTTGAATGATATTTTAGTTTTTTTATTGTTTCATTCCGATGGCAGTCCGCGTGCTGAAACCGAAAGAGAAGCGCTGCTTGAATACACGATGCAGCGCATCGCCGATCTTCAATCTAAAAAAATAGCTGAACCCGCAGCCCGCCGCTCTGAAGTGCGTACTGCTCAGCCCAGCACGGCCAGTGACGTTTCTATATCGAATATCCCAGAAGGTTCAAGACGGATTGTCAAAGATGGGAAAACTCTTTTTATCACACCGCAAGCAGACCGGGAAATGCAAAGGCTTGATCAACTTGTCGCCGAACGATCGATTGCAGCTGAGTTTTTTGGTTTTGGTTTGACGAAACAAGTGGAAGATGCTGCTGTTGTCATCGATTTTGTTGTTCCGGAAGCCGTGTATGATTTCGAAAGTCTGTTTTTCGATCAATATCTTTCGCCGTTGAGAAATGCGTTGGCGCAGTCAAAAAACCTGAAGCTTGCTCTCAGAGAAGACAATGTCGCGCTTATTTCCGATGATGAGAAATATACCTTTGTACTCAAAGTCATTGGGAATGAGGCTGCCGGTTGGGCGTCCATTCGCTCTCATATTGAGAAGCTAACCGGCAAGGATTTGCCGGAGGATGTGACGCAACTAAAAGACCTTTTGAAGACAGACTCTATTGCGGTCAATACAAACTGGGATATGGTAACTTCCGTATCAGGTTTGATACTTACAGAACATTTTGTGAATCGGGCAAATCAAAGAGCTGAAGAATTAGGCGCCGCGGTGGGGTTTACGATGCATCACCATCCGCAAGTAAGTCTGGCTGTTTTGGTGATGTCTGAGAAACCCTTGGATAAACGGCGCCTCTATTTTAACGATTTACTTAGGCCGTCTTCCGATGATTTGACAACGATGAAAAGATTGGGCGTTGATTGGTTCGAGATTCGAGCTTTGGGAACGCCCGAAGATATGGCCTCTCGATCAAAAATAACAAGTGCTTTTTACAGCATTGCTGAAGTCGACCGGTTAGGCCAGCCGGCGAAAGAGGTTATCGGAAAACTGCTAGCGCCTGAGGCCCAACAGATTCTGCCACAAACAATGACTGCACTAGTGATTCAATTTTTGAAATCAACGGCAAATCTTTCAGATGCGGGTTATGACGTTCAAGAAGTCATTAAGTATTTAGCAGGAAAAGAAATAGTTTTACGGTATCAGAGAGAACTGGATGACAATAAAAATATCCGGTCGATAAGAGATCTGGTTTTGTCTGCTATTTTTTCCAAGGAGCCTCTTTCTGCCGTAAACGACTTAACGCCTGAAGTTCTAGCCCTCCATGTCGAACTAAAAACTTTTGATCTTTATCAGCGGGTTTTAGCGGCCAACCTGCAAAGCCCCGAAGATAGGCAAGTACTGCTGGACATAGATTTTTGGCATCTCCCTAGAGAAAAAAACGTCACAAAAATCAGAGACAATGTAAGCCGGCTTCAGCAATTATTAACTTCCAGTAGTCCCAGTTCCATTGCCGAAAGTTCTGGCCCTGCGGAACAAACCTCATCCCGCTCCGAAGTGCGGGAAGCCGCGGCTAACCTGGATGAGCTCAAGGTGACGGCGGAGACGCTTGGGAAATTTGCGGCCAGTGGAAAGATTTCATCGCAGGAATTCTGGGAGAATGTGGCGCTGAAGCTTGAGCAGATGGAAAAGAGCGGGGCTTCGCTGGATGAGATGACGCGTTTTATTCGCCGTAAGGTCCATGCCTATGTCGAAAGCTATCGTTCGGAAACGAAGACGGTGGATGCCGATACAGTCGATCTTCTAGCGGATATGCTGACGAATGTTATCAAGGCGGCATTTGAAAATCGCAGCGAAGGCGGCGTGGCGATTGGCTGGGCGGTAGGGTCGCAGGATGGACCTTCGCGGCTGTCGGCTGTTTTGAACATGATCGCACGGTTCGGGCAAACCGGCGCGTTGGAGCGGGTTGTCTTTGCTGGGGAACGCGGCGCCCGGCAAGCGGTCAATAGCGCTGTGCAGCGGCACAACGATCTTGGCAATGTGAAATTGACATCCATGCCGGCGCTAAACCGCGGCTTGGATGCCTTTTTGGCAACGCAAATGGTTTTACCGGCTATGCATGGCACGGAAGACTTGAAGGGGATTGCAGATATTGTGTTGGGTGTCGGGCTGAGACCTGATTTGGGCGCAGAGCCTTCCGAAGCTGATCTTGCGCTGATTGAGATGGCGCAAACGATGGTTCAAATCACCGTGGCTATCCTGCTGGCTCAGCAAGTCGATGCGCCTGGAAAAGTGATAACGCCCGAATTTTTAAAAGCATCGCTGCTGGATAAAATTCTGGATGTCAAAACTTTCCGGCTGAGCGAGCAAACGGTCAATGGCCTGCTGCAGCTTGACTCCAAAGGCCGCCTAGTTGTTTCGCAAAACGGGGTCTTTAACTTGCTCCGGGCCATGCAGACGGCCATCGCCGCGCGCCAGGCTGCTGCCAAAGCCGCGTAATTTCAAAGCGCTCGTAGGTTACTCGATGATGCGAATGTGGCCCGTCTTTTGGAGTACGATCAATCCTTTGATTTTTTCAGCGGATAGTTGAGTTAGCAGATTTTTGATCGCTTCAACCAAAGTATCTGCATAGGGCGGGTGAATTTGGACGTGCAATTTCAATATCAGGCAAAGAAACTTGAACGCGTACGCAATCATGGCCTAATTGGGAAAGTGTTTTAAGAATTTTTACCGGCACATCCTCGTCGATCAGGAATTTCATTACAAAGGCCGGTTAGCGGGTTTGCTGAAAAGGGAAGAACTCTTGATTTTTGGCGTACTCCGACTTTTTTGAGATGAAGCGAAGGGTGCTGCGGATTTGTTTTTAGTAAATTAAACTTCTGCCGTGCGAGTGTCTGAAGGTCTTTGGAGAGTTTGTGATGGCCCTTCCAAAAGGATGGGCTGGCAAAATGCCTCATAATTCTTGGCAATGGCCTTTTTTGAAATCTCCCAGGGCTTTATTGGCGACGGCGTCAAGTTTTCCAGCTTTAGCGTCCTTTTCAAATTGCTTATCCCACGTACGCGCATCAAATTTGTGAAACCAAGTTCGAAATGCGGCCAACTTTTGTGCGGGTAATTTCGTAATCGCGTGTTCTATGTCTCTAATCGTCATATAGGGTCACTCCTTATGCAAATATTCTTTTAAAATTGTATCATGCGAGCGCATTCTGGAGGATGGCTTTTTCGACGAGGGCCGGGCCCTTTTTCGGGCCCGGCCCTATCGTTTTTCCGTTTCTTGCGGCATTTCCAGCCCTCTGATATCATACCTCCCGCTATGGATTCCCCGAAAGCCGCGGGGCTAGACCCCGGCCAAAAGACAGCGTTTAGTGATAAAAACAAGTTGATTCAGTACATCAACTTGAAACTCGCCGCTTTGAACCAGCCCATTTGCGGCAAATCCGATGACCTCATTGAAATTGCGCGGCCGCTTCTGCGCAATCACCAGGAAAAAAACCGCCTTCTTTACCAGCATCTTTGCCCGGTTGACCGCCGCATTCAGAATTTTTTGGATGATTATTTAAAAGACGTGCCGAACCGCGAAAAGGCCCGGCTTCCCGCCCAAACGTTTACGCTGGATTTTTACGGCCTGGCGCGCATGATTTCACTGCCAGTGACGGCGGATGTGTTTACTTCTGACATTGTAAATTCCTACCGCTTGAAGCAGGGTGTTTTACACAACCCCAAGAACGACCGCCGTACGACGCACGGAGTTTTTCATATTACGGAAGGCGGCCTGCCCATTCCTGACGACAAAAAAGCTGTGCCGCCCGGTGTGTTTGCCGCCATGCTGAGCCATGCCTTGAGACCGTCACGCGAACTTCTGCGCCTGCCTTTTACCAGCGACCAGAAAAAACAGGCCGAACTTTTTGTCTCACTGCTTCTGCGTCCGATGGTCGTGCCGGAAGTCCGGGGCTTTACGCCGCGTAAGAGTATGGAAATCCGTTTTTTTGCGCCGGGCAATCTGGTGGGCAACCTAGATTTTGTGGAATCCATTTTTGGCAATGCCGGTGACCCGTATCTGCCGGAGAATGATGCTGCACTCGATGTCGAACATTGGACGGGCCATACGGGCTGTGTCATTCTTGCGCCGCATCTGCTGACGCTGACTAAAAAAGAACTGGGTTTACCTCACCACGGTGAGGCTACGGAACGGCAGCGTCGCGACGGCATGTGCTGGCAGTCTCCGGACGAGCGTTATAACGAAGGTGAGGCCTTTAAGCTGACGTGCCGCGATGAGCGCGGAGTCATTGTGACGATAATTGCCGACAATTATTTCGGCTACTGCAAAAAAGAAGTCAAAACCCAGATCAGTTATGCGGCCAATCTTTATGGAATGGCCGAAGAAGAACACTCCGGTGGAGCCATTGCTTTCCCGAGTTACGTGCTCGGAGAAAGTTTTCACTTTGAGGGCAAGCTGCCGCAAAACGGGCTTAATTTCGACGATATGGTCGTGCAGTATGCCGACTTTATGGATTTAAAACCCGAGGGTTATGCCATTGATAAAAATTATCCTGATATTATTTACGTGCCCGCCGATGCGCGGCTCAGCGTCAAGCATGAGAAGGTGACTTGGGAGGCGCGCGGCCGCGAACATGCGATTAAACTCCTGCCGTGGCAGACGTACGTTTATCCTTCCGGCTATAAAGTGCAAATGCAGAAACACACGGGCAGCGGCATCTGGCGCCTGACGGGCACGGTCTCCGAAGGCACCCTTTGTCATAAACCCTGTACAGTTTCCGGCGGCGGCAAATCCGAAATCTCCAAATCGATTGAGTATGCCATTATTCACGGGCCTGTTTTTGTCGCGGATTTTTACAAAGACATGGACGTTGTGGACCAGATTTTAGCGCACGATTTTAGCGGCCGCTTTGTGCAGAAATTTTCGGACAAGCGCCCCAGCCGTTCCATTTTGAGCGAAGAGCGTTCGCTCGGATCTGTGATCAAGCTGCTGACGCAGTCACCGGAATACACCGACACTTACAATGCCTGGCTCAATTCACTAGCGCCGCACATCCGTGAGTTTGTTTTTATTCTCAAACGCTATTACAAACCCGAATGGGGCGGCGACTGGCGCAGCCATTTTACGGTCGACATCATCAACGGCTACATGGGCCACGAATTAAAATACGATGACCGTAAGCTGGTGGCCAATTACCTGCGCGTCGGTGAAGAAAAAGACGGGGTCTGGCGCACCTTTAAATTGCGGCAGGATTTTAACGCGGCGGTTAAAATCCAGGCTGAAGATGATATTACGGCCTCGGTCGTGGTGCCGGCGCAGCACTTAAAATATTTAAACGCGGAATACGCGCAGCCGTTTGTCAAGATGGTGGCCAATTGCGAATACCGGCTTTTTCAGCGGCCTGATGATGCCATTCACCGCGGTTTTGATAAACAGGCGGAAAAAGACATTTGTTCCAATGACGTTTTCCTTTCAAACTGGCAGCCGCTGACGCTCGAAGAGGCGCGCGATTTGGTGGAAGATGCCACGGGCATTGACCAGTATTCGAAGCCCATGGGGGATTTTATCCGCGGCATCGAAACAGAAAACAAACCCGTGTACTTTGTTTCCTCTGCGCATCCGCGCATCGTAGACGGCAAGCCGTCCAAGAACCCGCGCTATTTGCAGGACCGGCCTGATCTTATTAATCCGAGGCAGACTTATTTGGCCGATATCGGCGCACGGCTTTTCCGCAAAGTGCCTGCGGCGGAACCAGTTTATTTTCCTGTCAACGCCGTACTCTCAGGCCGCCGCAACAATCCGCCGGATCCGGCCCATCACCTGAGGCCGCTGGCGGTCTATAACCCCATTCACTATCAGGAACTGCCCGAGTTGTTTATTGATTTTATTGCAAGCGTGACCGGCAAATCACCTTCGACCACCGGGGCGGGTTCAGAGGGCGCGTTGACCAAGGGGCCGTTCAATGCGCTTTTACCGGTGATTGATTTGAATAACGCCCTGGTCTCTTTTATTTTGACGGGGCATCAGGGGTTTAGTTCCGCGGCAGGCTATGTCGGCCCGAATATCCGGGTTGACCATGACATCAGCCTTTTGATTCCGGAAATCTGGTGCCGCATGAGTTTGGCCGAACGCGATCCTCAATTTCTGATCAAAAATGGTTATCTCGAGAAACTGGCTGATTTTGACCACAAAGGCAGCCGCGTCCTGGCCAGCCGTTTGGGTTACCGCATTACGATGCGGTTTGTATATGCTTTCTTCGGCCGCATGTTTAATTATCCCAACGCGGTTTTCAGCGAAGCGATGCTTAAACCCGAATTGCAAAGCATGGATATTTTTGCCGACGGCGTTGACAACATTGTTTCTGCGGGTAAAACCGCCGCGCAGTCTTACTTCGCCGACGGCAGCGTGGAATTGGCCATTCCGCCGCTTAAGGCCCTTTTGCACATCATGGTTCATGGTCATTACGAAGGCAAAGATGTTCAGCATGCCGGCATCCGGGCCCTCTTCACTCGCGAGACCCTGCTCAAATCGGCGTGGTATGAAGAGCGTTTAAGTGCCAAACAAAACGCGGACGTCCGGCTTTGGCAGCGCCAGGTCAAATACCTTGAAGATTTTCTGGTCAAGCCGAGCCACATTGAATCCATTGCCGATCTCAGCCTCCGCCAGCGGCTGGCGTTTGCGCGCAAAGAACTTGCGCGCGTACAGGCCAAAGATTACGTGAAATGGCTGCAGGGAACCTTGGGTCTTGATCCCGGGGTTTTCAAAAAAGAAAATACAGTGGCGGGTTTAGAACCCGCCTCTACCCGAGGAATTGTTTGATTTTTCGTAGTGGCAATTCATGAATTGCCACTACAAATAGAAACAGGAGGTTTTATGGAAGAAAAAGTCACGGCGCTTCAGCAATTCATCAATACCGTCATTACGTTCTGCGTGAATTACAGTTTTCAGGCTTTGGGCGCGCTCATCATCTTGTTTGTGGGGTTTCTGGTTTCGAACTGGACGGGCCGGGTTTTCTTCGCCTTTTTGACTAAGAAAAATCTGGATATAACGCTGGCAAAGTTTTTGGCCACCCTTGTCCGTATGCTCGTTCTAGGGTTCGCTGTCTTGATTGCGCTGGGTAATTTTGGCGTGACCATTGCCCCGTTTGTTGCGGCCTTGGGGGCCCTGACTTTCGGCGCAAGTTTTGCCATTCAAGGCCCGCTTTCAAACTATGGAGCCGGCCTGAGCATTATCCTGTCGCGGCCGTTTGTGGTGGGCAATACGATTACGGTCCAGGAAGTCAGCGGCGTGGTTGAAAATGTCAGCCTGGCTTGCACGATTCTGCGAAATGAGGACGGCGTCAAAATCACGATTCCCAACAAGGATATCGTAGGCCAGATCCTTTATAACTCCCAGGCCGTGCGGATTATCGAAAGCGAGGTCGGCATTAGTTACAACGATGATCCCGAGAAAGCGATTAATGTGGTGCGCGACACACTGAAGAAATTCGATGCGATTGTGCAAGAACCCGCTCCGATGGTCGGCGTGCAGGCTTTTGCGGATTCCTCAATTACCCTCGGTTACCGCTACTGGGTGCCGACCGTGAAGTATTTCCAGACCCTTTATGCGGTCAATTTGGCGATTTACAAGGCCTTCAATGAAACGGGCATCACGATGCCGTTTCCGCAGATGGAAGTGCGGCTGCTGAACCAAACCGCGAAAGTCTAAAAATCAAAAAGCAGCGGTCTCATAAGTTTTTTCGTAAACCCCAACGATAGACTCGTCATTGCGAAGCAGCGTTTCACGGAAGCTGAAGCAATCTCGCTGTTTCACTCTCCCAAATACAACTGCTTCACCACCGGATTACTCAGCAGTTCCTTGCCCGCCCCTTCCAGCTTAATCTTTCCGGTTTCAATCACGTAAGCGTACGACGCAATTTCCAGGGCTTTCCAGGCATTTTGTTCCACGAGCAGGACGGTGATGCCGCGCTGATTGATGCGGCGGATCAATTGAAAGACCGTGTCAATCATTTTGGGCGCCAGACCCAGGCTGGGTTCATCGAGCAGCAAAAGGCGCGGACGCGCCATCAGCGCGCGGGCCATGGCCAGCATCTGCTGCTCGCCGCCCGACATATTGCCGGCCAGCTGCTGTAAGCGGTCTTTCAAAATGGGAAAAAGTTCCAGGAGTTCGGCGCGGTCTTTGCCCACATCGCTGTCGCTGCGCAGATACGCGCCAAGATCGAGATTTTCCTGCACCGTTAAGTGTGAAAAAATCCGCCGGCCTTCCGGCACCTGCACAATCCCAAGTTTAACGCGTTCATCCGGTGCCAGTTTTTCGACCGTGCGCCCCTCAAACGCAATGCGGCCCTTGCGCACGGGCACAAGGCCCGAGAGCGTCATGAGCGAGGTTGTCTTGCCCGCGCCGTTGGCCCCAATGAGCGTCACGATCTGCCCGGCCGGCACTTTGAGCGAAAGGCCTTTTAAGATTTCAATCCGGCCATGCCCGGCGTAAAGATCGCTGACTTCAAGCATCAGGAATGCCCTCCGCGGCCGAGATAAGCCTCAATCACCCGGCTGTTGCTTTGGATTTCGCGCGGCGTGCCCTCGGCAATTTTTTTGCCGTAGTCGAGCACAATCACTTTGTCGGAAACCGGCATGACCACTTTCATGTCATGCTCGATCAGGATCACGGTTACCCCGTTGGCACGGATGGCGCGGATGGTTTCCAGAAGTTCGTCTTTTTCGCGGGGGTTCATGCCCGCGGCGGGTTCATCGAGCAAAAGCAGTTTAGGGTCAGACGCCAGCGCGCGTGCCATTTCGAGTCTGCGCTGATAGCCGTAAGAAAGATTACGTGCCAGTTCGTCGGCTTTTGCGGCCAGGCCAAAAAAAGACAGCAGGCGCAGAGCATGCGCGCGAATCTTTTTTTCGGTGACTAAAAAACGCCGGGAAGGAATCAAGGTGTCCAAAAGACTTAAATTCGTACGTACATGCGCGCCGACAATGACATTTTCAAGCGCCGTCATATGCTTGAAAAGCCGGATGGTCTGGAAGGTGCGGGCCACTCCCTTAGCCGTGATGGTGAAAGGGTAGAGCCGGTTGAGCAAGATTTGTTCGTCAAAGTAAATGGAGCCTTCGTCGGGCGCATAGAGGCCGGTAATGCAATTAAAGAGCGTGGTTTTGCCCGCGCCGTTGGGGCCGATGATGCTGACGATTTTTCCACGCAGTACGGCGAAATCAATTTTTTCAAGCGCTGTCACGCCGCCGAAGCGTTTACCCAGGCCTTCCACATTCAGAATGGTCAGATCGCTCAGGGTCACAGCGTTCATGCTTTTTCCCCGCGTGCGGCGCCGGCATATTCTTCGCGGTGCCGCTTTTCGCCCAAGATACCCTGGGGCCGGAGCAGCATCATGGCAATCATGGCCGCACCGAAAAGCAGCATGCGATAGGCGTCAAAACCGCGCAAAAATTCAGGGAGCAGACTGAGTGCTAAAGCGCCCAGAATGACTCCGCTGATATTGCCCAGCCCGCCCAGCACCACCATGGCCAGCACCATGACGGAGATGACAAAATCAAAACTGTCGGGGGAGACCGTACCTTGTTTTGCGGCAAAAATGCAGCCCGCAATGCCCGCAATAAAACTGCCTAGGCCAAAAGCTGAAAGTTTTGCGCTCATCAAATTGATGCCCATGCAGGAAGCCGCCAGTTCATCCTCGCGCATCGCGACCCAGGCGCGGCCCAGAGGTGAGGCTTCCACGCGTCTCAGCAAAAAGATCAGCACCAGAATCAGCGACAGCACCAGAAAATAATAAGGGCCGGATTTGACGCCGAACTCGGTGCCTGCAAAAAAAAGGTCCGGATGATCGATGCCCAAAAGACCGTTGGGGCCTCCTGTAATTTCATCCAGATTATTCAGCGCAATCCGTACGATTTCGCCGGCGCCCAAGGTGACAATGGCGAGATAGTCGCCCCCCAGGCGCAGTGCCGGAATGGCGAACAGCATACCGAAACCGGTGGCCGCAAGGGCGCTCAATACCAGGCCAGGCCAGAAAGGGACGTGCCAGTGAATATTCAGCAGGGCATAGGTATACGCTCCGACGGCAAACGGAGCGGCATAGCCCAGATGCAGGATGCCGGCAAAGCCGACGATGACATTCAGCCCAAGCGCCAGGATGATAAAGAGCCCGGCCGTGACCATGACGTCGATGTGATAAGCGTTGCGATTGATGAGTGGAAAAAGAAAGGCCGCCAGGATGAGAACCGCCGGCAGCGCGTATTTTTTCCATTCAAATAAAAATGTATTTTTTTTTGGCATAGATTTTTACGCGGGCGGGTTTAGAACCCGCCACTGCAGATTTTGTAAACATTTGTAGTGTACAGGCATGCCTGTACACTACAAATCGGCAGGGGACGATCCGCCCGCCCCCCCTACACTTTCTTTACGACGCGCGCGCCCAACAGGCCCGAAGGCCGGAAGAGCAGGATCAGGATCAAAATAAAAAAAGCAAAAACGTTTTTCCATTCGGAAGAAAGATAACCCGCGCCCAGACCTTCGAGAACACCGATTAACAGCCCGCCGATCATGGCGCCCGGAATATTGCCGATGCCGCCCAGCACCGCGGCCGTGAAGGCTTTGAGGCCCGCAAGATAGCCGTCATGAAAGTTGATGGTGTTGTAATACATGCCGAACATGACGCCGCCCGCGCCGGCCAAGGCAGAACCAATCAAAAAGGTCACGGAAATAATCCGGTTCGTATTAACGCCAACCAGGTTTGCGGCATCGCGGTCATCGGCCAGGGCGCGCATGGCCTTGCCCGTGCGGCTATGGCGGATAAAAACATGCAGCGAAATCATCAGCAGCACAGAACTTGCGGCAATCAGGATCTGCAGATTCGTGAAAGTTACACTGCCGGCCGTGTAAGTGACGGATTCAATCAGTGAAGGAAAACTTTTATCCGAAGGCCCGAAAACCAGCATGATGATGTTCTGCAGGAGAAATGAAACACCGATGGCCGTAATCAGCGGTGCCAAGCGCGGTGCATGGCGCAGGGGCCGGTAAGCAAACCGTTCGATCACCACGCCCAGCAGGGCGCTCAGGGTCATGGCAAATAAAAAAACCAGGAAAACGCCGAGCGTGGCGGAGCCGGGACTGCTTAAAAGAGGAGTCAGAATGGAATAGGCAAAAAGGCCGAAGTAAGCGCCCACCATAAACACTTCGCCGTGCGCAAAGTTGATCAGTTGGGCAATGCCGTAAACCATCGTATAGCCTAGTGCGATCAGCGCATAAATCATACCGATCGTCAGGCCATTGACGAGTTGCTGGAGGAAGACGTCCATGGGTTAAGTCGTGAGTAATGAGTGATGAGTCATGTGAAAAAAGGAAAAAGAGGGAAGGGGAAGAGCGAAAGGAAAGAATAATGGCATTGCAAATAATGATTTTGAGATAAGGTGATTTTGTTTCTCTTCACCTTTTTACTTTTTCCTTTCGCAATTATTCCGCCGGTCCGATATAAACCAGTTTGCCGTTTTGGACTTGGAAAACGCCGATAAATTGTTTTTCATTGTCGCCAATGGCATTGAATTTGACTTCGCCGGTAATACCGGTAAAGGAGGGGATTTCGCGCATCGCTTTTAAAATCGCTTCACGGTTCTTGACGCCGGCTTTACGGATGGCAGCGATTAAAATATTCGTGGCATCGTAGCTGTAGGCGGACCACTGTCCGAGCTCACCGTAGCGGGCGCGGAACGCGGCGATAAAATCTTTAGCGGCCGGAATTTTTTCAACATCGCCGCCGACCATGGTGGCATAGGTGCCTTCGGCAATAGGCGCGCTGGCAAGTTCAACCAAAATCAGCGTGGCAATACCGTCGCCGCCTATAAACGGGATCGGGATGCCCAGCCCCCGCGCCTGGCGCAGCAGCAGGGCGCCCTCAGGATAAATTCCGCCAAAATAAATGAATTCAGGCGCAAGCGGTTTAATGCGGGTCAGAAGCGGCGTGAAATCCTTGTCGCCCTGGGTTATGCTCTCATGGCCGAGAACGGTCATGCCAAGTTTTAAGGCTTCTTTTTTGAATTCATCCGCCAAACCTTTACCGTAGGTCGTTTTGTCATCAATGATAAAAACTTTTTTGAGTCCCAGTTGATGGGCCGCGAATTTTGCACCGCTCGGCCCTTGAACGTCGTCAGTTGCAGAAACCCGGAAAAAGGTATCAAAGCCTTGTTTGGAAAGTTCAGGGTTGGTCGAGCCTGCCGTCAATTCGGTGAGACGGGCCTCGTAATAAATGGCGGAAGCGGGCTTGGTGCAGCTGGAATTGAAATGCCCCATGACGGCCATGACGTCGCTGTCGGAAACAAATTTCTTGGCAACGTTCACGGCTTGGGCCGGATTGCGCTGGTCATCCAACAGGAGCGCCTCGAGTTTATAACCAGGAATAATTTCGCCCTGCTGATTAGTTTCTGCAACGGCAAGTTCAAGGCCGCGGCACAGGTCCAGGCCCAACTGGGCCTGGTCGCCGGTCAAAGGCGCCGCACAGCCGATTTTGATGACGGGGGCGGAACTTTCTCCGGAACAGCCGGCGAGCGCTGAGAGTAAAAATGCGGTGGCAAGGTGTCTTATCTTAATTTTAGAATGAAAAAAACGCATGAATTATCAGTATAAAGAAATTAAGCTGCTTTGGCAACGGGACTTGCTTCTTGGAGTATAAAAAAGCAGAATAGAGCCGATATTGAAACATCCACGACACAGCCCATCAGGCTGTGCGTGGACAGTCTCTGCGATAGACGCAGAGGCAGAATAGAGCCGATATTGAAACATCCACGACACAGCCCATCAGGCTGTGCATGGACAGTCTCTGCGATAGACGCAGAGGCAGAATAGAGCCGATATTGAAACATCCACGACACAGCCCATCAGGCTGTGCGTGGACAAGTCTCTACACTTTGTTTTTTACGGTTGTTATCTCCAAAACGGATTCAAAGGAGTTTGTATGACGTCTTTTAAAAAAATGGCAGCAATTTTTATCGCAGCAGGACTCTTGATGCCGGCTCATGCGCATGCGGCGGCGCTGGAAGGTGAAGTTGTCTCGCTGGCCCCTATGGAATCCGGTCTTTGGAAAGTCGTGATCAAGGCAGCGGGCGGTAAGCAAAGTTTGGTTCTTTCTGCAAAAAGTGCGATCCTGAAAGAAGTCCGGGTCGAAGACATCAAGCAGGGAGACCGGCTGGCCAGCACGAACAGGGGTTCCCAGGGGGGAACCAAGGGACTGAAAGCGCCTTTTGGAAATATGTCGGCGGGCGCCAAAAAAATGCTGGGGCTTCCCAATGTTCCGAATATTCCGGCAGTTCCCAATATTCCCAACATTCCTAATAAGCAGCAGATGAAAGGTGTGGCCCCCAAGGGCGGCGGAGCAGCCCCTCAACCCGGCGGTGGGAATCCCGGCGTCCCCCAGCCTGGCGGAGGCAAATCGGCGGCAAAAGAAGAACCGCCGCCGGTCAAGACCCAGGACGAAATGCTGCAAGAAAAAGGTTTTCAGAATGAAAAGTTGCTTTTCCCGCCCACGGAAGGTGAGATTGGCCCCGGCGAAGAAGTCACGCAGGTGCGCAAGGTCGACCAAGGCTTTGAAGTAACGCTGCTTTCGAGCACGGGCAAACCGGAGAAACAAACCTATGCGCCGGGCAAAAAAGTGGTCAAAGTGTTAAGCCCTGGTGATTTGAAGAAAAAAGACCGCGTCAGCCTCGACTTTAATGAGAAGGACAAAACGGTCACTCAATTAAAAATCAAGTGACCCGGGTTTGGGCGCTTGCAGCGCTCCTGTTTTTAAGCGGTTGTACCGCGCTTTTTGGATGGAAAATTCACGCGCCCGGCATTCTCTCACAAAACTATTACAGCCGCGTCCTGCCGGCCGAAGACCGCATCGCGCTTTATCTGCCTGACGATGTTCTGCATTATGAATCGACTAACCGCGGCGGCGCGCTTGCGGACCCTCAGACTTATTATGTCGGCGAAGCATTTGCCCCCATGATTTTAGAGGCCTTCCAGCAAGGATTCCGCGAATTTATTTTTTTTGAAGTCGAACCGGATGCGGCTCTGATGCGGCAATATGGCGTTCAGCGTCTAGCGGTGGTGCGGATCCGGACGTTAAAAAACCGTGTGACGCTGAAGGGTCAAGCGGTTCAACTCGAAACCGAGACGCGGGTGTATAATGAAGCTTTACAGCCTGTGGCTGCTTTTGAGTCCATGGGAACTAGCGATGCCAAGAAGGTCTTTGCTAAAAAAGGCGGCCCTGAAATCAATCTCAATGCCGCTATTGAAAACAACGTGACGGCGATTGTGCAGTACCTGCAGGATAAAGTCATGAGTGATGAGTCATGAGTGATGAGAAAAGACAACAGACAATAGAGAACAGAAATTGCCCTAAAAAAGGAGCGAAAACGCTTTCTTTCTGTGTTCTGTCCTCTGTTTTCTGTGCTCTGTACTCTGTTGTTTGTTCTCTCTCTATCTCTTTTGCCGGCGAGGTTATTCCTGAGACGCCCTCAGCCGTGGTGGTGCGCGAGCACCCGCGCACGGGGCATCCGTATGTCAGTATTGTCGATCCCAAAAAACCGCGAACGGTTTTTAACGGCGAACTTCAGCGCTACAACCGGCCGGATTACCGCATGCTTGAACCCGGTGTGAAACCGCGCGATGTGGACTATCATGGGCCGGTGAGCAGCCGCAAAAAAGTTTATGTGCTGGCGGGGGTTTTGGCGGCCGGCGGCGTGGCCGGATATGCGGCTCTGCCGGTGTCTGCGGCCAGCGGTGGTGCTGCAGGCGGGGCTGGGATATATGCGGCAGCCAGTGGCGCCGTGACAGCCGGGACGTTTTCGACGCATTGGGCCATGAAGCGTGATGACCGGCCGGATGATTTTACGCAGGCTTCTGTGTCCCGTGAATTGAAGTTGTCTTGACTTGAAATTTTCAGCGAACTCCTTCTCTCTCTTGGGGGAGAAGGTTAGGATGAGGGGGTAGACTTTATTTCTCATCACCCTGACCCTCTCTCCAGAGGGAAAAGGGAAAGCACCAACTCAGTTAAGGAGTCTAACAATGAATAAAACAAATCTGTTTTTATTTTTTTCAATCCTTGGAATTTTAAGTCTGGCGGGCTGCGGTCCCAAAGAAGAGCCTACGGTTGAAAATGCCGCGCCTGTGACTTCTGAAGCCGTGCCTCAGGCGGCTGCTCCGGCGCAGGGTGCGGGAACAATCCGCGGCCAGATCAAATTTACGGGAACTGCCCCGGCGCCTGCCGCACTGCAGATGGCGGCTGATCCTTTTTGCGCAGCCAACGCCGGATCCGGTGCTGTGGTCGAAGATTTGATCGTCAATGCCAACGGTACGCTGCGCAATGCCTTTGTCTACATCAAGACTGGGCTGGAAGGGAAAAGTTTTCCTGCGCCTTCCACGCCGGCCGTCTTGGACCAAGCCGGATGCCGTTATCATCCGCATGTTTTAGGCTTGCAGGTAGGCCAGCCAGTTGAAATTATTAACAGCGACAGCACCCTGCACAATGTGCACGCTCTGCCAAAGGCCTCGCCGGAATTCAATCTAGGCATGCCGATCAAAGGTATGAAAATGAAAAAGTCTTTTTCCGCTCCGGAAGTCGCGGCCCGCTTTAAATGCGATGTCCATCCGTGGATGTCTGCTTATGCCGGAGTTGTCGCGCATCCCTTTTTTGCCGTGACAGGCGAAGACGGCAGTTTCGAATTGAAAAATGTTCCTGCGGGTTCGTACACAGTAGCGGTCTGGCATGAAAAGTTGGGCGAAAAAGAAACCGCTGTGACCGTGACGGATGGAGAATCCACGGTTGACATGGCATTTTAAAATTAAAAGGAGACCGGTATGAGAAAAAAGTTATTTAGAATTTTTACAGGCGCCTTATTGATTTTTTCCGTTGTCAGCGCAATGGCGTCTGCCGGCAGCGTTTGCCCGGTCATGCCCGATCATCAGGGCAGTTCGAAGTATGCCGTGGATTACAAGGGCAAGACGTACAATTTTTGCTGCAAAAGCTGCGTGAAAAAATTCAACAAAAATCCGGAAAAATATAGCCGAACGACTGCCGGGGCGGCCTAATGGTAAAAAATCTATTTATTTTTTTGGCAGCGGGACTCTTGGTTTTCCAGGGGCCGGGTGCCCAGGCCGCGGAGGTGCTCTGCTCCCTGCATGACGGCCAGGCCGCTGACGGCACTACGGTGCTGGAAAAGCAGGGCAAAAAATATGAATTTTGCTGTTCGGGCTGCCTGCAGAAGTTTAAAGAATCGCCCGAATATTTTTCGACCGTTGAAAAAACGAACGCTATGCCCGGGCAAGCGAAGGCCGAAGCCGCATGCAGCACCGTCTGCAGCGATTAACGGCGGCTGAAGAGGGAGTGTGCGATGAATTTTGAAGGCGTTTTTTTTCATCCGTTGATGGTCCATTTTCCCATCGCTTTGTGTTTCTTTGAATTTTTTCTGCTGGCACTGGCGGCTTTCAAAAAAGACATAGCCTATCTGCAGTTTGCCCGCTTGACGTTTTACGTTTTGACCGCCGGGCTCGCCGCAGCGCTGATCAGCGGTTATCACGATGCCGGCGGCCATATCGCGGATCTTTTTGCGGGTGGCGTAAAACCCCATTTTTTTGCAGCCTGCAGCCTGACCGCTTTGACGGCCGTGCGTTTTGTTCTTTGGCGTCAATTTTCCCCCAGCCATCCTCGGTGTGTTGTTGTTCATCTTTGCGGTTCGGTCCTGATGATGGCGGCAGTCAGCATCACCGCTTATTTTGGAGGCGAACTTGTCTACTCTTGATGCGGCCGAAACTCACGAAGACCATAGCTGCTGCGGATCGATGCATACGGCCCAAAAACCCTGGTATCAGGATGTCACGGTTTGGATTTTAATCGTGGGTACGGGTTTAATCGCCGCGTCTTTTGTTGTGCCCGGCCTTGTCGTTTTCCATGCGGCAGCAATGCATTACTTGCGCAAGCTGTGGCTGCCTGTCCTGGCCGGACTTTTCTTGGGCGGTTTGCTCGAACGATTCGTGCCCGAAAGTTATGTGTCGAAGCAGCTGGCGCGGCCGGGGAAAAGCACGGTGTTTTATGCAGTGGGCCTTGGATTTTTGATGAGCGCCTGCAGCCATGGTCTGATTGCGCTTTCCATGGAACTGCACCGTAAGGGCGCTTCCGGTGCGGCGATCGTTAGTTTTCTCTTGGCCAGCCCCTGGGCCAGCCTGCCCATTACGCTGCTTTTGATCGGGCTTTTTGGGGCCAAGTCTTTCGTGATTATTTTTGGCGCTTTAGTCATCGCGGTGGTTACGGGTTTAATTTTTCAGGCCCTGGCCCGTGCGGGCCTGATTGAGAAAAACCGGCATACGGTCACGGTGCATTCAGAATTTTCTATCCGCAAAGACATCCGCCGCCGCCTCAGCCAGTACCGCTTTTCCTGGACCGGTCTTTTCAGCGATCTCAAAATGATTTTGCGCGGTGCCGCAAGCCTGGCCCACATGACGCTGGGTTGGACGGTATTCGGCCTAGTCATGGCCAGTCTTTCCAACGCTTTTGTGCCCACGGATTGGTTTCATCGATTTCTTGGGCCTTCCGCGATGGGTTTGTGCGGCACGCTTGCGCTGGCGACAGTACTGGAAGTTTGTTCGGAAGGAACTTCGCCCTTGGCTTTTGAGATTTATCGCCAGACCGGCGCTTTCGGCAATGCGGTAGCCTTTCTGATGGGAGGTGTGGTGACGGACTATACGGAGATTGGGTTGATCTGGCAGAATATTGGGCGCCGCACGGCGTTATGGCTGCTGGCCGTCAGTCTGCCGCAGGTTTTTCTGCTGGGATTACTGCTCAACAAGCTTGGTCTTTAAAATTAACTTCATTCCCGGTAGTGGCAATTTCCGCCACAGGCGGACAGCATGAATGGCCGCTACCGGGTTTTAGCCGAAAGCAGCCTTGCCAACCCAGTTTTAAAGCTTTCCTCGGGTACAAGCAGACTTAAGACCAGGGCCGCCGGCATTTCTTCCAAATCAAACAAGTAGCCGGGATGCAGCAATACTTTTTGATTTTCGAGCAGGTCCAGCGCCCACTGCTCGTCTGTTTGAATTCCGGGCATGCGCAAAATCGACGACCAGCCGCCTTCGGTTTTTAAAACTTCCACCGCAGAACCTGCAAAATGTTTTTCAAGAAAAGCCCGGTTGCTCCGGATTCGGTCCCGGATTTCTTGCTGAATCGCGGGCATTTTTTCCAGCCAAAGCGGCAGCGCATTCTGGATGGGTGTGGACGCTGAAAGGTAGGTATCTGCCACAATTTCGAGGCGGCGCAGGGCATCGTTTTTCAACTCTTCCGGTCCTGTGACCACCACCCAGGAAAGTTTCATCTGCGGCAGTCCCAAAATTTTTGAAATGCCGCTTAACGTAAACGTCAGCCCATCGTTTTGTGCGGCAAAACTTGGCGGCAGAGGCGTGGTCTCCAGAGCAAAATCGTAAAAGACTTCATCGGAAATGAGCGCTGCTTTCTTGCGCTGGGCCCAGGATGCCAAAATAGCCTGTTCCTTTTCGCTGACATAATTACCGGCCGGATTCGAAGGGTGGACGACAAGCGTGGCTTTAACGCGCGCCGTGCATTCCTCCAAAATCTTAGGCTCCATCTGCCAACCGTTTTGGTAAATCAGAGGGTAGCGGATCAACTTAACGTCATTGATTTCAGCCAAGTAATCCATGAGCGGGTAACCCGGCGCAGGACCCAGGATGCTGTCGCCATGTTCCGCCAGAATTTTGAAGACAAAACTGTAGGCTTCACTGGTGCTGGCTGTGATAAAAATCTGGTCAGGATGCAGTAAGATTCCCTTGGCGGCATAATACCGGCAGACGGCTTCACGGGCCTTGGGCAGGCCGTGCGGGTCCGGCGTGTATTTCAGTCCATCCGGATGCAGCAGAGGTTCAAGAAGAGCGGGTGTTAAATACGAGAATCCGCAGTCTGTGGGATTCGTGACCGTGAGATTGATGAAGTCCGGGTGCGCGCGAAGTTCCTCAGCTTTTTGCGCCAGCGGATTCAGCGCCGTATTCCAGTCCGTGCGTTTGGAGAAAGTCATTTCTTTTTTGCCGCGGTATCGAGGAGTTGGCAAACACTTTCGCGGGTCACCGGTGAGCCGAAGACCTGCTCCCAAACTTCCGGCGATTCCATCGAAAGATAAAGCGTCACATCCGGCGCTAATTCGCGGATCATCCGCGTCATGATTTTATAGATTTCAATGCGACTGGGTTTGAAGTAGCGCAGTTTGCCGTCCATACCTTTGATCCATTCGGCCGCAGGAAGTTTGGACTTGGGGAAGCGGTCTTCCATAATGGGTTTGAGTTCCGGCATCATACGCAGGCAGCCCAGGCTGATCCAGCCGATTTTCTCAGCAGGCACCGCCCGGAACAGATCGCGTGCGACCTCACCGTAATCTTGCTCCCAGCCAGGATAGTCGATGATAGGGTCAAAATGAAAATTGACGCGCCAGCCGGGAAGGCCGGCCACGGTTTTGGCTGCGGCAAGGCGCTCGTCGATAGAGGCGCATTTATGTTCTTCCTCGCGGCTGATTTTGCGCGAGTTCAGCGACCAGCCGACCATCGCTTTGCCGGCGCCGTCGAGTGCCGCAAGCCGTGCGATATTGACGCTTTTAGTCTTGAGTTCCAACAAAGCATTTTTCTGCCGGGCAAAAAAAGGCACCAGGATTTCTGAAAAACCTGTGATAGGGTCGAGCGAGAGCGAATCGGCGAGCTGCCCCGTACCAATGCGGAAAAACCGGTCTGGATTGTCATCGAGAACCCTTTGCAGATTCGCCAGCATCTCCTCGATATTGACAAAGACGGTTAGCAAAGGGTTCGTGAGATAGGCCTGCAAAATGCAGTAGCTGCATTCCAGGTCGCAGCCTTCCGCAGCATGCAAGGTAAAATAATCGCACGACAAATACTGTTCCGCTTCGGGAAAAGGTTTGAAGGAACGCCCCTTGTCATAGGCTAGCAGCAAGGTGCGTTTGCCTTCGCCGATGGAGTCGCGTTTGGCGCGCAGCGCAGCATTTAGCACTCGCGTATCTTCAATCACTTCCTGCGGCACATCCGGCAGCCGCCGCAGGATCGTCTGCGTTAGGGGGAAATTCAGCGCCGTTCTTTCAATATAGATTTTTTGGGGTTGATAGCGTGTCATAGGTGAGGGACAGGTCCGTCTTAACGTCTTGTAGGCCAAGGGGTTGCGAGGACCTGTCCCTGGTTTTGGGCGCCTTGCCGGAAAATGCGGCTTTTTTCTTCCAGCATTTGCCGGGCAGCAAGGGTTTGCGTCGCATCCAGCGCCCCGGAAGACAGGATTTTTTCAAGCGCGTAAATGCGGAAGCGGTCCATGGCCGGAAATTCGCGTGAGCGCTGGTCTGCGTGGCCGCCGTATTTAATCACGTACGGTTTTTCAATCAGTCCTACCGGATGGCGCGCGGCGATACGCAGCCATAAATCATAATCTTCACAGGCGGGCAGGGATTCATCAAAGCCGCCGGTTTCGATGAAAAACGATTTTTCCATCATAACGGCCGAGGGGCTGATGACGCACAGCGGCAGGCATTTTTCAAAAATAAAGCCGCCGTATTTTTTGTGTTTTTTCATTGGATTGACGCGTACGCCATTGCGGATCCAGATTTCTTCGGTCTGGCCAATGCGGTATTCGCGATGGGCTTGAAAAAAATCCCATTGGGCGCGCAGTTTACCCGGTTTCCATTCATCGTCGGAATCCAGGAAAGCAATCCAGCGGCCTTGGGCCGCCTCAACGCCGCGGTTGCGTGCATACGAAGGCCCGCGCTGTTCTTGCCAATGCAGATAAACGACCGAAGGAAATTCTTGGCGGACCCAGGCTTCCGTGCCGTCCGTGGAACCGTCATCGGCAATTATTAACTCGATTGCCGTTTCTGTTCGCGAGGGACACCGGCCATCAGCCGGTGCCTGCGCAGTCCCTGGGCGCAACCTATCAGCCGGCGCGCCTAGTTCAATGATCGATGACTGTCCCTTGTGCATGTTTTTTTGAGCCAGCACAGAACGGATGGCACGTTCAAGAGTATGCTTGCGGTTAAATGCGGGGATGATGACACTGATGTCCATACGGATGGATACTATACATGCCGCAAGGGGATCGAGTCATCTTCGAATACAGTTACCCGGAAGTCCGGCGAAGGGGCGGCGTGTTGGATAGGGGGTGCTATAAATTGGCATGCCGAGATTGAATTATATTCAAATTTGTAGTATTCGATATTGTTACATCGATAACAATCGACGAAATTGTCCACGCTTATGCCAATTTCTGCCTCTTTTCCTTGTCCCGGATATCGCAACGTGGATTGACACCCTCTGGAGGGACTTCTATACTAAACCTTTTGAGTGGCCCCCCCTAGTTTGGTGCTCAAGCGAAGGTAATCCCAAGTATGACATCCTTTTCCGGTTTGACTCTTAAGGAATATCTCGACAAACTTTCCAGCGATGCCCCTGTACCGGGCGGCGGCAGTGTTTCCGCCTATGCCGCCTCGCTTGCGATGGGGCTCAGCCAAATGGTGGCGCGCATTACTTTGGGCCGTAAAAAAAAACCGGGTTTGAGTCCGCAGGAGGAGCAAAAAGAGGACGAACGCCGGGCCACGATTCAAAAAATTCTCAATTCGCTGGAAAAAACACGTGCTGACGCGTTTCAAATTGTGGATCTGGACCCCAAAATTTATCAGGAAGTGATGGATGCGGCGGGGGATGTGAACCGCATGGAAGATGCTTTGCATAATTCGTTCCGTCTGCAAGCTGATTTGGCACTTTTGATTGTCATGGCACGCGAATGGAATACCGTGCTGGCTGGCCTTGTCAAAGGTTCGATTGCCAATGATTTACTTGTGAGCGCGTCGCTTTCTGAGGCGGCTTTTCACGGCGCTTACCACACGGCGATGATCAATGTGAAATACATGAAAGACGAGAATCGTAAACAGCAGGCGGAGAAAGCTTTGGCCGATTTGAAAGCCCGCTACCAGGAAGGAACTGCCCATGCCGGCCGCTGAAACGCGCCTCCTCGAAGGCAAAATCCTGGCCCAAAAAATCCAGGAAGAAATCAAAGTGCGTATTGGCGAGGGCCTGCGCCAGGGCCGCAAAGCGCCTTCGCTCTTGGCCATTCAAGCGGCACAGGATCCCTCCGCAGACTGGTACATCGGCCAGCAGAAAAAACTCGCGGAAAAACTGGGCGTTCACTTTGAACAAATTCCGGCAGGCGTGATCACCGCACAGCCGGGTTTAATTGAAAAAATTAAATCCGCCCAGCATACGTTTACGGGTATTTTTATCGCAATGCCGCTGCCCGCAGGATTTAACGCCGACGAAGTTCTCCTTGCGCTTGATCCCAAAAAAGACGTGGAAGGCATTCATCCCGCCAGCCTGGGGCTGATTGTTTTGCGCAAGGCCCGGCTCATTCCGCCCACGGCTTATGCCTCTTTCAAGCTGATCGAAGCCTCGGGCCTGGACTTGCGCGGCAAAAAAGCCGTGATCGCGGGGCAGAGCGCCATTGTGGGCCGTCCGCTCCAGCTTTTGCTGGGCGAGCGCCGTGTGACTACCACGGTCTGCAATACCGGAACCTCGCCAGCGGACTTGGAAAAATTTGTTTCGGAAAGCGACATTGTCGTCGCCTGCGCGGGCCAGCCCGGCCTGATCAAAGGCTCCTGGATCAAATCCGGCGCGGTGGTCATTGACGTAGGCACGACGGAAGTAGCCGGCAAACTGACCGGCGATATCGAGTTTGAAGAAGCCAAAAAACGCGCCGGATTTATCACACCTGTTCCCGGCGGCGTAGGGCCTCTGACGGTGACCATGCTGATGCAGAATTTGATTCATGCGTATGAATGGCAGCGAGCATGACACAAATCACTTTTTAAGGAAACGGGTTCATAAGCCTTCTAAATCTAATCACTGGCTTGTCATTGCGGGCTCTCGCTGTTTTTTTAGCGTGCGCCGAAGCAATCTCAAGAGCAAACGAGATTGCTTCGGCCTCAAATTGAATGTTGCCTCGCAATGACGAGAATGACATGGGATCAACAATCACATGCATGATCGTATTTGCCTCCGCGCAAATGCGAGAATGACATGGGATCAACAATCACATGCATGATCGTATTTGCCTCCGCGCAAATGCGAGAATGACATGGGATCAACAATCACATGCATGATCGTATTTGCCTCCGCGCAAATGCGAGGCAGCGGCTAGAGTTACAGGGACTTATGAAACCGGCTCCTTGTGACTTTTAAATATGCGAACTCCCATCAAAAAAATTTACGATATGAAAGCCCAAAAGGAAAAAATCGCCGTGCTCACGGCCTATGATTTTCCCATGGCCCGGATTTTGGATGAGGCGGGCGTGGATGTCATTCTGGTGGGCGATTCGTTGGGCATGGTCGTGCTGGGATATGAAAGCACGGTGCCTGTGACCATGCGCGATATGCTGCATCATACGCGGGCGGTTGCGCGCGCCGTGCGCAAAGCGGTGGTGGTGGCTGACATGCCCTTTGGTTCTTATGACATCCCTGAACGCGCGCTGCGTAACGCGTTGCGGCTGATCAAAGAGGGCGGTGCGGATGCGGTCAAACTCGAAGGCGGACAAACGATTGAAAAACAAGTTGCGCATCTTGTCCATGCGGGCGTGCCGGTCATGGGGCATGTGGGCATGACCCCTCAGACGGCAACCCGGCTCGGCGGTTACCGCGTGCAGGGCCGTGACTCCAAGCAGGCCGCTCAAATTTTAAAAGACGCGCTGCTTTTGGAGCGGCTGGGTGCTTTTTCAGTGGTGTTGGAATGCGTGCCGGGACCGTTGGCGCAGAAAATCACCCGCAAATTGAAGTGCCCAACGATTGGTATTGGCGCAGGCATTCACGCGGACGGTCAAGTGCTTGTGCTCAATGACATGCTGGGTTTGGAAAGCAGTGTACGGCCGCGGTTTGTGCGGCAGTACGCGCAGTTTGGCAAAGCCGCGCGCAAAGCCGCGCTGGTTTACATCCGCGATGTGAAGGAAAGTAAATTTCCAACTGTGGAAGAGAGTTTTCATTGAGTAAAGATAAAGCTGCTCATATTGTTGTTGCGGACAAAGACGCCGATGTCTGTGACCTGGTGGCAACGCGGCTTTCCAACCGCGGCTTCCGCATCAGTATGGCCGGGACCATGGAAGAATTGCTGCGCCATCTTGACCGCGACCCGCCGGTCCTGATTCTGGTGTCTTCCGAGATGGAGCGCCTGGGCGGCCGCCACCCGGTTGAAAAAATCCGCGAAAAAACGCATTTGGCCGCTGTGCCGGTGATTTTGCTGACGCGTGAAAGCGAAATTGCCGAGTTGATTCTGGGGCAGGACCGCGGTTTTGACGACTTTCTGATCAAGCCGTTCAGCCCGCTTATTTTACAGCTGCGGGTCGCGCTCAATATGAGCCGCGCGCGCATTCGCAGCGATGCCAATGCGTTGACGCATTTGCCAGGCAATGCGGCGATTGAGAAAACCATTAAAACGAAAATCGAACGCGGCGAAAAATTTTCCGTGCTCTATATCGACATCAATCAATTTAAGGCGTTTAACGACCGCTATGGCTTTGAAAAAGGCGATGACGTGCTGAAACATACGGCCAAACTTTTGACGCACACGCGCGAAAAAACACGGGGCTGCGAAGATTGTTTCGTAGGACACATTGGCGGCGATGATTTTATCGTGGTCTTGCCGCCGGAACATGAAGAAACATTTGCGCGAACGTTTATTCAGGAGTTTGACAGCGTGATGCTGTCCTATTACAGCGATGCGGACCGCAGCCGGGGCCATGTGCGTCTGACCAACCGGCGCGGCAAACGTGAAAATATTCCGCTGATGTCGTGTTCGGTCGCCGCTTGCAATAATGTTTACCGCCCTTATAAAAACCTGGGTGAGATTGCACGCGATGCCGCTGAGGTCAAAAGTTTTCTGAAATCGCAGACAGGCAGCCACTATCTGCGAGACCGGCGGTCGGAACCGATTGCGCGGCTTGATACCGCGGTCGAAATTTTATCTCCCGAAGTCGAGGCGCTCGGAAGCCGCGCCAAAGATTCAGATCCCCTGGGGCGGGTGCTCGTGAATGCCGGCCTGCTTACGGAAGAACAGCTTGAACTAGCCATCAAACGCCACCTCGAAACGCGCCAGCGGCTGGGCCAGACGCTGATTGCTATGAATTTGGTTTCCAGCCAGGATGTGGGGCGGATGCTGGAAAAAAAATTGCGGGTGCCGTATGTGAGTTTGGCCCAAGCCCGCATTGCGCGCGAAACGCTGCGGATTTTTACGGTGGATTTTATGCGCTCGCACCGCGTTGTGCCCCTCTCCGCATCCGGCGCGCGCCTGAAGCTGGCCATGTGCGACCCGTTTGACCTTAAAACTTTAGACGCCATTGAACGCGTCAGCCAATACAAACCCGAGCCGTGCCTTGCGCTCGAAGACGAGTTTGAATCGTTTATCGAAAGCTACGGTCCTTCCGAGAGGACCGCATGAGCGTTTCCAGAATCATTCTGGCTTTCGCCGCCTTTTTTTACGGCGCTGCGTTTCTGCTGCATCTGATGTCTTTTTTCGGCCAGCGTGAAAACAACCGTGCCGCGTCCCGTCTGATGCAAACCGGTTTTACCGCGGCGACGTTTTATTTCATGGTTGAGGCGGCCACGCTGGCAACGTTCTTCCCCGTTGCAGACATCTCACATGCCCTGGCCTTTTTTGCCTGGTCTCTGGCATTCGTCTATCTTGTCCCGCTTTCCCATATCCGCAGTGATTCTTTTGGTCTGGTCCTTACGCCGGTGTTGACGCTGCTTGTGAGCGCGGCTGCGCTAACGGCGGTTTTGCCCGCCAAAGGTGCTCTGCCGCCGGCCAGTCCATTTTTTATGCTGCATATCTTGTGTGCTTTTTTTGCCTATGCCAGTTTCACCATTTCGTTTGCCGCCGGCCTGCTTTATTTGATCCAGCGTCATGAACTTAAAGCACGCCGGACGGGCGCGTTTTACCACAAACTGCCGTCACTGGAAGAGTTGGAAAGACTCATCGACCAGCCCATGCTTTGGGGCGCTGCGCTGCTGGTGGCCGCTATTGCGATCGGGTTTGTCTGGTCAAAGACGGCGTTTGGCATGTATTCGCTCACCGATCCCAAGACGATTGCCACCGGCATTGTGACTTTGATTTACGGAATGATTCTCGGCCTGCGTCTCGGCGCCCGTCTGCGGGCCAAGCACGCAGCGGTCTTAAGCGTTGCCGCGTTTGCACTGGTGATTCTGAGTTTCGTAGGCATGCGTTTTATTCAAGGCAGCCATAATTTTTTAGCGTAGATTTTTGGCATTGCGAGGCAGCGAGGCACTAAAACTGAATCGGTCTCAATGAGATTGCTTCGACGTCCGTTGAATGTTGTCTCGCAATGACAAAAAAAGTGGTCCTTTGTCATTGCGAAGCAGTGAGGCATTAAGGCTGAAGCAATCCCAATGAGATTGCTTTGGCTTCAATGGGTACGCCGCCTCGCAATGACAAAGTGTGAGAATGAAAATTCAGGAATAAAATAAAATCATATGGGATTATTCGTCATTGGATTGAATCATAAAGAATGCCCCGTGGAAGTGCACGAACGCCTGCCCCTGCGCTTTTGTTTGCGCAGGGGCTGTGCCTCGGCGGCCAATGAAGCTGCCGTAGGCATAAAGCCGTTCGCTAAAATTTAGGAATTTATGGGACTTTTTGTCATTGGTTTGAATCACAAGGAATGTCCGGTTGAGGTGCGCGAACGCCTGCATTTTTCTGCGCAGCTTGCGGAGAAGGCCTTGACGGCCATGAAAGAAGCCGGCGATATTTCTGAATTTGCGCTTTTGTCGACCTGCAACCGGGTGGAATTTTACGGTTACACGGAACAAGGGCAGCCCCGCGAGGCGGTCCTGGCGCTGATCGAAAGCCTGCACGGCATCCGCCGCAATGAATTTGAGCATTTTCTTTATCTGCATGAATCCAAAGATGCGGTGCGGCATCTGTTCCGCGTGGCCGCGGGGCTTGATTCGCTGGTCGTCGGCGAAAATGAAATTCTCGGTCAGCTGCGCGATGCCTTTAAAGCCGCCAATCAGGCGGGCACGATCCATTCACTGCTTTACCGCCTGATGGAAAAAGCGCTCAAGACCGGCAAGGAAGTGCAGACACGCACCAAGATTGCTCAAGGGGCGGTCAGTATTCCTGCCGTGGCCGTCGAATTGGCGGAAAAAATTTTCGGGACTTTGTCCGGAGAAAAAGTCATGGTGCTTGGGACCGGTGAAATGAGCGTGCTGACGCTGAAAAATTTACGCACCGCCGGGGCCGATATCGCCTATATCGCGAGCCGTAATGAAGAAAAAGGCCGCGCGTTGGCCAAGGAATATGGCGCTATTTGGCTGTCCATGGAAGAGTGGCAGCGCGAACTGACCGGCGTGGATATTTTGATTGCCTCCACAGCTGCTCCGTATCCCATTGTCCTTAAAACGCATGTGGCTGGGGTCATGGCCGCGCGGCGCAGGCGGCCTGTTTTTTTAATTGATATTGCGGTGCCGCGCAACATCGAGCCTGAAGTCAACCAGATCGACGACGTTTTTCTCTACAATGTCGATGACCTCAAAGGCGTCTCCGCTGCCAACCTAAAATTGCGCCGCGGTGAAATCCGGGCGGCCGACGACATTGTCGACCAGGCCGTGATCCAGTTTCAATCGTGGTTTGAACAACTTGCCGCGCGTCCGACGGTCGAGCGTTTTGAAGAATTTCTGGAACAAGTCCTGCAGGCCGAGTTTGCGGAACTGGCGCGCGAAACCGGACTGTGCGAAGAACGCAAACAGCAGATCATGAACCGTTTGAAAGCGAAGATTCTCCACCGGCCGTTTGAAAAGATCAAAGAAGCCTCCAAAAACGGCGGCGTCAAAAAACACGTCGAAGCGCTGCATTCATTGTTCAATTTGGATACCGATCAAGCACCGAGCACCAAGCACTGAGTTTTGAGCGCTAAGCCGTAAACGAGCGGCGGATAATTTTTTGCGCCTGCAAAACATTTTCCTCTATGAAAAATTTAAAAACTTATTTTTTGTTCTCTCGGTGCTTAGTGCTCGGTGCTCAGGGCTTGGTGCTCGGTGCTTTCTCATGAAAACCCGCGTTAGAATCGGAACGCGCGGCAGCGCCCTCGCCCTCTACCAGGCTGAGTTATTCAAAAACAAACTGGCCAATGATTTTTCCATGGTTGCTTTTGAGCTGGTTGTTATTAAAACAGCGGGAGATGTTCGGGGCACGCGTAGTATGCGCGGCGGCGACGATAGCAAAACACTCTTTACGCGCGAAATCGAAGAAGCGCTGCTGTGTGAAGACATTGATCTGGCCGTCCATAGCGCCAAAGACCTTGCCGCCGTCATGCCGCGTGGACTTCGGATCGGGGCTGTTCTTGAACGTGAAGACCCGCGCGACTGTCTGGTCGCCCGCAAAAATATTCCTTTGGCCCATCTTGAATCCGGTGCGCGGATCGGCACCAGTGCACTGCGCCGCAAGGCCCAGCTTTTGCGCTTTAATCAGGATTTGGTGATCGAGGAATTGCATGGCAATGTGGACACGCGCGTTAAAAAAGCCCTGCAAGGTGATTTCGACGCCATTGTGCTTGCGCATGCGGGTTTGAAGCGGCTCGGCTTGGTCGATCATGTTTCTGAAATTTTTGACGCAGAACGTTTTTTACCAGCGCCCGGTCAGGGCATTATCCTTGCCCAAATCCGGCAGGGTGATGCCCAAACCCAGGCGTTGCTCGAGCCGGTCAATCACAAACCGACTCTGACGCGGCTCGTCTGCGAGCGCGCTTTTCTCAAGCGGCTAGGCGGCGGCTGCCAACTGCCCTGCGGCATGCTGACCGAATTGACACCCGGAAAATTAAAAGCCCGTGGCATTCTGTTGATGCCGGACGGTTCGCATTGTATTGAGCGTGAAATTGAAGACCCCGGCGGCGACCCTGAAGCCACCGGCATGGAACTTGCCGAAATAATTCTTGAAGAAGGCGGCAGGAAGATCTTAAATGCCATTGAAAAAAGTAATGAGGCCTGAGTGATGAGCCACGAGAAAAAATAATGCAAAATAAAAACGGTGAGGCAGATTCTTTTTTCCCTCTCTGCTCATTCCTTGTTACTCATTGCTCGTTGCTCATGGCGCTGCCTTATGAAAGGTAAAGTCTATCTCGCCGGCGCCGGACCCGGCGACCCGGGCCTTATCACGGTCACGGCTGCGCGGCTGCTTGAAGAAGCGGATGCGGTGGTCTATGACGGCCTGGTCAATCCGGTTCTGATTGAAAAGCTTGCCGCTGAAAAGTGGAACGTCAGCAAACACTTCCCTGTGCGTACGGCCAGGCACGGTGCCGATCAGACCCGCATTAATCAACTGCTTGTCAAGCTGGCGCGCCAGGGCAAGAACGTGGTGCGTCTTAAAGGCGGAGACCCGTTTATTTTTGGCCGTGGCGGGGAAGAAGCCTCTTTTTTAAAAAAGCATGGCATTGCTTTTGAAGTCGTGCCCGGGGTCAGTGCCGGACAGAGTGTTCCGGCCTATGCGGGTATTCCGGTTACCGACCGGCGTTTTGTTTCCAGTGTTACCTTTGTGACCAGCCATGAAGATCCGTCTAAGAAAAACAGCCTGGACTGGAATGCAGTCGCGCGGCTGGGCGGCACGCTGGTTTTTTTTATGGGCTGGAAAAATCTGGCAGAGGTTTCGCGCCGCCTGATCCGGGAAGGTTTGTCCGGCCGGACGCCCAGCGCGGCGATCCAATGGGGCACCTTGCCGGAGCAGAAGGTTGTGGAGGGGTCTTTAAAAGATATTGCTGCAAAAGTGCGGCGCGCGGATCTGCGTCCGCCTGCGCTGATCGTGGTCGGTAAGACCACGGGACTGCGCCGCGAACTGCAATGGTACGAAAAGAAACCGCTTTTTGGAAAAAAGATCGTGATCACCCGGCCTGAACATCAGAATGCCGCGCTGGCGGCGCTGCTGCGCGAACAGGGCGCAAACGTGATCGAATGTCCTGTTATCCGCATTCTTCCGCCCAAAAATTTTAAAGAGCTCGACAAGGCCTTGTGCCAACTCGACCTTTATGACTGGGTCCTTTTTGCAAGCACGAATGCCGCCGGTTTTTTCTTCAGCCGTCTTCACGCCCTTGGACTGGATACGCGCGTTTTGCGCGGCGTGAGCATTGCGGCCATGGGCCCCGCGACCGCGGCTTTTCTGGCCAGCCGGGGCGTGCGGGCTGATTTTGTGCCGACGCGTTTTGAAACAGGGGCGTTTGTGACGGCTTTGAAACGTAAAAAAGCCATTCAGGGAAAACATGTCTTGCTGCCCAGGACGGACATTGCTCCGCCGGATTTAAAACAAAGGTTGGAAAAGGTGGGAGCGAAGGTCACGACCGTGACAGCTTACCGCACGGTGCAGGACGCCGGTGTGCGTGCGCACCTGCGGCAGGTTGTGCAAGGGCCGCTGCCGGATGCCGTTCTTTTCGCCAGTGCGTCGTCCGTACGTTATTTTTTTCGTGCGCTGCCCCGCAAATTCTGGGGTAAAATGCGCGGCCGTTTGGTTTCGATCGGGCCGGCCACGACCGCGGCTTTGAAAGAACTCGGCCTGCGGCCGAAGGCGGAAGCGAAGTACCATACGGCGCAAGGACTGGTTAAAGCCATCCAGCAATAGCGGTAAGAAGTAAAATATAAACGCGCCTCATCATTGCTCCCAACACCCATGTGTTGGAATTACGTAGGGCCTGAGGCATGCCTGAACCCTACGACTTGAGATTACTTCGTCATTGCGGGCAACGTTCACTTTGATGCCGAAGCAATCTCGGTTGCTTTTGGGATTGCTTCAGCTTCAGTGGAATGCCGCTTCGCAATGATGAAACGGCGCTTGGGCATCATCAGAGTGCGATGAAAAAAAATAAAATAAAACCGTTTGATTTTCAATTTCCGGATTACCGGCCGCGGCGCATTCGCAGCCATGCGGTTTTGCGCAGCCTTCTGTGCGAGACACGTTTTGCGCCCGAACAACTGATCATGCCTTATTTTGTGCGGGCGGGACACGGCGTCAAAGAATCCATCACGGCCATGCCGGGCCAATTCCGGTTTTCACCGGACACATTGCTGACAGAGTTGGACTCGCTGGCTGCCGGCGGCGTGCGCGCCCTCCTGCTTTTCGGGCTGACGGACTCTAAAGATAAAAAAGCCAGAGGCGCTTATGCGAAGACCGGAATCATTCCGCAGACAATCCGTGCGGTAAAAAAGAAATTCCCCAAGCTGGCGGTCATCACCGATGTCTGCCTGTGTGCCTATACGAGCCACGGCCATTGCGGTCTTTTAAACGGCCGGGGTGAAATTGACAATGACGCTTCACTGCCGGTGCTGGCCAAAATGGCGCTTGCGCACGCGGAAGCCGGCGCCGATATGGTCTCGCCCAGCGATATGATGGACGGCCGTATTAAAGTCATCCGGCAAGTTCTCGACCGCCGGGGTTTTAAATCACTGCCTCTGATGAGTTATGCGGCTAAATACAACTCGGCTTTTTACGGGCCTTTCCGCGAGGCCGCCCATTCAGCGCCTGGCCAAGGAAAAAATAGTCCCAAAGACCGCAAAAGTTATCAGATGGAACCTGCTAACCGCGAGGAGGCCCTGCGCGAAATTGCGCTCGACATTCGCGAGGGCGCGGACATCGTCATGGTAAAACCGGCGCTGGCTTATCTCGATATTCTGCGCGAAGCCAAAGAGAGGTTTCATTTTCCGCTGGCAGGGTATTTTGTGAGCGGGGAATATGCCATGATTAAGGCTGCGGCAGAAAAAGGCTGGCTGGATGAAAAGCAGGCCGTGCTCGAAGCTTTGACTGCCGTGTTTCGCGCAGGTGCCGATACCGTCATTACTTACCATGCTAAAGCCGCCGCATGCTGGCTGAACAGCCGTTAAATTTCATGAAAGGAAGTTATGACTTTGCAAAAACCGGATTTGAACAGCGCTGAACTTCTTGAAGCTTTAAAATGGCGCTATGCCGCCAAACTTTTTGATGCTTCAACAAAAATCTCTCCTGAAATTTGGAGCGCTTTGGAAGAAGCGCTGATTCTCTCGCCATCGTCCTATGGGCTGCAGCCTTGGAAATTTCTTGTGATTAGGGATCAGGGCTTGAAAGAACGGCTGGTGCCGCTGTCGTGGAACCAGCGCCAGGTCGCGGATTGCTCGCATTACGTGGTGTTTGGTGCGAAAATCAACATCACGAGCCGGGATGTGGATGCTTGGATCAACCGCATGGCCGAAGTGCGCGGGGTCTCCCTGGAATCTCTTGGAGTTTACCGGGAGTGGATGGTCAAAGACCTGGTGCAGGGCCCGCGGCATGACGTGATCCATGAGTGGGCGGCGCGGCAGTGTTATCTCGCTTTGGGAAATTTTATGACTTCCGCCGCGCTGCTTGGGATTGATACCTGTCCGATGGAGGGTTTGGAGCCGGAAAAATACGATGCGCTGTTAGAATTGCCGGACAAAGGATTTAAAACCGTTGTGGCCTGTGCTGCCGGTTACCGCTCCGGCTCTGACAAATACGCTTCTCTCGCGAAGGTCCGTTTTAAAAATCCCGACGTTCTCGAAAAAATTTAGCGCAAATCTTATTTTGTCATCCCGAATTCTTTGTTTGTCCCAGAATGACATGAGCCGTTGGGGCATGCCTGGCCACGACGGCTCAGGATGACAAATAAATGAAAATTATTAATCCCCGAAACACGTGCCCACGGCGCGTGCGGTGCAAACTTCGTCAGATTGGGGATCGACGGTGCGCAGACGGCTGACCGCTTCTTCCAGAGCGACCGATTCGATTTCCTGCCCCCGTAAAACGACCATTCGCCCATACTGTTTCTTGGCAAAAAGCGCGACGGCATGCACGCCGAAGCGTGTTGCCAGCCAGCGGTCAAATGACGTCGGAATGCCCCCGCGCTGCAGATGCCCAAGCACAGTGACGCGGCTTTCGAGACCGGTGATGGTCTGAATTTGATTGGCAACCGTATGGCCGATGCCGCCGAGGCGGACCGGGTCGGGTGAGCCGGCCACTCTCTGCTGGACCATAGCCTCTCCCCCCAAGGGCTTGGCGCCTTCGGCCACGACAATTAGACTAAAACGTTTGCCGCGCCGGATGCGGGCCTCGATCGCTTCACGGATTTTGTGGATGTCATAGGGAATTTCCGGAATTAAAATCACATCGCCGCCGCCGGAAATGCCGGAGCGCAGGGCGATCCATCCCGCATAGCGCCCCATGACTTCCAGAACCATGGCGCGGCCATGCGATTCCCCGGTGGTATGCAGCCGGTCCACGGCTTCTGTGGCGATAGCCAGCGCAGAATCAAAACCAAAAGTCACATCGGTGCAAGCCAGATCGTTGTCGATGGTTTTTGGGATGCCAATCATGGGGACGCCGAGTTTTGAAAGTTTGAGCGCGATGGTTTGCGTCCCGTCGCCGCCGACAGCAATCAAACCGTCGAGCTTGTGTTTTTTAAGCGTTCGAAGAGCGTCCTGCGACCGGTCTTGAATCGAAATTTCGCCGTTGGCCTTGCGTTCGGCATAACGGAACGGTTCGGCCGTATTCGACGTCCCTAAAATGGTCCCGCCTTTTTGCAGAATGTCCGAGACCATGGCTTCCGTAAGCGGAAGCGTCCGGTCTTCAACCAGCCCCGCATACCCATCTAAAATTCCGAGGACTTCACAGTGATGATGGAAAAAAGAAGACTTCACCACAGCGCGGATCACTGCGTTGAGTCCCGGGCAATCGCCCCCTCCGGTCAAAATTCCGATTCGCAAACACGCCATAAGATCTCATTTCTGATTACGCAAGTTGAAAAATATTTTTTCGCCGTATAAAGATTCCTCAGCTTAAAATTATATCTTATAGGTATCTTTTATTCTAAAAAATACATCTAATGATAAAAAAAGCATCTGAAGACCGCTTTTGGACTTATGACAAATATGTGTTTGGCGCGCTTCGAAAAAACCATACTTTTTTGTCTTGCAAGGATGACAGACGTAAATACTCTATGCCGTAACTGCTTTTATCATAAGGAGTTATATCCATATACTATATACAAAAAATTTTGGCATGGATGATGCTATATTCCCGCCTTCTGCGAAATCAAAAGGCAAATATGACTGAGCAGCAGCCTCTGGAATGAAAAACAAGGCATTTTTTTTGTCTAATAATTAAGGAGTTTAAAAATTAATTATTAAATTATTTTTAGTAAATTTTTTATTTTGAAGAGGGAGACAATGAACCTTGAGCAAGTTCATACTACGCTAGAAAAAAAAACAAAGACTGCGGCAACGAAAGGCTATAAAAAAATCGTTGCGGTCTTTTTGGCCGTCCTTTTAATTCTACAAGAGGCTGTTTTCGCAACTCCCTCCGGGAATTTTATCTCCGGAACGCTGACAACAACGCCCTCTGCGATTTCCGATCTCGTTTTACCCCGCGCCAGAGTTCTTGAAGGTATTTTTGCCCGTCTCCATTTGCCCGCCGAATTTGGGAAAATTGACAATTTTTATTGGGGAGACTCCCGCCGGACAGTGATCCATATTCGCGATTTGCACATCAATACAGAAGCTCAGCATAAGATCGCCCGCATAATCCAGCGGGTGTCAGAACGTTATGGCGTCCGCCTTGTACTGCTTGAAGGAACTTCGGGAGAACTGGCGCATGGGCTGCTTTCCCGTTATCCCGACCGCAAAGCGCGCGTGTTGACCGGCCGGGCCTTTTTAAACGAGGGTAAAATGACGGGGCCCGAATATTTGGCCGTTACAAGAAATCCAGGTTTGATTCTTTATGGAGTCGAAAATCAAGAACTTTATGAGCAGAACCGCGCGGCACTCCTGAAGGCCGTGGATCTGGGACACGGATTGAAAGGACATTTGGAAGATCTGCGGGAAAATGTAAAAACGCTGGCTGTCCGGATTTTTCAAAAAAATATCAGGGACTGGATTAAAAACCGCGAATTATTTCAGAATAACCAGCAGTCCATCGCAGACTACGCCCGTTTTTTGAAGCAGGTTTGCGAGCAGGAAAATCTGCCAACAGATACGCCCCAACTCCGGCGTCTGTTAAAACTTGAAAAAATTGAGAGCCGGCTGCGGCGGGAAGGACGCTTTAAGAACGAAATCGAACTCGCGCGGTATCTCGAAACGGTTTTAAAACAAGAAGGCGGTCTGGATGCGGGAATTTTCGATGAAATCAAACAAATCGAAAAGACGCTTGAAGCGCATTGGTTTATGCCGCCGTCAGGCCTTCCCTGGGATTTGACCTCGCCAGTCTCTCAAGCCGTCAGCCAGCTTTATAAACTTTTCCGCATTCTTGAGGTTTATAAAAAAATGTTCGCGCTCAGCCTGACACGCGAAGACGTGGAATTTCTTTATCAAAACCGCGAAGATTTTGACCCGTACGCTTTGAGTGATGCGCTCAGCCGTTTAGGACACCGTTATTCTCTGGAGATTTCTACGCGCGCTTTCCCATTCATGGAGTTCGAAGCCGCGCTCGAGGCCTATGAAGATTTTTATAAGCTGGCGCTGGCCCGCGACGAAACACTGATGACAGAATCGTTGAAAAGCATGAAACACTACCATGAGACCATCGCAGTTCTTGTCACGGGGGGATTTCACACTCCGGCAATTGAAGAGCGATTGAAAAAAGAAGGCTATAATTTTTGCACCATTACCCCTGCACTGCAGAGCGGCATTGATTTTGCCAAAGACAAGAAACTGTATTTTAGAGCCATGCAAATGCCGCAGTCTCCGGTCGCCCGCTATGCAGGTGCTGGCGATCCAACGATGCAGCTTCAAGTGCCTAGTCTATTTCCCGTGAAAAGTGCGTTTGGGGCTTTGGGAACAAAACTAGACCTTCCCCGGTGGATGGTAACCTATGACCGCGCCGGCGATTTGGCGACGATGATGATAGCCCTCGCAGCAACAGGGCTTCGCCGCGCCGTACCCGGCCTTCAGCCCCGCCTTCAAAGCGCATTCAACGAATTAAGTCCCGAAGAACAAGTTCTCGCCGGAATTTACCGGCGTATTCACGGAGTGCAAACGCTTGCGCGATCACTGGATGCCCGGACCGGAAGCGCCGTCGTCCCGTTTACTGCGGACATGGGTTTTGGATTGGAATTCAATTGGAGGCCCGCGCCGTTTGGTTCTGCCGCGTCTGAAAACCCGCGGCGGCAGAGTTTTTCATTCGTGACGCCGGACGGAGTGCGTTCCGAAGTGCGGATTTTGACCGAACCCCTGCTGGCCGATATCGCCGGCAGAAATTTTTTACGCGCAGCGCAAAAACAAAAATTCACAAGCGCTGCCGCACCGCTGCCAAGCCGCGAGCCAGCGGTCTCCATGCAGGCTAAAGTCCGGCAGGCATCCCGGGTTAGAACCACGCGCAGCATCCTTGTGAATTCCAACATTCCCGTTCCGGTTAAAACGAGGACGCCGGCAGTGAAGAGCCCTGGGCAGTTTACGTTTTCAACACTCACAGTCCCGAGTCTTAACCCGCTTCCCGAACTGGCAGCTCTGGCATTGACAGCTGCGCTTAGCGGCGGTTTTGGCATGCTGCCATGGATGGCAGTTCTCATACGCCTGAGTTGGTTTTCTTCGATTTTTGCACATGGATTCGGCCACGTTCTCTTTAAGTGGATTGTCGATCAGAATCATCCCTTTGATTTACGCGAATCCCTGGAAGGCATAAGCGCGCGTGAATTTTGGACCGGTCTTATTCCCTTCACGGCCATTTATACGCCCGGTTTATCCGCCAAAATTCCGGCGCCTGTTTCGGCGGGGGAGCGTGATGCGAAAAAAATTTCCTTTAAAGCTTTGGGGGGCCCAGCACTGAATCTGTTCGGAGCTGCCGCGGCGGCATTTTTGCTGTTTTCTACGGCGCTCAGCGGCCCAGCGGCAGCAGGGCTTTATACAGCTTTGATTTTCAATACGTTATTTGCGGCGCTTTCATGGTCGGATTATATGTCTTGGGCTGCGGGGTCGGCGCCTTGGGGGTTTGCCTGCGGTTATCTGGATTATGTGGGGCCGCGCCTCAGCACAGATGACAAATCCCTTGTCCCCGAGGATTACATTGAAAGCATCTACAACTCCACGCGTATTTTGAGCGGCCGCGGTAACCAGGCCTATGGATTTCAATCCATGGCACTCGACCGTAACGGCCATGTTGTCTTTTTAGGATTGAAAGATGTAAATCCCAAGCGCGCGGTGCTTCACAGCCGGCTGCGCGGCGATTTAAAAAGGGAAGTCTTGGCCGCACGGCGCGATGGTTTCAGACCGCTTGAAGATCTGATCGAGTACTCGTCCCATCTGCGTTTTGGAACTTCGACGCCGCCGTCTAAAAAAGAAACCCACCCGCATCCCAGTCCTGAACTTCTGACGACCTACTACGATTGGACAAGAGGAACAAAAGAAATTAATGCCCGAAATGCTAATTTTCAGATCAGCGTGCGTCATAACGGGGATAACGACGGCACGAAAGAAGAAGAGCAGATTCTTGAGGCCTATCCCATTTATGCTTTTGGCAAAGAGATGAGTTATAAAGAAATCCGCAGGGAACTGAGCCGTATCCTGTATGAGGATACCACTCAAGGAGACTCGCCTGTGATTGCGTCGATGCTTGCGCTCTATGCAACTCAAGGCCGCTGGGGCGCTTCGGCGCGTCTGGCCTATTTGATGATGGCAGGGTCTTTGGGGGAATCCTTTAAAGGCCTGAGCCATCCGAAAGCTATTGATAAGATCACGCAGCGCTGGGGCGATATTTTTGACGCGGAGTTTCAGCGGTTTAAGACGAAGATTTTTACCCAGCAGAAGGGCCGGTGGGTCCCTGACCGTACGGTGATCGCAGGCGAATTTTTGCCGGCCCTGCATCAGAGTGCCGCCGCGCGGCTGAGAGGGGACAAGTATCTCGGCGCCTTACCGGTGGATGTTTTGAGTGCTTTTATTGAGAGCGCTGTGTTTGCTTTTTTGCACCAAGATACTTATCGCGCGATTCAAATGCTGATGGCGACATCGCTTCCTTCGAGCACTTTCGGGCTTTCCGTGAGTTCTACGTTGGAGCCTAAGACCAAATTCTGGGTCGCGAAGGGCCAGCCCGGTGCGCTTGGACATAATCCCGATACCGGTGCGTTCATTGCAGCTTCCGATCCGGGAGCTGTTTTCGAAGGCCTCAATGAGCGCTCACGTTTTCTGACGTTTAATGACGATCAGGGCGAAATTATCCGGCTGGATATGTCCCAAGCCCGCGCGCCGGTTTTAAATATTTTTTCTATGGCGGCCCACCGCGAGTTGAGCCCGCAAGAGATCCAAGCGCGCTGGGTAGCCATTGCAGGCAATCCCTACATTCAACTTCCGCCTTCTCAGGACGGCCGTTCCAATTTGAAGCGCGATTTAGAAGAACTCAATGATATTTTGATCAATGTCAATGACAGCTTCGATGCGCGGTATCGTGCCAGCCGCAAAGCCCCTTCCAATCGCATAACAGCCGACCGGTTTAATACGGCGCTGATTGAAATAGCCCGCCAGAAAAAAAACCGGGATGATCATGAAGCAGACATCCTTTTTATTGCGGAAGGTCCGAGTTACGACTTGCTTCAGCGCAAAATTCAAGACTTGAAATCCCTCGCTCCCGGCATCCGCGTCCACGTCGTTCAGGGCAATCAGTATATGGAAAATAAAGATGCGTATTACTCCGGCATCGGATCGGCTTTTAAAATCGGAAAAGAGACCATTGTTTTTTCGGTCAGCCAATCGGGTATGACGTTTTCGAATGTCGAAGCTGTCCGCGATGCGGAAATTATGAGAAAAAACAGCCTGCTCAAGGATGTTTTTGTAATGACAGGAGAGTGGTTCAGCGTTTTAGGGCGCTCTCTGGGCCAGGATTATTTTCCGGACTCCGATTTCAGCGGGCGTATTTTTTCTAATATGAGCGGACGGCGCTATTCCGAAGCGGCCACGATGGCAGATGCGACTGACTTTTTTCTAACTAAACTTTTAATCGATGCTTTTAAAAATCTGGCGGCCCAAAGCCCGGCCGATGTTTCCGCGGCCCCGCTGTTTGGGGTGAAGTTATCCGTTTCTGAACTCAACCGGCTTGAAGCCAATATTGCTCCGTTTTTGCATAGCGGGATCGCAAAAATTACGGGCCGGGGCGCCCATGGCCGCGAGGTCCGGTCTCCGGAGAATGAGGGGCTGCTGTTGCAGGGGCAAGATATTGCGAATCATATCTCGGAACAATTTTTTGCGACGAGCATGGTCCGGTTCTATACCTTTGTCAGCACGCAGCTCAGCCTGCCTGTTTTTAAAGTGCTGGCGCTTCTTTTCACGATGACCGCTCTATGGGCTACGGGCGTCGAATCTTTCAGCGTGCTTCTTCAGAATATTTCGACGCTGGAAATGGCGATGTTTTTCGGCGTTTGGTTTATCGCCCACGAGGCCGACGCCTTTTTTTATACCTGGCAGGACAAATTTTTTATTTATCTTATCCGGTTTATGCAGGGAAGAGAAATCATGGCGCGCACCGGTTCCCGTTTTCTCGCCATCGGAGGCCCCTACTGGTCGCTGTTAAGAGACTACTTCCGCGCCGCTTTGCTCGAAGCGCCTGCGGGACTGCAGCTGGCGGGCGTCGATGGGCGAGAAACGGCCGGTGATTTTGTGCATCGCTTCAAAGACTCGCCGCGCGGGACGCTGGTACTTATTCAGACGGCCGATCCTGAAAATGCGACGACGGCGCAGGATTCCGCGGCCGGGGCCTGGAAAATGGCCATGAGCCAGCTCGACGGCGTGCGTAATTTTAATGTCGGGCCTTATATTCTTGCCAATACCACCAACCCGAAGCTAGCCGGGCGCTATAAGGCCCGGACCGTCGCCGTGAGCGCTCCCGCAGTTCAAGCCCCGGATGACATTGACCGCATGCTGAACGTGCGCTGGTTTGAGGAATTGAAACTTCTGGTGAGCGGCCAGGTCATTGCTGCCGAAATGGCGGAAAAACTTTCTAAAATCGAAGTGCCTTTTTATGTGCGCCGCTCCGAGTCTGCCTATGCCTATCTTTTGCAAGCATTTCTTGGATTTTTTTCACGCATTTATTCTGCACTGGTCCTGCGGGCCAATGATTTCATGATGCAGAATTTATTCCGCGCGGCGCCCTATGACCGCATGTTTACGCCGGGTAAAGGACAGAGCGGCTTGACTGTTTTCACCACGCAAATCAATGCTCCCCGGCCGAATAAAACCGGTGAAACTAAACGGGACATCCGTGCGATCGCGCATCGACTGATGCAAGAAGGCATTGACACAAGCATGCCTTGGCTTCCTAAAGCCGGCGTGTTTGCGTTCATCTATGCCGATCTTTACAATCCGGCATCTGAAAGAAACGCCGCTCCGGTTGTCGCGATACAAATGCCGGAAATCTTGAAATCTGTTGTGAAACCCCAGACACTGCAATCGGATACAGAAACCATTTCTGAAATTGGTTTTGATTGGGGCGGTTCGCTGGCGTTAGTGATGGTGCCTCCAGCGGCCCGCCATGAACGTTTTGAGCGTCCGCCGGTTAAAAAACGTTTTATTGCGAGGCTTCCAGCCGCTGTGCCCCAGCGGGGCGAATTTGCATGGGGCTCTTTTGAACAGCCGGCGGGCGGGGAGCGTCCGCGTTCCGAAATGAGAAATGCCGTGCCCCGAGTGGAAGTCATCGAAGCAGGCCGGAGATTTATTCTGACCCTGCCGGCTTCTTCCGGAGCTCAAATTCAGGATCTTTCTGGCAGGACGTTCGAAACATTGACCTTTGACCGGATTGACGGTGCTTATCAAACCGCCGATGGCGGCATGACAGCCTCCCTGGATGCTCAAAAACAACGGCTGGTTTTTTTAGGAACGCGTTACGGTTTTGCGGATATCCGGGGAAAAAAAGCGGTCGTCTATAAACAATTTAATCTGCCGCTGGAGAGCACGGTTTTCGAGCACTTACAAGACCCTTTGCGTGTGCCGCAAGTACTGCCGTTGCCGCCGTCCATTTCACCGCCGACTTCCGGATATTCTGCCCCGCTGTCGTATGCGCCGCCGCTGCAGATGCAGAGTCCTATTCCGCGGGGTCTCTTAAAAATCTCGATCATGGGAGTGCTGATCGCCGGAGCCGTGTTGGCTTTCTCCGAAGGCTGGATTCCGACTGCCGCCGCTTCTGCAATAGCGACGTTTCAACTCCCATGGACATCTTCAAGCAGCGCTATGCATCTGGCCTATGGGGGTGGTTTAACCGCCGCCGGGCTCTTGATAGTCTGGGAAACGCGCGACCGTTCGACGCGCAGTTCGCGGATGGCATGGACAGCCCGTTTGCGCGGCTGGCTCTTTCGCAGTCTTTTTGTCGGATTTTTTCCCGTGTTTGGATATGCGATCCTGGCTTTCGAACTTGCGCCGCTGCCGGTGCTCGCGGCCGGACTCTGGCTTTTTTATGGAACTCTTTTTGCCGGCGCGTTTGTTTTTATTTGGGCTCTTACAGTCATGAGCCTGCCCTTTCGCCGCTGGCTGCCACCTGCCGTTGCGTCTTGGTTTTCATTCAAAAAAGATGTGGCCGCCTTGCTCGGAGTGGCTTTCTTGGCTGCAGCAGGGTATCTAGGAGCGCAGTCGAATTTGGCACCGTCGATTTTACCCTATCTGCAGGGTTGGATTCCTCTACAGAAAACTTCTACCCTTCCCGAAGAAAACCATCCTCGTCTGACAGCGCCTTTGGCTGCAGTCCATTGGCCGGCCCCGCAGCAACAACTGCCGCCGGTCTCTCAAGTGCCGCGCCGGTTGTCGCGCGATCTAGTCTCGCTTGGCTGGGATCCGGCTGCCATGCCGCCGGGTGAACCGGCCAAGGTGACCCGGCCTTCCGGGCCCCGCTCTTTTGAATTTTTAGGGGTGACGCCGCTTCTTTACGAAGGCGGGGACGATAAAATTACCACGGTTTTTCTCCTGGCCCAAAAAGAAGGTTATCTTGAAATGGATCCTCGTTCCGGCATCCGCGCCGCCGATTGGCAGAATCCCGGCAAGGCTTTTGTGATCAAAGGGCCGCAGCCGCTGCTTCGTTACCGGCGGCCTGTGACGGAAACGGAAGCCTCGGCGCTGCGAGAGTTGATTGAGCGTTTAAAAGAGGTGGATGCGCGCTATGAGCATGCGGATGCAGCTCTGGACCGCCGTATTGTTCCGCTGAAAACACGGTTGGCAAATAAAGAAGCCGTGATTACGGAAATCATCAATCATTTTGAAGTCGAGCAGCAGAACCAGGTTTTCGGCACGCTCCTGGCGCCTTTCAGAGCCGGAGAGGAAGGCTGGATTCTTCCAGGCAAACGCGCGCTCGGAAGCGCCGTATCCGGGACAGCGCTGGCGCGCTTTCAGAGCCAAAATCGTTTGACGGTCCGCGTTGCCGTGCCCCTAAGCGTTTGGAAAGATTATGATTTGACGGCGATGCGTGTTGGCGTGACGCTGGAAGGCCAGGAACAAAGCGCGCGTATCGTACACCTTACGGCGGAGCCGCGTCTCGACGCTCAGATGATTTTAACGCTTGAACTTTTTTCCAAGGGAAAAATTTTTACCTGGAATACCGAAGAAAACGGTCCGGCGCACGTGCGTGTGCGGTTGGAAATGGAACCGCGGAGGGGCCCTGTTTCTTACAGTCAGAAATTTGACGCTGATGCGTTTGTGAGTTCTTATGCCGAGATTGGCACGCGCGTCCGTTTTCCGGTGAATACGACAGGCGCCTATGGGAGGACCCGCTTTAACCGGGAAGAACTCAGGTGGGTCAAGGCTCAGGAACGAATCGGCGGTGTCCGGACCGAAGACCGCGCGCTTTTAAATTCCATCGTCACATTAACCGATGTTTTCGAAGGCCAGGCCGATCAATATCTAACCCAGCTCCGTGAATTGCAAAGTCCTTTTGCTCCGACCGAGTTGACGCGGTTTGAAAAAACTCGAGCCCGGATCAAGACGTTCAGAGGCCAGCGAAATTTTTGGGACTATGAAGCGCCGCAGACCGGTATTTTGACAGGGACGTTTGATTCCGAGGGGCAGGCGTTTCATGATCGTCCGGCCGCGGAAATCATCACTCCCCAAATTTTTATCCGTCACCGGATTGAAAAAAGAATTCCGGTAAAAACCGGAGATATTGTCCTTGTGCGCCGTGCGGCCACGGGCGAGGAGACTTTGGGTATCGTACGCCAGGTCAGACGTGAGTTGACGGACAAAAGCCGGGGCGAAGACCAAAGCCGTTTTCAGGAAATCAGTATTGAACTCAATAATGCCCCCTCCTTATGGCTGGGGGATCATGAATACGGCGTCGAGGTTCTCTATGCCGCTGAACCGGACCTTCAGGCGCGCTTGCGTCCATTTTACAAAGCGCACGAAGAAAAACTGACGCAGGAGTACGGCCGGGACGATCTGAGCGCGCTTGCGGTGGTCCCTTTCGAGTTTGTCTCTCCGGCGCTGGAAGGCGACCGGCAGCTTTTAATTGACCTTCTGGAAAAACCGGCAGTGCCGCAAACTCCGGCTAGAAAGACAGGGGTGTTCCCGCAACAGCCTGCGGAACTAATCCGCGAACAAAGCGGTGAAGTTGAGCCGGCATTCGCGCCTTCGGCCAGCGCCGAAATCAACCGTATTCTCAAAGAATCTAGCGGCGACCAGCGGCGTCATTGGATGAGTCTTTTTTTGCAGACTCCCCATATCCCAATACAAGATATCGAACACCTTGTTTTATCTGGATCTGCGGATATCAGCCAGATGAGTTTGGATTATCTTTTACGCCAGCGGCGCATTCTCGATTTGATCCTGCTTCATCGTAAACTCTATGAAAAAAATCCGGAACTGGATATGACAAAACTGGCGCGCGCGCATACCCTTGAATTGATCGAGTCCGATCAAGATCCGCTCAGTCGTCTTGTGCAGTTGGGACACGAAGATCCCCAGCGGGCTGTGATTCAGGAATTTTTGATTTCTCTTCTGACTATCGAGAATGCGGCTTATGACGCCGATGCCGCTATGGCCGTCCGCAAAATTTTGGGCAGTGCTTTCTGGCGTACCTATACCGACAAGCTGGCCTTAGCGGACGCATTAGAAAATGTTTCCGCTGAGAATGCTTTGAAAATCCGCCGGCAGAAAACAGCGGCGCTGGTTCGTAATCTGGTTTTTGCGGATATCGCTGAACACATCCGCTGGGCCCACGGTCAACCGCAGGAACAGGCCAAGGGTACCGGGGCCATTCAGCGCTATGACACAAGGATCTGGGACAGACTCGAAATCACCAATCACAACGACGCAGAAGACCGGCGGCGTCTCCGGCTGCCTTGGGTTCTTGCAGACAGCCTTGCTCCGGAGGAGAATTTCAAGGGACGCATTCATGAAGACCTTTACCGTAAAACGCTGGAAGTTTATCAAGGCTTTCGGGCCGATGCTCAAAAGGCCGGAGCGCCGGCGCTGACGCTGCTTGATTTTGAACCCCAAAGCGAGGGTGTTTTATCGGACCATGTATTTAAACGTCTGGATGCTCTGACCCAGCGTACCGATTACATCCAGCATTTAAGCTTGCACGCCCTAGAGCGGTTTTTAGCCATGGCGGAACGGCCTGAAAATGCAGTTTACCGTGAGCGGCGCGAGCAAATCATCGACCGTTTGGTTCAGCAGAATTCGGCAAACGCACGGTTTATTTTGGCCCGTGCTTTTCTTAAAACGGGAGACCCGGAAGTCCTTCGGTTGTTTTTAGCCAAGGATGCCGGACGTCTTTTGATCGAAGCCATCGCGCAACTTAAGAACA
>JAHFHF010000005.1:85062-92452 GCA_023247055.1 Candidatus Omnitrophota bacterium
AAGCTGCTTCTTTACCAGCAGGCGCTTGCCAAGCTGGGGGCGCAAATACAAGAAACTGAAAGTATCAAACGGCTTGCGTTGAGATCCGTACTCGATTCATTTTCTGATTTTGAGCTTGCTGAATTGTCCCAGGGCCGGCATCCGGCCAAAGCCATGCTGCAGAACGCGGGAATTCCGGAAGCCATGATTCTTTCAACCGCCGGCGAACAACTCCGGCGCCACGAACTTTTTTGGGCCAAAGAGAAAGCGGCGCAATGGGAACGCGAAGTCACGCTGCAGAGCCATATTTTTGTGCCTGGAGAAGCAGCACTTGAAAATCTGGAGCAGGCGCTGGGCAATGAAAATCTTAGCGCTGAGCGTGTCGAACTGGCGCTTGCCGCAGGCAAACGCGACCAGCCCCGGCTTTTCCGGCGTCTCATAGAGATTTCAGAAGCGCTCGACGCTCAAATTCTTAAAGGCCCGGAACGCGAGCATGTCACGCATATTCAAACCTGGAGACTTTCTCTCGGATTTATCCTCAGCGTGATCGGGTTTGCCGCGGGATTGGTCTGGGGTCTTTTTCATCTGACCGCCTCCAAAGCTTATTGGCCCGGGAAAAAAAACAGGCGTTCCGAAATGCGCAGCGTTCCCGAAGGTTTGCTGAAAGCCGCCGCGTCCAAAGAAAGATTTCTTCAGGAAATGCGTATAGGTCAGGAATTGCATTTTGCCGAATATGAGCGCCGCGCGCTTCAAGAATTCGGCACAGGGCTGGAGGAAATTCTAGATCAAATGCCATCAACTCTGGCCGGAAAAATTCCTGTAAAGACAAAGGGCAGCGGCGAGATCCTGATCCATTACAACGCAAGCGCGCATGCCACAGGATTCGCCGCGCAGCTCTCAGAACTTATGAAAACGCATCCGGAGATCCGGCAGTTGACTCTTTTAAAATCGGTCCGGACTTCGGCGGCGCAATGGCGGCAATTTAAAAACCGCTTGCGTACGCAGCCCGGTTTTTCAACCCAGCGCATTCTGTTTGCTGACGAGCTGGGTTTTGAATCGCTAAACGCTTTGGCCAATGACCGGCTGCGGGCCCGGGGCGGATTGCCGCGCACCGCCCTGATTCAGGTGCTCGAACCGCAGGGGGTTCGTGAACGCGACCGCCCGACTTACGACACCTTTTTGTTAAAAGCAGCCGCGCTTGGCCGCGAGACGATTCTGATTCTTGGAAATGAAGAGCCATTATCCGGAGTAGGAACGGTATGGACTAGCGGGGAAGTTTTGGAAACTACGTTCCAAGCCTATGCGTTGATGTCAAAATCTGCTTAAAAAAGAGTCAAGGTGCTTCAAGGGTTATTTTTAAAAAACGCCGGCAGTTGTATTTCTTTCAAGGCGGGGTATTTTTTATATCGTAGGAATAGCACGGGCATAAAATTCTTCGGCCATTAAGGATCTTCGTTATGTTCAAGCAATTGAGTGTAAAACAACTTACAGCGGGGCTCGTCGTTTTGACGCTCATAGTGCCGTCGTCCGCTGCTTTTTCGATGCCGGCAGCAAGCCTGACGGAATATCCGGAATCAGCCGCTCCGGTCACGTTTATTCTAGATGCGCACGCGTCTTTTGAGGCTCAGAAGGGAATCATTCAGTTATTGGAAGATTTACATTCGCAGGGCCGGCTCCAAGGGCTTCTTGTAGAAGGCGCTGCAGGCCGTTTAGACGCGGGGAATTTGCTTGTTTTCAAAGAAACAGATGCCAATCAGGCTTTCGGCAATGCGTTGCTGTCGCGCAGTTTGATCGGCGGCGGGCTGCGTTTCCTGATGGACCATCCGGATTTGAAAGCCTATGGACTTGAAGATGCGGTTTTATATGCTGAAAACCGCAGGCAATATCAAAAAGTCATGCGTCATCAAGCCAAGCTGGAACCTGTCCTTAAGACCCTTGAGGAAACTCTGAAGTCTCAGGCGGAGTTTGTGCTGACGCCTCCGGCAGAGGCTGTTTTACAGCTTGCAGGCCCGGCTGAAGAAAACAACGCGGAAAGTTTTCGTGGACTGCGAGCCCTCATGGAATCCGCCATGGTTTGGATAGATTTGGACTGGAATGATTGGAGACAGCAAGTTCGCTGGCCGAATTTGATGCGCTTGTGGTGTTTGTGGCAGGAAGAAGTGCAGAAGGCAGATGCCCGCAGCGGTCCAATCAAGAAAATTTCTGGAAAAAATTTCCGTGAAAAGCTGGAACATTTAAACTCCGGCCGGCCGGCCGGCCGAAAAGAAAATCCGTTTTTAAAACAGCTTGGCTTGCTCGCCATTCAGGAAGAGATCCAGTCTGCCGGGCTTTTTCGGGAAATCCAAGAGTTGGCAGACCTGCTTTTTGAACAGGCCAAGCTTTCATCTGAGGAAACAAAGCTTCTAAAGCAGTTAAAACTCGTTCATTTTTTGCGCAAAGCTTTGGTTTTAGAACTTTCGCGTGAGGAGGCGGGCCGTCTGCCTGTCCTGCTTACCCATCTGTCTGAAATGGATCTTCTAAAAAAACAATTGGGGTCGGGCCGGTTTGCGCAATTGCGCCGCGGCCTGTTGGAAGTGCTCATATTTTATGAATGGGCGCGTTTCCGCGAACAGGCTTTGAATGCGCAAATCCAAAGGCGTTTGAAGGAACCCGGACAAGGAACCTGGGCGGTCATTAGCGGCGGATTTCATGAGCGGGGGCTGGCAGAGCGATTGAGATCGGAAGGAATTCAGCCTGCCGTTTTAATGCCTGCGTTTGAAGGGCAGAATGACAAGCGACTTTATCAGCGGCTGCTCAATCCTGAAGCCACAGCAACGCTGGCGCTTCCCCAAGTTGCCATGATGCCTGATTCAAAAAAGATTGAAACCATGATGGGTGCCCGCGGCCGCGGCCAGTGGATGGCGGCAGTGGAGGAAGTGCGCGCTGGAATCCATGGAAATTTAAAAACAGCGGAAACGGCAAAAACGCTGGCGATGTCCGAGATGCGTTCCCTAAAACCGCATTTCAGCCGGCGCGCATTTTTAACGGCCATTCTTGCCGGTTTTACAGCGGCCGCAGAAGTTTTCGGACAAAATAGTTCTTCCGAGAGCCGGGACCGTCCGACTGTACGCCAGCCTCCCGCGGCTAAATCCGCGGAGCCGCTTCTTTTGATCCGGCCGGGGGATATGGAAGAGCGCCTTTCGCTCTCCGATGAAAAAACGCGTCTGGCCATGAAAGATGTTTCCCAGCGTATTTACGAAGCCGCGACGCTTGGCGGCCTGCACTACTCCGCTTCCATCAACTACCGCAATTTAGATGAAAACGGACGTCCCATTTTTCAATTAACGATTACGCCCGATCGCGCTTATGGTGATGCCGCGGCGAACAGTCTTTTTGGTTTGAACCCCGGCGATCTTTTCAAGCGGCTCTATGAAGACGGAATGAAGATTGCAAGCGGGCGCCAGGGCATTCTTCAGGAAATGGCGCAGGGACTGGTCCAGGTGGAAGGATTTAAATACCGCGAGAAATTAGACGGGCGCGTTGCCGAAGCGCGTAATGCGCTTGTAAGCCTGCAAGCGGGTTATGAACAAAAGGAAATTACCGCTGCCGCGTTTATGCGCGCCCGTGAATTGTTGTCGCGCGTCAAAGAAAAAGAAGGTGTGCTGGCTGACGCGCTGGATGTCGCAAAGGTTGAGCGAACGGCAGAAATTTTAAAACGGCAGGGAGTGCGCCGGCAAGGCAGCATCAATACTGCCAGCGATGACCTCCTGGCGCTGATTTCGCGCAGCGGGCAGGAAACCTCACTGACGCTCAAGCCCGAAAGTCTGCAGCTCGACTATTGGCCGCCGGAGTGGCGCTGGATCTATGAAGAAAAAGCGCAAGTGCTTCCGCTCAAGGAGCGCTTGGCTCAGTGGAAAATCAAAGCGCGCCAAGACATGAACAAACAGCTTTTTGCGCAGGATCCCAACGGTCAGTTTCAAGGCACGCATTGGGGATACCGTGCGGCGCTGACGGCCCGTCATGTGGCCAAGCTTTCGAGCCGCGATATTTATGCCCGCCGTATGGCCCAGTCGGATTTCGGGATCATTCCTGGGATTGTCAACATGCTGTTCGGACGGCAAGGGCCTTATGCGCCCCGCAATGCCGAAGTCGGTTCTGCCATGACCAATGTCGAACGCATGACGGTTGTGCTGGAGGGCCTGCATAAACAAGCGGATACGGACCTTAAACGCATGCTGGATGAAATCGAAACTGAAATACTTGAATTAGAACTTCTGGACGCCGACATTGCCCGGCGGGAAAGACTGATTTCCGATTACGAAAAAGCGCTCAGTGATCCGGATGCCACCAAACTGCAGGCGCTTGTGCGTGACAAACCCGAGGAAGATCTTGCCGACCAGTTGGTGCATTTAACCGAAGACAAAAGCGAACGCGTTGAAACTCAGGCGCGTATCGCGGCGGTTATTTTTAAGTTAAAAGGGTTAAGAGCGCTGCCGGTTGATCCTGCTTACAGCCGTCCGCGTCACGAGAGTGCAGCGCCCGCCCTAGCGCAGCCGGGAAAGCCTGCGCCGCAGCAGCCGAGCCGGCCTGCTTCTGCGCATCCGTCTGCGGCGCAAAATGCACAGCCGGCATTTCCCAGGCCCGCAGGGGAAGGCTGGCAGTGGGACCCGGTAAAACGGCGGTATTATCGTGAACTGCCGAATGTGCTGCCGCAGGGACGCAGCGAGGTGCGGGAAATTTCCGCCGCGCATACGGTCGAAACCGCATTTCAATACAGCTTCGGGCTGCTGCCGCCGCAGCGGGCTGTCCGGCTGTTGCCGCTCTTAGAAAAGCGGGCTGCTTCCCGCGGCGAGTTTGCCCGTTCTTTTTTACCGGCAGCGTCTGTACAGGCGCGTAAAAAAATCTCTGAGGAGGATATCCCGGTTCTTTTTATGCGCGCGGTTTTATTTAAAAATGCGCCGCTCCGGTATTTTGTAAAAATGGCGCAGACGGGACTTCCGCTGATTGTGATTTTTGAGCCGCGTGAAGCCGGACGCTACGCCGCAGTCAAACGCGCCATCAGCGGCCTGACTGCAGAGAAAAAATCAAGCCGGACATTTTTTGTGCTTGCCAAGGACGGCGCACCGGCCCTTATTACGGATTTATTGTCCAAAGCGCGCTCCAGCCAGCCGGAACGTTTTGAAGTGACCGGTCTTCCGGGAGCGTCCTTTCATGCAGGGGTCCGCAGACTGCGCCAAGAGGCGGATACCGGTTCGGTGCGCGAAGCGGCATTCCTCGGAGCCGGGCAGCATGACGCTAGCAGAATTTCTTCAACGGAAATTCCCTACCGGTTTTTTTATTCTGCAGGCGTTGTTTCCGCTGCAGAATGGAACGATCGCCTCGAAATGCTCGAGTTTGTCCTTCAACATTCCAGCTATTGGAAAAATTGGGCTGGTGGCGTGCCCCGTGATTTGCGTGACGTCCTGAGTCATATAGCCGCCAAACTCTCGGCCGATCTTACCCAAGACAAGGCGCTGGACGCTTCCGCCTAGGGGATGATTTTGCCCCCGCAAAGCCGCCTTTAAAAAACGATCAATTTATAGCTTTTTTAGTCATATTTGTAAAAAAAACATTCATTAGGTAAACTTTTTGTAGCGTTAGAATAATCCGCTTAATTCTCTATTTTGATAAGTTCCAAAGTCATGAGAGGAGGCCATGTGGCAGATACTGATTTTTTCTCCGTCCTGGTTGTCGACCCGCATCCCGAGTCTTCTGTCCTTTTCAAAAAAAGTCTGCATTCCGGCAGCGTTTTTCCCGCGGAAGTCGATTCTGCCGCGTCCGTGCAGGAAGCCCTCGAAAAAATTAAAACGCAGGTCTATGATTTGCTTTTGATCGAAGCCGATTTACAGCAAGGTGAAGAAACCGCGCCCCTCATGGCCTGCCTTGAAACCCTGGAATTGCCCGTGCCTTTTGTGCTCATGACCCCGGTGCGCGATGAACGCCTGCTGCGTGCGGCCAAGCGTATGGGAATCAGCAGTCTGCTTGTGATGAGCGAAAGCCATTACGATGATTTAGCCGCTAAACTCAAAATTTTGTATGAAAACAGCCGCAAAAAACAGGAGCCATTGTCCTTGAACATGGATGCATCCGAACCTGCCGCCATTGTGGCCCCGGGGCCCATGGTCGATGAATTGACCGGTATTTACACGCATAGTTATTTTCAACAGCGGGTGGTGGAAGAATTTTCACGCGCAACCCGCTATAACTACGCGGTATCTTGTCTTTTTATCGACATCGATCATTTCAAAGTGATCAATGAGGAAAAAGGCTACCATGCCGGTGATTTGCTTTTGCGTGCCTGCGCGAATTTTCTTTTTGATAACTGCCGCGTGAGCGATTTGATTGCCCGCTACGGCGGTGCGGAGTTTGCCATCCTGATGCCCTTTAGCGATTATACCGAAGCCATGGAAGTGGCGCGGCGCATGCGTCTCGGGTTTACGGCGCATGACTTCAAACTCAACGGCGAAGTCGTCAATCTTTCGATCAGTGTCGGCGTGACGTCTTTTCCCGAAGACTCCATGGCCCGCCGGGGTGACTTGATTGCCTTTGCGCGCCATGCGCTCCTGCGTTCTAAAGCAACGGGCCGCAACCGTGTGACGCAATACCGCCATGCGGGCGGCACGGCCGATAACCGGACGCCCGTGCCCCAAATGGATGAAGGCCGGACGCTGGAATTTCAGCGAAAACTTTCAGAGGTTTCTGAAATGGCCAAACGGGGTTCGTTGGAGGCCGCGCGCACTTTGATTCAGGCGCTTGAAACCAAAGACAAACATACCGCCGGGCATGCGTCCATTTGCGCTAAATATTCACGCTTTGTAGCCGAAGCCCTCGGCATGACGGTCGAAGACAGTGAATCCATCGAACAGGGGGCGCTGCTGCATGACATTGGAAAAATTTGTGTTTCTGACGATATCCTGCTGAAGCCTGCCAAACTGACCTTTGATGAATACGAAAAAATGAAAGAGCACCCCTACATGGGCTATAAACTTTTAAAACCGATCCGCTTTTTACGCGAAGAGGCCAGCTATGTGCTCCATCACCATGAATGGTTTAATGGCGAAGGCTACCCGAGCCGTTTGAAAGGCGATGACATTCCGCTGGGCGCACGCATTATTTCCGTGGTCGACAGTTTTGATACGATCCGGAATGCGGGTATACGTTACAAAAAAGTCTACCCGACGCTTGAAGCCGTACAGGAACTCATCCGCTATGCGGGGACTCAATTTGATCCGCGCGTTGTCAAAGTGTTTATCGAAGTTCTCAAGGTCCGCCGTGAACTCACCGGGCTTGATTACGATCAGGCACTGCTCGAAAAGAAGCTGGCCGAACTTCCCGATAAAGACGCTCCGCTCTACGTTCCGCGCGAATTTTAAGCCCCTTGTTTTTCCCATTG
>JAHFHF010000121.1 GCA_023247055.1 Candidatus Omnitrophota bacterium
AGGGAATCAGCAAAGAAACTTGCCCGTTGCTCAAACGAAAACTACCATGCCCCGAGGCTTCCCAGCTCGTCACGACGCCTTCGACAATTCTGATTTCTTTCCCGTCCCGAAATTTAACCGTTGCAAGGTTATTGGGCTTCTTCTGCATCAGCCATGTTTGCATCCCCTGCCAATTCACGAAGGTCTCCCTGAGAGCGCCTATTTCCAGTGTAATCGCTGTCGAAAACCGCTTATCGGGCACGGATTGAATAATCGTAAAATGCGTCTTCGTTACGGAATGATTCACAACCGTGCCCACAAGCCTCTTTAAGCCTGTGACTCCGTTAAGGGTCTGCATGGTCACAAACGCGATATTATTGCCTTGAACCCTTCCGACCTGCTCAAGATTTTCGGAAGTGCTTTTGAGAACCGGCTGGGATACGATCGCAGGATCGGGCGGCAGTGTTGGCCGCGGGACGGGTTGCCCCCCTTGAATTTGTTGTAATCGGGCGACTACACTTCTAAATATTTTATTCTCTAAAAATTCGTCCTCGGTCAGGTACGAGAGCGCGGCCCTACCCGCCGTTAAATCGATCACCAAAAGCTGATGCCGTTCATAAATAATTTTCCGGCCTATATCCTGATACAAAACCAGATATTCCTTTCCGGCGTAATCCACGGTTACAGCAAGAGGCCTTGTGCTGCGAAACTCGATCTGCTTGGATTTGTTCAAAAGATTCAAAGCCGCCGTTAAAAAACCGTTTTCGTCTTTGCGATCTGCAAAAAGAATCGGGCTCGGGTCGGCCGGCAACAGGGATTGCAAAAGCTGAATGACCTCTGAATACGTTTTGGGCTGTTCAATGAAATCACGATCATCAAACGTATAGGTTTTCGAAACCACCTCGCCCTGCGAATTCGCTTTCGCGACATACAAGGCTCTCCTCCCGTTTGGATCATAATAGACCTGATAAAACTGCCCGCCTTTCGCATAGCGGTAAACTATAAATTTACTGCCCAGATCCGGCACATCCACAATCTCAACCTTCGAACTTTGAAGATCTTTCAACAGCTGGTCAAGCGTGATGGAAAACTCGGGCAAATTCGCAGCCGTCAATGTTTCAAGAAAACCCGATGCTAAAAATCCAGTTCCAACAGCAGCCGAAGCGCGTAAAAAATCTCTGCGGCTCCCCGCGGGAACTTGCCGCATTTCGGACTTCGCTGTTACGCTTCGATGCTTTTCTCCCACAGTGACCAGCTCACCCGTGGGCACTTCAACCGGCGGCTCAAAAGTTGTTTTAGAGGACGCTGCAGGCGATGGTTCAGAAAGCGCTGCGCTGGCCTGCCCACTTGACGGACTCCCAGGAATTGGCACTTGCGGCCCAGGATTACCGGGGCTGCCCGGTGGGGCAAGGCCCGGATTTGAGGGCGTCGGTCTTACGACAAGCATCATGCCTCGATCAACGCCCAGCCTCTTGATTATTTCTGCGGATGCGGGCATGACAATGAAAGCGGCCTTGTGAAGTTCAAACACAGCCCCCTCATCTTCGGCAGGAATCTGAGGAATTATTTTATCGATAATAAACCGGCTTACGAGCCCTGCATCTAATTTGCCCTCGGCATTGCGCACAATCAGCCATTCCACGGTTTCCGATTTTTCATGCGCCGTGGGGCTCGACAGCAGCGCTAGGGCCAGCAACTTTTTTGTTTCGCTATCTGCATCCAGCGCAAGTTTGATTTGCTTTGGTAAATTTTGAGCGCTGTATTCTCCAATTTTTCTTTCCTCCGCTAAATCAAAAAATTTAAAGTTTCCCGTTTCATAATCGGCCCGCACTTCTGAACGGGAGAAAGAAGAAAGAGATGATCTTCGGGCCGGTTGAGAATTTGCAGCTACGGTCAATGTTGTCCCTAACGGTTTAATTTCGACACGGATACGGTTTGAAGGAAATGCAGTGATCAGATCGGTCACGCGGCCCAAACGAGGGGCTTGCAAAAGATCTTCCGGGGCAAGCGCATGGGCCAGGGGTGAAACGGCTCGACGAGCGCCCTCCGTAACTTTGGGCAGCAGCGTCAACTGTGAACCGCCGGTCATGGGGTTGGCCAGGGCTTGCAGGCGGTTTTTTAAGACAGGATGCGCATTCAATGCTTTTGAAATTTTATTGCCGATTTCGGCATGCGGAATTGAATAGTGATCCCATAACGCGGGTACGGCTGTTTCAAGATAGGACTTAAGGAAGATAGATTCCTGTTTATTAAGAGGGTTTTTGTCCACATAGGCCGATAAATCTGCGTTCTCGGCTTTGAGCACACGGTGATAGGTCTGGCCTTTATCCATATCCGTCATCGCGGGTTGAATCACGGCATAGCCTATCCCCTGTTTCTGCATGGCGCGCTCGAGACCTTCGGTGTGAAACCCTCCGGTGATCAGCACCGATAGGCCGCTTTTTTGATTCAACCGGAGTGTTTTCTTAATCAAAACGCGATCACGCTCTAAGGCTCCTGCGTAAAATTTTAGGGCGATTTTTTTATAATTTTCGAGTTTAGCGGACGGTGAAGTTATTGATTTCTCTCGGTTAACTTTGAGATTGCTTCGGGAGCTGCGCTCCCTCGCAATGACAAAGGAAGCGGAAGATTGCTTTGATTGAGCGCTGCTTCGCAATGACGCATACTCCCTTCGCGTCAATTCGAGTTTCAGCAGTTTTTCAAGCAGCTTAAATTCATCCAACTTTCTTAACAATTTTTTCTCTGCCGGCTTCCGGGCTAACTTTTCAAGCGTCCAGTTTTCAAGCCGCTCCATTTCAACCGTTAAGCCCTCCGGTTCAATTTCGGCATGCAGGATAATTTCTGCGGCATGTTTCCAAAAATTCTCAAAAGGCTTCAGCTCAATCCGGTATTGGGAGGCCAGTTTCCAAACATCCTCCGCGATACGCCTGGGGTTTGTGGCATTCTCTAAAGACTCAAACTGTTGAAGTAACTTTTTGGATTCGGCGGTGACCGCAATTTTTTTCAACTGTTTGAGCATGCGCCCGGATTCTTCCTTGGCTTTTTCCGGATCATAAGATCCCGCGATTTTCTGAAGCGTCAATAAACGCACAACCTGAGGGAAACGCAGCTGCTCGAAACGGTTCTCAAGATCAATGTCTAAAACATCGCGGACCGTGCGGGCTAAATAAGGCAGATAGACGTTCCACTGCGGCGTTTCAAAACCACCGGCGTAATCACCTTCCTTGCGCAGCCGGCGTTCTTTAAGAAACTCACGCAGCTGCGGACTGAAAATTTTTGAAGCTTCGCGCTCGAAACCAGCGGACAGTGGACTCAACAGTGTTTCAATTTCATCACGGGCGTTCAGAAGTTTGAGATAAGTGTCGAGGTTGTCGCGGTAAAGCTTACGATTCTCCGCCCCACGCACCCTAACTCTCACCGAAGGCATCGACTTCAAAAAAAGGCCTTCATGCGGGTGTAGTGGCAATTCATGAATTGCCACTACACCTGATTGCGGCTCAGTATCTTTTTGCAACAGCCTCGAAGGAACTAAGCCCCTAAGTAACCGGATCGGGCTTCGGGACTCCGCACTACCTTCTGTGTATAAATCCCACGCAAAAAGGTCGGCTCCAGAAAGTTCGCCCTGCGCGGCAAGTTTTTTTACGTTTTCATTTCCAATCGCGGGATAGGCGGGCATTAAATCGAGATACTCCGGATGCAGACTGCCGGAGGCGCCTTCAACGGCAATGGTCAGAGTCTGTTTCTTGCCGCTATGGTTTTTTGCAATCCAGTGAAGAATTTGGCGGATATTTTCCTGCGCCGAGGGATTGGCATGCGCATCCTGAATGTGAATGACAAACGGCTGACCGGGTCTAGCCGCATTCTGCCATTTTTTGAGAGTTCCGAGTTTTAGGGGCAAAACCCACGCCGGATGATCTAAAAGCGGCTGGCCTTCCTTTAATACAAAGGCGAGAGAGTCTGAAGAAATAATGGATGTGCAGAAAAAAAGAGGTAAAAGAAAGCTTGCCGAAAGCTTTGTTAAGAGCTTAACGAAAGGGGTAAAAAAATAGCCTTGATAAAGCCGGCCCTGCATGAAAATGGAGTCCTTTCGGCGTGAATTTGGAGTCTGTAGATTAAATTTTGCCTGTTCCTCAAGGGCTTGTCAAACCTGTAAAAATCGCGTTTTAGCAGGACTGATCAATAGCAAACATAGGGGCACAATGCCCAATATCCCTGATGTCTGAATTAGGTCAGACTCACCTGAATTCACACCGTTCTGGGCAGTGCTTTTTCCCCCACCTTGATCCTCCCCCGAAAAGCACGGGGGAGGAAATAGCGCGAACCTCTTCCCCCAAAAGCACGGGGAGGAAATAGAGC
>JAHFHF010000068.1 GCA_023247055.1 Candidatus Omnitrophota bacterium
ACCTGCCGGAAGAGCATAAAATCATTGCGCCCGAATCACTGTGGTACTTGCAAGAAGACGTGGCGCGCGGTCTCGTGGCCCAGGAAGTGGCGCGCGCCCTGCATGCCCGGCCGGATTTGATTCCTGCAGATTTGAAGCAGGACAGCGCATTTATGGAGTTGTGGTATACGGCGGATGCCTTCCGCGTAGTGCAGGCGGCCTATCATGAAAATCCGGGCTGGATGGCTTTTGTCGAACGCTATTACGACTACCGCCATACGATCATCAATCTCGAGGCCGCGCGCCGGCAGATGAATCAATTACCGGTTCATTTGCAGTATCTGGCCGGGGTCTGGTGGGAATGGCATAAGAAATCAGCCGACCCGCGCATTACAAATCCGGTGGTCCTGGAAGCGTTGAATCAAACCCGTGCGTCCCTGGATGTCTTGCGCCTGCTGGTGCGGCCGGAGGATCATTTGGCCAAGCTGCAATCCGATATTTGGCCCATTGTCAAGGCCTTGCGCGAGCAGGCGGTGCGCGACGGCATGCTCAGCAAGACCATGCACGAAATGGCGGATCAGCAACAGTTGGACCTGACGGGTGAACAGCAGGCCTGGGACCAGTCCGGACAGCTTCAGATGGAAGACTTGAACGGGGAACAGCAGACTGAGGTTGAACAAAAACTTGACCAAATGACAGAGGCTGAACGCAAACGGCTGGAAGAAGAAATCCGGCGCCGGCTGGAAGAGATGACCCGGCTTTACCGGGACCAGCAGGGCGGGCAGGGCCTTGGCGGCATGCGCCTGCAGATGATTCAGCAGCGGAATCAACAGGGCAAGGGTGGGCGGCCATTATCGTTTCCGATGTCACCGGTGCGTTCACCTTCGGGACTGGCTTCTCCGGGGCAGAAAAAGGCCATGACGCTTGCTGAAGCTTTGAAAGCCTTGATTGAAGAAGCGGAAAAACTTGAGCGGCTGGCCCAAGCAACGCAACAGACGGCCGATCAGCTTTCACAAAATGCTGCCGGCATGCAGGATGCCGCTGAGCCCGCGGAATTAGTCAAAAGTCTCAATCAACAAGCCAAAGCCCTGAGGGACGAGGCCCAAAAACTCAGGGAAAAAGCCCAGCAGTTTGAGCAGGCCGTCAAACAGGCGCGCCGCGGCGTGCCCTCGGACGCCAAACGCGTTCAAGAAGAAGCGCAATCGCTGGCCGGACAAGCCGGCGAGTTTTTGGAACAGACACAAAACTTTGAAGAAAGCGCCGGATCCTTTGCCCAGCAGGGCCAGCGCCTTGAAGAGCGCGTGAACGAGGATGTTTCGTCTTTGACTCCAGAATTGGCACAAGCCGTTAATGGCAACGCGCAAAAATTGAAAAGTGATTCGCATACCATTCACGATCAAGCCGCTCATATTCAGCAAATCGCCGACAGCCTGGTGCAGGCTTTTGAACAGATAGTTGGGCCGCCGCAGCCGGGCCAGGCACAGGAAGGCCAAGGACAAGGAGAACCCCAGGAAGCTGAGCTCAAAGATATTACGCATGAGCATGTGGGGTCTGAAGAGGTCAGCGCGGCCCAATTGGCCCAAGCTTCAGATCCGACAAAAGCAGGCCGGGGTTATGGTTCGGGCCGTTCGACGGCCGTCATTGAGACCGCGCTTAAGCCCACCGAGCCGCCCAAGTCCAAAGAGACGGCCTTCCGGCCGCCACGCTTCAAGTCCGCACAAGCCGAGGCTGCCCAAAAAAAGGCCGCTGCAAAAGCCGCCAGCCCAACCGCTAAAAAAGAGGCTTTAGACCGGGTTAGCATGCTTTTACAACAAGCATGGCTAGGGGATATGAACGTCAGGCAGCGCCGGCAGCTTTCCAAGCTGGATGAATCCAAAGCTGAACGTAGAAATTTTTATCAAACCATTATCAGACAGCAAGCGCCGGCCATTCGCCGCATTCATCAGGATATTACGGCTGCGTTTCAGCAGACTCAGGCAGGCGGGCAAATTACAGGCCTGGTTGAAGGCGAATATTTGGATCCAGGCATGCTTGGGCATTTGCGTGACCGTCCTCCGGGTGTTATGGCCGTGGATATTGCGCCTGAAGAATACGATATCTATCTTTCGCTTCTGACGGATTTGAGCGGTTCCATGATGGCGCCGCTGCCCAAGAATTTACCGCAGCCGCCGCCGGGCATTGTGGATGGAACCGATGAATATGACGATTGGCTTGAAGATATTTATAAAAACATGCGCGGCGGCTTTAATCTGGAAGACACCTATTTATACCAAGCTGCTATTGCAGCTGCGATTTTGCGCGAAGCCACGAAAACCGAAGGTGTCAGAAGCGAAGAGTACGGTTTTAACACCAACCCGGCCGTACCGTTTCGCAATTATGACAGCCCGCTGACCGTCTCCGATGCAGAGCTTATTAATTATGAGCTTTTTTCGCATGCGGGCGGCGGCACGAACGATACGGAAGCCGTGGCGCAGGCTGTCCGGCGTATGGCCCGGCTGCGGCCGGGCAAACCCGGCTTACGGATTATTGGCATTGGTCTGGGCCAGGGCACGGAAAAAGTCCGGGACGCCTATTATCCGAATGGCTATCAAATCGATGATGTGGCGTTATTGCCTGATTTGATTAAACAGATCATCAAAGAGCAATTGACCGGAAGCAAACGTGTGCCCAATATCATCATTGTGCTGACCGATGGCAATCCGGGGGCGAATAACGGGGCCTATATCCAGGCCGTTACGGATGCCAATCAACGACGCTGGGATCCACGGTTTCTTGTGGCTGCGCCCAAACGGCGGCTGCGTTCCGAAGTGCGGAGCAAGATGCCCTTTGAATATGTCTGGGAAACAGAGCGCGGCCAGCGCCGCGAATTTCTTGTGATTCACGGGCACAAACTGCCGACGGGCAAGGGCGGGCGGCTTTCACCCCATATTGAAATTATTCCCGTAGATCAATTGGATCTGCCCAAGATTAAAAACGGCACAGACCGTTTTCCGGCTGATTATGTGGCCCGCCTGACACTGGCGGAAGGCGCAAAAAACAAGCAGTTCCTGGTGGCCTTGAGTCCGTATAACATGAAATTGCTGGGTAAGATGATGGCCATTTTAGCGACGAAAAATAAACCTAATCTTTACTTGCGCGGTCCGGCCGCCGGTGGAAAAAATACCCTGCTTTATCTTTTGTCGGCACTGGCCAAGCGGCCCATGCATCTGATGTCCTTAAATTACGACACCAACGAGCGCCAGCTTGTGGCATTGCAAGTCTATGGCGAAAAGGGCAAGCCGGAGACCACTCTGCGGCCATCGCCGATGGTAGAGGCCGCCTTGGATGCCAACGGCGCCTGGGGCGCGGGAGACGAAATCAACAAACCCGCGAATCCCGGCGTGCTTTCAGCCTGGTTTTCCCTGGCTGAACAACGTTTTATCACCATGCCGGACAGCGAAGTGGTGCTGGCCCCGCCGGACTTCCGCATGATTGTGCTTGGCAATCCCAACCGATCGCCTTACGTGGTCAGCGAAGTTCCGGTGGACTTTGACCGCCGGTTTCAGTTTCTGGACATTCCCTATCTGCACAGCGCGCAGCAAAAAGGCGAAAGCAAGGAAGAGATGCAGCAGCGGCTGGCGGAACTCGCTTTTCTTTTGCGTCTGCAGGCACCCAAGCTGTATGCGCGCGAGCATTTTTATTCCTATCCCGAAGATGGCAAAGAGGTCAACGTCAGCGGAAAATATTTTATCGACCAGTTGATTCTTCTGGCCCAGGACATGGTGGTGGCTTTTGAAGACGGCGGCCTGCCGCGGCCCATGTCGGTGCGCGGGCTGATCCGCATCGTGCGCCATCTTGAATATTTCCCCGAAGATATTTCTAATTTTCTCGAGGTTTTAGGAGGTGCCTATAATTTACGGCGCCTGGCGGGCGATGTCGAGCAGCTGCGCCGTTTGGAGGGTTTTTTAGACAACCGCCTGCCTGGTCTTTCAGAAAGCCTGGCATGGGGCCGGCATTCCTTCAAGAGCATTCCGCTGCTTGGCGATCAAAAAAAACTGGTCTCGTTTGTTGACGAGCGTGAAGAGGGCGGTCTTAAAAGAAAATTCTATCAAATTTATGAAACACCGGAAGGCAGCAGTATCCCCAAACGGGTACTTGCGGAATATCCGCTGCCCTTGAATGGGAAAAAGAATCTGCCGGTTGGTAAACTGCCCGAGTTGCAGTCGACGTTAAAGCGCAAACTGGCGCTTGTCAAAGCCCTGCTTCTCGGTGAAAACGTGTTGATTTATGCGCATTCGGGCATCGGAAAAACCTCCGTGGTGCTGGATCTTTTAGTGAATGATTTACTGCTCGAGCCTTATCAAATGCAGATGAACGCCAATACAACCACGGCGGCGCTTTACGGCAGTCAGAAAATTACGGATGAAAAGACCGTTCGGAATAAAACGCCGCTTTTGCTGGCGCTTGAAAATAACCGGCCGCTGCTGATTGACGATATTGGCAAACCCAAGCACCAAGCCACGATTTCAGTGCTCAATAATGCCCTGCAGTTCGGACAGATTATGACACCCTACGGTGTAGTCTCAGGCGATGCGCCGGTCATCGCCACCACGACGCCGGAAGAAGTGCGCTTTGGCGTCAATCCGCTCTCAGGTGAAGTCGAAGACCGTTTTAAACTACTCTACTTTGACTGGATGCCGCCGGAAGAAGAAAAAGACGAACTTCAGGCTCTGTATCCTACGCTCTCCAGCAATCTGATTGCGCGGCTGGTGGATGCGGTGGGAGAACTGCGTGAAAAAGAAGAAATGAAATCCGAATTTATGCGGCCGGTGACGCTGCAAGATATGATTGTGACGCTGGAGCGTTTTCAGCGCGAAGAAATTCCGCTTCTCGAAATTTTTATCAGCGCCTATGGCCTTGAGCCGGGGCGTGAATATGCCGAATCGGTCGAGCAGACCTTTGGGGCAAAAAAATTTAATAATCCGTTCACGGGCACCAGCCTTGCGGCCGAACTCTACAGTGATTCAGCGCCGCCGCCCAGTCCCGAGGACATCTTGGCGGCCTCCAGCGATGATGCCAAGATGAATCTTCTGCGCCGCTTGATCAGTTCGTTTAAAGGCAGCAGCAAGAAAGACAGCTTTCACTTGGTGTTAAACAGCGCCAAGCCTTTTGGGGTCGCGCAAGCCGGCATGACCCCCGGAGGCACGCGCTATAACATTCATGTGCCTCAAGCCATGGGACCGGTGGGCTTGACTTATGGCCTAAAGGACGATGTGCATTTTTCATCGACGGAACGGGCTATTTTAAAACGGCTCTCCGAAAGTCTTTCCAAGAGTCCGGTTGTGGATCAGGGACAGGCCGGTATGCTGAATCCCTTAAAACGGGTTCTATCCAAGCCGGATGATGCCGTGATCAGTCAGACGAATTTAAAGGCCGTAGTGCGTTATCTGCGGTCCAAAGGCGCGGCGGCGATGGATGCAGACCAGTTAAAGCAGGCTCTTACCTGGATTACCGGTTTCGAACTTTACAGTTATCCCGTGCGCGAATTGGCTTCGCGTCTGCTGGCTATTGCGGAAGCGGGGCTGGCGCCTGAGGATATCCAAGAATTGGCGGCCGGTCTGACAAGCGAGCCGCCGGCCTTGAGGCCCATGGCTCCTGACCAGCTTCAACGTATCCGGGATATGGCCAAAAATTTTGTGCCCGGCTTTGATGTGTATTTTGAGGCTCTGGACCAGGCCTATTATGCGGCCAGCAGTATCCGCGACCGCCTATCAGCCGTCGGGGTCTTCGACAACAAGGGGTTGATCTTTTTCGACGCGCTGCTCTCAGAACCCGTGACGACTGAAAATCAGGAAGCCTATGATCAAATGCATGCCTTGCTTTTTGCGCGCGAAGCCATCCGTTTGGTCCTGCGCAAAAGTTCGACGCTGCACTACAATCTGAATGAAGAATTGGCGCTGATGGCCGAGATTGACAGCACTTTTATGGAAAATATGCCCAAGGAACAGAAAATACGCATGCTGCTTTTAGCCGGAAGTCTGGCCGGAACGGAACCAAAAACAGCGCATTTCGGACAGTTCTTTGACCGCCTCAGCCGTTATTGGGGCCGGCGTGATGAGGAGCAGACCTGGAGTGAAGCCCAGACTGAGCTTAAAAAATTGCAGGGTTATCGCAACTCTAAAATTAATGCAGCCCATATCCTGACTTACCGGCGCAGTATCCGCAGTTTAAATAGCAACAGCACGCCGCTGGACATCCCGATGATGAATTTCGGCGAGCATGGCACCACCGCCCCGGAAGAACCGGCGCCGGCGCCAACTCCAGTCTCCCATGCCGAACCCGGACCCATCGCGGCCGTCGAACCCATCACGGTCGTGTTAGAGCCAGCGGATACAGCCATTGCCTTAAAAACACCGGCAGAAATGGCTGCCGAGGCCGGCCAGCTGCCCTCCGAACCCGTGGCCCGTGCGCAGCGTATCATTCAGCTAAGTGACCGTATCCAAAATGCAAATTTTGTGACAACCACTGCGAAAAATAAATCCAGCAGGTTGATCGCTTTGGGAACCGGCCTGCGCATTATCGGCAGCAAAATCGGTCCGGCTGCAAGTGCTTCGCAATCCGGCGTCCGGCTCAATGCGCAAAATAGTTCCACGGAATTTCCGGTCGTCTATCTTTGGGATGCCCGGCTGAGAAAAGTGGTCCGGGTCATCGAGGGGTTTACAACGCCTATTCTCTCCATTGATTTTGATGAGACCGGCGAATATTTGGCAGTTTTGGATAAGGCAGGCATCGTCTATGTATGGCATCTTAAAGATTACGATGATCTTGTCTTGAGTAATGCACGTTTGTGGCAGCCGCATCCAACGCTTGGGATCGTTTCGATTATATTCATGAAACCGCAGGATGTGCCGCCGGCGCCCACGGGCAGCTTTCCAACCTTTAGAGCTTTGTTTGGAGGGGGCGTGGCGCAGCCGTCGGATGTTCCTCACATCGCCGGTTATAACACGGCGGGGCAGATGGTGGACCATGCTGCTATTGATAAAATTCCACTCGCTACGCGCTCGGAAATGCGTTTAAACCAGGTCATCAAAACTCAAGTCGTCAGTCCGCTGAAACGCTGGACTGAACACCCGGAAAGTACGGCGGCCGTGGCCCGCTGGGGCATGAAGGGCGTGGTTGGCCCGGAGTGGCATGGCCGGCTCTCCGCAAGAGATTATGCCCGCTTTACGGCCTGGAGTGCGGGACAGCCTGATTTTTGGGATTTTGCCGCAGCGGCGCTGACGATTTCAGAACTTCAGACGCTGGATAACGCCGCTTTGACGCCCATACCCGCGCGGCTGGCGGCTCTTTCAACTTTTGGACTGTCGATTGTCCGCGCCGGCCCTGATTATGCCAGTCGCGACTTCATGACTGCCGCTTTGCTATTGGCGCTGGCGCAGAACCGTACGAAATTGCAGTTAGTTGTTACGCGGGGTATTCCGGCCCGCCAGATGACCGCCTGGCAGAGTTTTTCACAAAAGTATCTCGACGGCCGCATTCTTTTTATCACGGAAGATCCGCAGGGTTTTGCAGAAACGGCCCGGCGTTTCTTTGCCGGTGAATTCAGCCGCAGCCGTGAAGTTTCCCGTTTTCTGACGGCTGCCCAGCGCGCCGCGCGGCAGGCGCATCTTTTGAAGCCTCTGACTTTTGAAGACTTACGTGCTTATGCCAGCATCATTGGCGGAAGCAGGGCCCTGCTGGATTTGAAAACAAATTCGGAACGCATTGCCTTACGGCTGGTGCATGCCGAAGACAGGCCTGTCTTAAAAGGCAGTCCGGCTTACAGTCTTGATGCGATGATGAGTTTGAAAACCGCAGGACTATCTGCGATTAGCGCCGACAGTCTTGATCCGGAAACCCTGCGCAGCCTTGAAACCCTCGAGTCCACGGCTGCAGGCAGTTGGGTCCGGGTCATGGCCACCCCAGGGCTGATGCAGGCCTTAGCTTTGCTAAACGAAAGCGCTGCAGCCATAGCGCGCGCGGCCTAGACGCTGTACACATCCATCAGCTAACCAGACGAGCTTTTTTGACTGTATTTTCATAATTTCTCCGCTATAATCGCTCCCTCTCCGAACTTCTATCTTCATCGGGATGTAGCACAGCTTGGTAGTGCGCTCGGTTCGGGACCGAGAGGCCGCAGGTTCAAGTCCTGCCATCCCGAAATCCCAACCAACGTCCGTTTGTCTGGTGCCCCATCCCCTAAGCAGTGGGATTTGTGGTTTTTCATGTTTTCCCTTATGGCGCCCGGTGCATCCCGGCTTGAGAATGGGCCTAAAGCGAGGTGTTCTATGGCAGTTGAAAAGCGGCAAAGCAGGCATAGAAATCCAAAAGATCCGAAGCCGCCCCAAAAACCTAAAAAGCAAAAGAAAATTATCGACAATTCGACTGACGCTACAGCGAGTCCTCAGCAGACCACGCAGGGGGACGGGCTGGCTTGAAAACCAAACACCGGATTCGGACATTTTTGCTTATCCTGGCCTCAGCGGCGGCAGCGCTTTATTATTTTTATGCTGGCGGGGGCTATCAGAAACTTGAAACGCTTATTTTGTCTCTCCAAGGTTTCGGCGGACAAGGCGCTGTGCTTTTTATTTTAATTTTCTGGCTGGCTTCAAGTTTATTTCTGCCCCTTGGCTTTCTCATGTTCGCAAGCGGCGTTGTGTATGGCTTTATCCCCGGTTTTTTTATCGCCCATTTTGCCGCCATGCTGTCTGCTGCAACGAGTTTCATCGCCGGCCGGTACTTGATGAAAGACTGGGTCCAAAAGAAAGCGGCACAGTATCCGGCCGTGAAAGCCATGGATGGGGCCGTGAACTGCAAAGGCTGGAAAGTTGTAATGCTGAGCCGTTTGGCCCCTATTTTCCCTTTTACCCTGCTCAACAGTTCCTTCGGGACGACGCACATTCCCTTTTTGGAATATTTGGGTGCAACGCTACTGGCCATGGCGCCTGGCACGGCGCTATGGGTATTCAGCGGGTCAGTGGCCGGCAGCTTTACCCGCATGAGTCCGATCGAAGGAATCTCAGGCTGGCAGAGAGCGGCCGCTTTAATAGGACTTTGCGCGGCTCTTTTTGCCGCTATTTTGAGTATGCGCATGGGTCAGAAAATTCTAAAAAAGGCCTATGGCGTCGAGGGGAATGCCGGCCCCCTCAAAACTGAAAGGTAGCTATTCTTGGCAAAGCCTGGTATCCTGCAGGCATTGTCAAACAGCTGTTAAAAGAAGCCGGATACTCTATCTGGTCTTTTGGCAGCGCAAATCAGCTAAGAGGTTCTTGTGGGTAAAAAACTTTACGTAGGTAATCTTCCTTATTCGGCAACCGACCAAACTTTGCAGCAGCTTTTTTCGCAAAGCGGGACAGTCGCTACGGCGCAGGTGATCATGGATCGTGACACCGGCCGCAGCAAAGGCTTCGGGTTTGTCGAAATGTCTTCTGAAGCAGAAGCAACGGCAGCCATTCAGCAGTTAAATGGCAAGGATTGTGAAGGCCGTCCGTTAACGGTCAATGAAGCCAAGCCTCAGGCTCCCCGCGAAAGCCGCGGCGGTGGCGGTGGTTACGGCGGCGGTGGCAGCTGGGGTCGCCGTTAATCTCTCGGAATTCTGAGCGGTTAAAAAATTTAAAGGGACAGGTCTTCATGGGCCTGTCCCTTTTTTCCTTACTACGCTCTGTCCTTATCGGCAGAGCTTCGAAGAGATAGTCCTTCTTCAAAGACGCCGATACTGTTGGTATGAAACTTACCCCAAGTTATTTTAAAAATTTGAAACGGAAACGCCGGGGGACATATGTGCGGGCCGGCAAAGTCCGCACCTATTACGAAACTTACGGCAGGGGGCGGCCGCTCCTTTTGCTGCACGGCGGTTTGTCCTGCATTGAAGGCCTGCGCTATCAAATTCCCTTTTTCGCAAAGCATTTCAAAGTCATTCTTCCTGAGAGGCCGGGGCATGGCCGCACCGCCGATATTTCCGGTCATTACACGTATGAAGCGATGGCGCGCCAAACCGCGGCATTGATGGATGCGCTTAAAATTAAAAAAGCACGGCTGATGGGCTACAGCGACGGCGCCAATCTGATCTATCTGCTGGCGGCGCAGCGGCCCGACTTGGTTGAACGGTTTATTTCCGTCGGCGGCAATTTTCATTATTCGGGCTGCGAACGCAAATTTCAGAAAGAGCTTAAACAGCAAAAACCCTTCTTGGATCCGCGGTATGCGGTCCTCTCGCCGGACGGAGCCGAGCATTATCCGGAGGTCTTTAAAAAATGCCGGCGGCTTTGGCTGACCGAACCGCGGTGGAAGAAAAGTTTGCTGCGCAAAATCAGAGCGCGGGCACTGATTATGTCCGGCGACGGCGACATGATTCGCCACGAACATACCTTGGAACTTTACCGCAGTCTGCGCAAAGCCCAGTTGGCGGTGATTCCAGGAACGGGCCACAGCCTTTTAAAAGAAAAACCGCAGCTTGTCAATCCGCTGATGCTTGAGTTTTTAAACCAGCCATGATTTTTCCCGTGACCGGACGAAAAAATGAACAACTCCAGCAGGCGATGGAACGCCTGGGCATCCGCGAATCGGATTTTCAGGAATCCTTCGTGCGTTCCGGCGGGCCCGGCGGTCAGAACGTCAACAAGGTTTCCACCTGTGTGGTCTTGAAGCACCTGCCTACGGGACTGATGATCAAATGTCAGAAGGAACGTTCGCAAGCGCTTAACCGCTACCGTGCGCGGCAGCTTCTGATTGCAAAAATTGAGGCTGAAAAGTTAGGACGTGAAAGCGCGGAAGTCAAACGGATTGCCAAAATCAAACGCCAGAAACGCAAACGTTCCCGGCGGGCCAAAGAGAAGATGCTGGCAATAAAGCACCGGCATGCTGAAAAAAAACAATACCGCAAGCCTGTCTTCCGGGAGGATTAAAAACGTGCGTAAATCTATAAAGTGCCCGCTGATTCTCGGTATTTTTCTGCTGGTGTCTTTGCGCGCGGGAGCCGCTGAAGACGTCAAAACATTTTGCTCGCAGACCTGCAGCTTGTTTCCAAAACTGTGCGCGACGGGAACGCTTTGTTTAAAACTTTGCAAGGTCCCTGCCAATCTTATGAAAGTCTGCCGTGACAACAAAATCCCCATGGATACGTCGATTCCCAATGTGACGCTAACCAAGCAGCAATTCTGCCAATACCTCTGTGCCCAGCCGCCCGCAGTTTGCGCCGGCATGACCTACTGCATTCAGATCTGTAAAACGCGGCCCGAGACCATGAAGGCCTGCATCCAGCAGGGAACACCGCTCGATACATTCCGCCCTAGCATTTCGGGATAATTCGCCCTTCGATCCTCATCCATCCCCCCCCCGGGAAAGACTCATCCGGCAATCATGGTTTGCCCGATGCCTCTGCGGCATGATTATCCGCATGATTGCGCGCAGAGGAAACCATGGCCCATAAAAGCGGATACATCACGGATTTTGATTCGAGTTCTTCGATGCTGTTTGCGCTGGGGCATTTCCTGCATCAAAAACCCTTTATCGGCTGCGGCATCGCTCCAGCTCTGCCGGATTTCACCGCCAAACTCATCCGTGCCATTCCAAAAAAAATCCGGCGCGATATCTATGGCTGGAGCGGTAAAGTCGGGGCGGTCTCGGTTAAAAAGGCCAGACGGGTCAATTCCGAGGAAATCAGCGGCTGGATCATCAAACAATATCCTGCGGGTAAAAAATATCCGGCGGTCACCATCGGGTCCTCCAACGGCGCCATTATGCATCTGTGCGCTGCGCTGGGCATTCCCTGGCTGCCGCAGACGGCCTTGCTTTCCGTCCGGCGCCAGCTTCATCCTGACGATGTGCGCGGCGATGCAGAATGGGGCAAACGGGTCGTCAAAGAGTTTTTGCCGTCAAACCCGGATTTAGCTGCTTACCAGGCCCACGATCCGCTGCAGGACCGGCTGATGATCCGCGAGATGGGCTATTTCCGTCTCAAGCGCCTGAAACTTGGCCGGCTTTTGGAGGAGTTTATTCGAAATTCTGTTGAGCCGGGAGGAACGGTATTTTCCATTGAATGCAATTATGCCTGGCCGGTTTACCGGCTGGGGGAGCGGCATACGTTTCAGATCGGCGGATTGGGCGGGCTTGAACCGCAAGAATACCTTCAGGGCAATGCCAAGATTGATGAGTTTTTAAGCCACTATAAGACCACGGCGCGCTGCTGGAATTTGGAAGGCGCGGCCTTAAGCCGTCCGGAAGCCGAATGGGGTTTTGACGAAGAACTTTACCACGACACCATGCGATTCTGCCACCGCTATGGTTTCCGCCTCGAGCGTATCCGCTTTGACCATCCCGAGGCCTTGACGCCCTTTGTGGCCGACCTTTATCGCGCGTGGTATGCCAAAATGGGATGGGAGACTAACCGGCTTTTTGCCGAATGTTTTGCCATGGTCGAACCGCTGTGGACTTTTAAATCCGGCGCCATCCCGTTTTGGATGGCTTTTAACACGACGTGTTCCTCGGAACTTCTTGACCAGTATTTGAAAAAGCATCCGGAACTGGAAGAAGTCTTCGTCATGCTGATGTCAAACGGTGTGGACAATGCGATCGGGTTGACGCCGATTGCGCGCTGGAAAGAAATTATACGCCAAACAAGAAAGGGCGGGGATTTTCTCGGCGTCGATGAGAAGCAATATCCGGTTGATTTTGGTTCTTTTGTGATCTACCACTCGGAGATTCGGCGCAAGATGGGCCAGCGCCATCAACTGCCGCCGCCTTTGACACTCGATGAACTGCACGAATTTTTAAAAAATAATCCTTTTTCGGAACATGTCACGTGGCATATTGAAAAAAATGATTCATGAAAGACGCTCGAAAATCCAGGCCGCCGCAAAGATTTTGGAAACCTGACGGTTTAAGCGGGGGAAACCCCTACCTTGAAAGAGGCCCTTTCCTGATGCTCAAAAAACATACCCGCGTATTTAATAATAGTGGCCGTGTTTTTCGCGATAGGGAGCCAGGGAGGGTTTTATGAACAAAAAAAAGAAAATGCCGGTAGAAGATGAGCAAGAACTTGAACGCATGGAAAGAGACAACGGAATTGAACGTCAGCCCGCAGAGCCCCGGCCTCTTCATGAACAGCGGGTGCCGGTGGGCGAAGATGAACGCGATTATTTTGAAGAGGAATTGGCAGAGCAGGGGTACACTGACGACGGTTTAGAAGTCCCCGAAGCCGAAAAGGACAAAGCCGGCGACCGGGAGCATGGCCGGAAGCTTTGAATTCAGGGAAAGCCTTAAATGAATTTAAAGCTTGTACGGAGTTCTTAATTTTTAAAAGCAATTACCATAAGACGTAAGAAAACGGAATTTTAAAATTTAAACAAGCCAACTGAAAAAAGGAGATTTAACATGAAAGCACCCATTGCATTTTTTGCAGCACTTATGACCATGGCATTTCTTCCGATTCCGGCCCATGCCGAGTGGATCGAGGCGCAGGTCACGTCGATCAATACCGCCAATCAAACGATGCAGATCCATCGTCTTGATCAACGCGGCAAAAGCGAAACCATGACGGTCAAACTCGACAAAAATGCCCGTTTGCAGGGTTATCAGGGCGTAACGGACGTTCAGAGCGGCGACCGCGTCCGCATGGATGTCGACAGTTCTTTTATGGGGACTAAAACGGCCAAAGCGATCAATGCTTCGGCTGCGGCTCAAGCCAGCGTCAACCGCAACCGGGCCGCGCGTCCTGAAAGCACTGCCCGCAATAACGCCTATAGCGCGAATGCGAAAACTCGTGCCAATACGGCGGTCAACACTGCGGGAAGCCGCGCTGTCGGCGCCCTGCAGTCGACGGAAGATCAACGCAACCGCCGCGCCAATGCCGATGCGAATCTCAATGCAGGTGTGCGTGCAGAAGGCGGAAACACAAACGCCAATGCCTCCACGAACGCAGCGGCTTCTTTGAATCGCTAAACTGCAAGCCAGCGTGATCATAAAGCGGGAGTGACGGGTACGTCCGTTCTCCCGTTTTTTCACTAGGCCGTGCTTGAGAGGCCGGGAAAATTTCTATAGATTCCCGCAAGTAGCTGAAAATGGCATGAATATTGACCTACTCAAGACAGACAGCGCGCCCCTATCGGAGGCATTCCCTAAGGGCCTTTCGGGCCATGTCAGATAGATCAGGCGGTTTTGTCCGGGTTTTGCTACAAGGAGGGCCGTATGACTCGATTCCGGTTGAGGCCGTTTTTACGCTATTTTTTTCTCTTGTCTTTTTTAATGCCGCACGCCATGCTGGCATCTGAGCCGGAAAACATGCCGGTAGCCGATGCGAACGTCCCCGGAGGGACGCTGCCGGATCAGGCGGCCACATTTCCCGCCGCGCCGGGTACGGCTTCAAGCCTTTCGATCGATGGGCGCGGCGCTCTGGCTTTCCCGGAACCAGAGCCTGAAATAGTTTTTACGGACGAAGAAAAGAAAATTCTTGAAAAGCTAAACCAACAAACTGAATCGGAGGAAACATGAAAAATGTCTTTTTTTTAGCGGCTGCCGGATTTTTGACCACTAGCCTGTTGGCGGTGCCTTCCGCTTGCGCGGAAGGGCCCATGACCATGCCGTTAAAAGCCACACAGGAAGGCAGCGCCGTTTCCGGCACGGTGACGCTTCAGGAAGTAGACGGCGGCTTAAAAGTCAAAGTGGAAGTCGCGGGCGCGCCGGCCGGAAAACACGGCCTGCATTTTCATGAAAACGGCAGCTGCGCGGATCAAGGCAATGCGGCGGGCAGCCACTTTAATCCCGATGCTTCCATGCACGGCGATGTTCTCAAGGATGGCTTTGAACATGCGCATGCCGGTGATCTCGGCAATATTGAAATCGGAGCGGACGGGCGCGGGACTTTGGAAAAAACTATTCCGCGGCTTGATTTGTCACGGGGCAAATACGGTGTTTCAGGCCGTGCCGTTATTTTGCATGAAAAAGAAGACGATTTTGGCCAGCCCACGGGGAATGCCGGTGCGCGCATCGGCTGTGCGGTGATTTAGTCAAAAAAAGGAGACGCCATGAAAAAATTTTTGATCGGCATTCTTGCGGTTGCCGCCGCGCTGTTTGTGGTTGTGAACGTTTTCGGGGCAAAACTTCTGGCGGGGGCGCTTGAAAATCAGATCGGCGCGCCGGTCTCGATCGGGCGTCTCAATGTGGGCTTTTCGGGCTTCGGTATTTATGGCTTGAAAGTCGGCAGGCCTGAAGGGTTTGGCTTTCAGGAAAAAAGCGTGGCTGAGATTCCTGAGATTTCCGTGAACTATGAATTTGCCAGTTTTTTCAAAGGCAAGCCGCACATGTCTCTGGTTGTTTTGAATTTTGGCGATGTGACTGTGGAAAAAACCACTGCCAATAAAGTCAACTTGCTTGAAATCGGTGCCGTCAAAGGCCTGACCAAGGACATGATGCAAGGCAAGCCTGCGAAACCGTCTGAACCGGCAAAACCGGGACAGCCGGCAAAGCCGGTGGAAATGCAGATTGATGAAGTCCGGGTCAACATCGGTAAAGCGCGTTATGTGGATTCCGGCGCACAGCCGCCTTCCGTCAAGGAAATGGACCTGGGAATTCATGAGGAAGTCTTCCGGAATGTGACGGAGCCGGCGGATTTGACCAAAGACATCATCTATCTGATTTTGCGCAAAGTCGGGATGTCTTCACTGACCGGGAATCTGGATCTTCTGACGCAGGGTGTGGGCGGAGAAGTCAAATCTGCGATCGAGGATGTGAAGGATAAATTCAAGTTGTAACGTTAAGGAGGTACGCCATGAAACCTCTCTGGTGCTTTTGGTTTTTAGTTGGGCTGATTGCCGCAAGTTCCAGTGCAGAGGCTCAAACTTTGAAAGAACCCGGACGTGTTCTTAGCGAAAAAGTGACGGGTGTTGCAGACGGAGATACGTTAAGGCTTGAAGACGGCCGCGAAGCACAGCTGATTGGCGTGGATTGTGCCGAGTTGCAGCTGACTTCAGAGGACAATTTTAAGGTCGTTGAAAATAAACTCTCGCAGCCGGATTATGCCAGTCAGGGGCAAAAAGCCAGGGATTATGCCGAAGAGTTTATTAAACGTCCCAACCTTCGCCTGGTGGCAGACTCTCAGCATGACGACGCCGGCAATCAAGATCATCTCAACCGCACCCTTGTGTATGTGTATGCAGGTCCTGAGATGCTCAATGCGACATTGCTGCAGCAAGGCCTTTGCCTGCGCGAAGTCGAAATCCGTTATACGTACCTGGAGGAGTTCCGGCAATATGAGGACTCGGCCAAACAGGCTAAAAAAGGGATTTGGGAAAAGGCCTCCTGAGGCTGGAGAGCCCTGACGTGCAGGGCCGCTCGTAGGCTGGGGGAATTTGCAAAATCGCCCAACCTCAGGTATCTTTCTTAAAGGACTATAGAAAGCTTCTAACTTATGAGGAGGTAAACCCATTCGTGAATAATAGCCGGTTTGATCAGTTTTTTCATCAACTGGAAACCAGCATTGCCACTTTGCTGGGTTTTCGCGGTCACGACCGGCGGCGGTCACCCCGCGAACTAGACCGTCGTACAAAACCGCGTGTCATGTCCCGCAATCTTATCAAGATCATCCGTGCCGATGGTCTTCCGCAAAACCATGTTTTTAATCTTCTCGATATCTCTGAATCCGGTTTTCAGTTTGCCGGGCTCAAACCTTTACTGCCAGGCAGTCACCTGGAAGTCGTGGTCAATATCCGTGAGTTCAACCGCCAAATTCCCATCGATGCCCGGATTGTCTGGTCCCAGCCCATTACCATGAAAGTTGTCTGGACGCAGGAAACAGGCTATAGCCGGATGCGTCAAACCGGCGCTCAAATCGTGGCCATGGCCGAAGCCGACCGCTATGCATTAAAAGATTTTATTGGCTATAAACTTCACGATCTCAACCATTACCGCCTTTAAATTTCCGCCGTTCACGCCTTGTAAAAACTCCGATTGTCAGGTATCCTTCGGCAGCTTTTGCATTTCGCTTAAAATTAATCCATGTCCCCGGCACAGGATAGGCGTAACGCTGAAGCAGTCCTTGCGCTGTTGCACAGGGACCGGAAGAGGAGAGGCATGCTGCGAAAATTTAGGCGGATCTTCAAGAGGCTTTGCATCAAGAAGCTGCGGCGCCTGCCCGATGCAAGCAGGCCGCTTTCGGCGCTGGAGCGCCGGCGGTCTCCGCGGGTTCCCAGCCGCAACCTTATCCGCATTCTGCGCCGTGACCGGCTTTCAATGGATCATCTTTTTAACCTGGCCGACTTTTCCGAGGGCGGTTTTTGCATCCGGACTGATCTGGATGCCGAACCCGGTTCGATCGTAGAAGCCGTGGTCAATTTTCGTGAGCGCTATTGTCAGCTGCCGGTTAAACTGCGTGTGGTCTGGGTGCACAAATCCAGGCGCGGACTGGTTTGGGCCGGTAAAATGGGCGTAGAAAACACGGACCTTCCCGGCGAGGCGCGCTTTATTCTAAAACAATTGGTATTTGAAAAACTTATCCGCCTGCGTGCTGCCTAAAACCCCCTTTTTCGCATGAATCTTCCGGCTCAAGAAAAAATTCTGAAAAACCTCGATCAGTTTGTATGTCAGCGCTGTAATCGGTGCTGTCAGCAGGCTGGTTTTGTCTATCTGCAGGACGGCGAGGCGGAGGCCATGGCCGCGTATAAGAAGATGGAATTGTACGAGTTTACAGCGCACTATACGGACGTTATAGACCGGCGTCAGCTTGTTCTGAAGAAACAGCCGGATGAAGCTTGTATTTTTCTGACGGCGGCGGGCTGTTCGGTGCACGCTGCCAAACCGCGCCAATGCCGCGAATTTCCGCGTGTTTGGCGCACTAAGAAAAGTTTTGATTACTGCGCAGGCCTAAAAAAAATAGCGGACAGTGTTCAGCCTTAAGCGGATAGAACTCTTCAATTCATGCGCAAACTGACTCATAACGAACTTCAGGAACGCCAGAAAGATCTGGAAAAGCAGCCGCGCCTGCCTTTCTGCCTGGTGGTCAACAATGTGCGCAGTCTCTATAACGTCGGCTCGCTTTTCCGGACCGCAGACGGCGCCGGCCTTGAAAAAATCTGGCTGTGCGGGATTACCGGTATTCCTCCGGCGGGTATGATTTCCAAGAC
>JAHFHF010000069.1:0-6543 GCA_023247055.1 Candidatus Omnitrophota bacterium
CAGACGTCTTTTAAAAAATCTTTGAAATTCGACAACATCTGACTGCCCAAGAAAATGCTTCCGCCGATAAAAATCGTGAGGAACGCAAGAAAAGCTGAAATCATCAGCCAATGGCCATCGCGGCGCGCCAGGCGAAAAGCATCTCCAACGGTTAAAAAGATCATAAAGCCTGTCATACCCACCGATCCTGCAGCCATAAGCAGCATAAACGATCCAGCCAATTTGGAGGGCAGGGCCTGACGCCATAATGCCCAGCTTCCGCGAACCGGCGGAAGCACGGATTCGAAAAATTGATTCAGAAAACGCTCTTTTCTTTCACTTTCTAAATTTTGAAGGTCTTGCAACCCAATCTGCAGCGTTTCAAGATCAGCGTTCGCAATGGCCGGCAAGTGAGTGTAAAATCGTGCGATAAAAGATTCTGGGATAAACTCGCCCCGGGTTCTGTTGACTGTTTTCTCAAGCGCAGGCCGCAAAACCTCTAGAGCCGCATAAATTTTGCTTTCTCCGGACGTGTCTGCAGAGATGCGCGCTTTGGGACGCTGCGTCTGCCGGTCTTTTCTCTTGGGATTCGTCTCCTTGCTGCTGTTTTGTAATTCAATACCAGGAACACTGCTGCTCCGCATTTCCGAACGAGAGAGTTCCACCGGCTCAAACCGGATCAGGTCGGCCGATGTAAGGTCACCTCGGCTGAGCATGGCCGGCCCCTCCACCATGGGAACGGCCGTTTGGGGTTGAAGCAGGTTACGAATGTTCGTCTCCGTCATTTGCCCGCTTTGTTTTAAATGGCGCAGTCCTTGGATAAAACGCTCCACACGCGCCAAAGCGGCCGGCGTAATTTTTTTTCCGGATCTTTTTTCTGTTTTCTCGTCGATAAACCGCGTGTACTCTCCAGCTTTTTCGAGTTGCCCTTTTTGGGCCAGATCGCGGATGATTTGGTCGCGCCAGGCTTTAAGTAGTTGTGAGTCTTGAGGGGTGAGTCTTGGGTTTTGTTTTTTCTCAAGACTCAAGACTGACGACTCACGACTAAGCCCTAACAATCGATCCCTCGCCGCCCTCACAAACGCCTTATACAAACTCACCTTGCCGTTTTCGACCTTGAAATAATTTTTCCACGAGACGTCGCACTGCATGTGAGCGCGGTATTTCGTCTCTGTGGGCACCGTTTTAATCGCGGGCATGACGAGCAGATAAGACATGCCTTTTTCTTTGAGCCGTTTAATGACTCCGTGCGCGTGAAAACCGCCGGCAACAAGAAGCGCCACTCTCTTGTCATCCCCGAATGCTTTTATCGGGGATCGGCTTCTGAGATTCCCGCTAGAAGCATGCGGGAATGACACACCGCCAACAGCGGTGTAGACATGACTGTCTTTGCCTCCGTGCAAAGGCGGGAATGACACACCGCCAACAGCGGTGTAGACATGACTGCCTCCGTCAGGAGCCGGAGACTGCTCAGGCGAGTCCCTATGGGGGCCTCGTCCTGATCTGCCTCCGTCAGGAGCCGGAGACTGCTCAGGCGAGTCCCTATGGGGGCCTCGTCCTGATCTGCCTCCGTCAGGAGCCGGAGACTGCTCAGGCGAGTCCCTATGGGGGCCTCGTCCTGATCTGTCTTTGCTTCCACGCAAAGGCGGGAATGACAGGTGGAGGAGCTTTTTTAAAAAAGCAGCATCACGGGCTTCGGCATTTTGATAAAAAGCAATGTGCGCGTCAAAAAGCGGCTCAAAATCCGAGATTGCTTCGTCGGCCTGTGGCCTCCTCGCAATGACAAAGCGGGTTGCTGTTTGCACTCCGTTATTTTTAAATTCTTCCCATTCCTCGCGGGTAAGCTCAAGCTTAGCCAGTTTTTCGTAAAGCTCCAACGTACGGTTCTCGCGATCCAAAGCGCGTTGATCGTCGTTCATCATCAGGCTTTCCTTGACGTCGCGGGCATAGCGCTCGAAATCGGCGAAAAACTTGGTACCTTCGATGTCGCGCAGGCGTTGTTGATTGCCGGCGAGACGGGATACTGAACTCAGCAAGCGCTCAACGGTAACGAGGGAAGAACTTTTGTTCTGAGATCCTTCGCGGGATACGTTTTCAATTCCTTCTCCGTTCAGGATGACCCAATCACGCAGATGCTCTTGCAAATAAAGCGCAAACGCCTGCGCAGATAACTGGCCGGTCTGAAACTCTTGATATTTTTTATTAAATGCTTTTTTTCCTTCCGCCCTCCACCTTCCACCCTCCACCTTTTTTATATTCTCCGCAATCCCCCTTATCTCGGCCTCCACAGCCGATTGATCCGTTCCCTCACGCTCTATTTCTTCCACCAACGCCGCAAGTTCCGTCCCGGCATCCGGTCTTTTCACCGCCGCCAGTTTTTTAAGCACCTCCGCTAAACCCACGCGATTCTCATGAAAACCCCGCAATGTTTGATCGACTTCTAAAAGCTTTTGCGGATAAATTTGTTTTTTCTTTCCTTCCACCTTCCACCTTCCGCCTTCCACCTTTTGCAAAACTCTCTTTTCCTCTCCCATCGCTTGCCGATACAGCCGCAGCCCCTGCTCATACAATCCCCAATCTTCGACGCCATGGAAAACGCTTTGAGAGTTCTCTGAGAATATGGCCGCCGCAGTTCCCCCGGAAAGTTCACCTTTGACAAGATAGTCTTTAAACACCCGCTTCAAAATCGTCTTGTCAGGAAAGCTTTGGAAGATTTGCGGATCAAGTTGGGATGACGCACCCTCAAGCCCCACGGTCCCGGCGCCATACTCGGACTGGAAATACCGGATCAGTTGGTGAATGCTTTTTTGCGCATCCGGAATCGAATGGGCGTCTTGAATCACGACAACCGTCTGTCCTGATTCTCCCTTGTAAAAATCTTGAATGGTTCCAAGATTGGCCGGCAGACGGATCTGCAGAGGGTCTTCTGGAAATGCTGCCCTGGAGACGAAGACTTCACTGGCATAAGCAATAGGGTTAAAACCGGCAGAAAAATTTTGTGTGGCAAGATAGATAAAAAGCGTCGCGGCGGCTATTGAGCGGCGCCAACGCAAGCATGGTTTGTATCTGACTTCAGACTCCATAGACGCTAGTAACCTCGTCCTTTTGCAGAAGTTATCTTCTTAAATCACTAAAATTATTCTGTGCTATACGATGATTTTTTGTTCTATTAAAAGATAACTTGTGGAGGCAGGAATTACAAGGAGGGCACTAATTTATAACCCATTGAAATCACTAGGGTTACAACTTATAAAAGGCGAATTTGAAACTCAACCGGCTCAAATTCAATCCGGTTGATTAAGCGAAGAGGTCGAGTTGGGTTTTTTGGGCAGACTTGCGTGGATTTGGGGGCGCGGATTTTTTTCGTTCCAGGAGATTTTCCTGGACGTCTTTGAGAAAGGGAGAGATTTCTTGTTCCCGGACTTTTCCATACTGCATGCGCCGGGCAGCATGCGACAGAAAGAGCCGGATTTTGGCGCGGGTCATGCCCACATAAAAAAGACGGCGTTCTTCCGCAAGGGTTTCGGGGTCCGCTTTCGTGCCAAAGAAAAAAGGGATTAAACCGTCTTCACAACCTGTGATAAACACGACTGAAAATTCAAGTCCTTTGGAAGCGTGCAACGTCAACAGCGCAATAGCATCCGCGCGTTCATCCCACTCTGTTTCCGGATTTTCGTGGGAAAACCGCCGAAACGGGAACCCTGAGCGCTCAAGAGCCTCCTGCAATAGGTCCGCCTGTGCCTCCGTGCGGGTAAGCACGGCAAAGTCCGCGAATGAAAAACTCTCTTCCGCGGCGCCGGAAGAACGGCCGCTGTCGACTGAGAAAAATGAGCCGCCTCCGAGGATTTTTTCAATACTTTCCACGACAAATTCGGCCTCAGCCCGGTCTGTAGACGCCTGATAAATAACCACCTTGCCGGTGTCTCCGATAAGCGGCGTCATGCCCTGAGTTTCCGTGAGGCTTGCAGGCGCGATCATCTGTGACGAGGCGGACAGAATGGAATCTCCGGAACGGTAATTGCGCGCCAGCCGGATTTGATGAGCGAGGGGAAAATCCTTCTCAAACTCCATAAAAAAACGCACATCTGCGCCGCGGAAACGGTAAATGGCCTGATCCGGATCGCCGATGACACATAAATTACCGTCACGCGGCGCAAGATGCCGCACCAAACGGTAGCCGAGCGCATCGATGTCCTGATATTCATCCACGGAGATCCAGCGGTAACGCTCACGGTAAGCGGCCGCAAGGGTTGGATTTTCATCCAGCAGCTTGAGGGGCAAAAGCAGCAGGTCTTCGTAATCCAGCCAGCCTTCGTGATCGCGCCATTCTTCAAAAAGCGCGGCCAGCGAAGCCTCGTCGCTTTGGGGCTGGGGCTTCAAACCTTGCCGTTTCAGCAGGGCCAGCCGGCGCATAGCGGTCTGAGTCTTTTTTTCGGACCATTTCAGCGCTTTCACGGCAAAGCTTTTACGCTCTTTTTCGTCCGCCGTGCGGAACCCCCGCGGCAGCCCCGCCGCTTCACGGTTCTCTTCCAGAATCTGAAGGCCGATGCCATGAAAAGTCAGGATAGATACTTCTTGGGTTTTCCGGCCAAGCAGTTTTTTCAAACGCCCAAGCATCTCATCGCGCGCACGCCGCGTAAATGTAATCGCCAGACAATGCCCGGCACTGGCTGTTCCTGAAGTCACAAGATGCGCGATGCGGTGGGTCAAAGTCCGCGTTTTACCCGAGCCAGGCCCGGCAAGAATCATGACCGGGCCGCTCAAAATTTCTGCCGCTTTGCGTTGATCCGGATCAAGCGCCGAAAGAATACCGTACGAAAGACCCGTGGATAGGGATGGGTCGTGAGTCTTGAGTCGTGAGGGGCGAGAAAAAACAGATGAGGGTGAGTTCGAAGTTGGAAGTTGGAGGTTGGAAGACAAAGTTCCAACTATTTCTTTCCCCTTTTCCCTTTCCCCTTTCTCCTTTTTCCTTCCACCTTCCACCTTCGACCTTCCACCTTCTTTTTTCCCCTGCTCTATCTCAAACAATACACCTACACTTACCGACATTTTCTTCTCCAACTCCCCATCCTTAAAAAGCCGGATGCGACCATACTCGCCGTCATAACCTGCTTCACGGATCACTTGCCCGGCACGCATACGGCCAATAGCTTCGGCCATCAAGGTTGAGCCCTCACGCCGAATATTTTCAACCGGCACTTGGTTTAAAATTGAAAGTTCATCGCCTAATTTTGAAAGCAGGGTTTCGTAAGGCTGGCACACCTTTTGACTGCTGACTCCCGAGTGAACAATCTCAGAAATGACTTCGGGCAGCGGAATGATGCTTTGAAACGCGGCGGCTTCTGCCGGTTTATAACCTTCTTTGCGGTCCGCAAGTTCCATCACGCGGTACAAAACACCCAGCGTCAGCGGTTTTTTACAAACTGGGCACAGGCCCCCATGCGCACGGCTTTCCTCCGGCGTCAGGCGCACATTGCAATTGCGGTGGCCATCCATGTGGTATTTGCCTTCTTCCGGAAAAAATTCAGCAGTCCCGCCATAGCCTTTGCCGGTTTCAAGCGCCCGGCGCATCGCAAAATAATCCAGATCGGTTTCAAAAAGGCAGGCTTCGCGGCCCAGTTTTTGCGGGGAATGCGCGTCCGAATTTGACATCAAACGGTAGCGGTCGAGGTGCGAAATTCGCCAGTTCATTTCCGGGTCGGAAGACAGCCCGGTCTCGACGGCAAAGACGTGTTTGGCGAGGTCGGCGTAACAATCATCGACGCGGTCGAAACCGGATTTGGAACCCAGCACTGAAAACCACGGCGTCCAAATATGCGCTGGAACCAGGTAACAGCCTTCGCCCGCGCTTAAAACAATCTCGAGCAAATGACGTGAATCAAGCCCAAGAATCGGCCGGCCGTCAGAACGGATATTGCCGATTTTTCCAAGCTTCTGATTGATCATGCCGGCTTGTTCCAGCGTGGGCGCGTAAATCAAGTGGTGAACTTTGCGGGTCTTGTCGCCTTTTTTATAAATCGTGGAGATTTCGACCGAGAGCATAAAACGCGTCGTGCCATAGCAGGCCGACGGCAGACGCCGCAGGACTTCGCTCTCGAGATCATCGCGCAGACGGTAAAGCCCCGGTTCTGCCGGCACCAACTTTTCGGTGAGTTCTTTAAACCAGGCGGGGTGCGTGAAATCGCCGGTACCGATAACGGTAATGCCTTTTTTGCGGCCCCAGAACGCCAGATTTTCAAGATCACAGTCGCGGCTGGTCGCGCGGGAGTATTTGGAATGGATATGCAGGTCGGCGTAGAAGCGCATGAAGCAACCGTCAGTTGTAATTCATAAGTTTTGATTATCGCGCTGCGGGTTTATTCTTTTTCCCCCACCTTAATCCTCCCCCGGAAAGCACGGGGGAGGAAATAAACTATGCTCCCCCTAAAAACTCGGGGGGGGGACAGAATCTTTTTCGGCCGCTGCGCACCTACCTGAAACATTTTTTATCTCTCCCCCCGTGCTCTCCGGGGGGAGATTAAGAGGGGGGGGGGAAACTCGCATAACGCTTCAGTGATTAAAGTG
>JAHFHF010000069.1:6553-17918 GCA_023247055.1 Candidatus Omnitrophota bacterium
AAACGAAAAAACAAACTCATACAGAGTACCGAATTCATACTCAAAAAAAAGCCCCGCACTCAGTTAAGAGTGCGGGGCTTTAGTTTAATGCTTACAGCTTAACAACGTTCGAGGCCTGTTCGCCTTTCGGTCCACGGGTGACTTCGAACTCGACCTTCTGGCCTTCATCCAAAGTCTTGAAGCCATCGCCGCCGATTGCGGTGTGATGTACGAATACATCACCGCCGTTTTCACGTGCGATAAAGCCATAGCCTTTGGAATTGTTAAACCATTTCACAGTTCCTTTTTCCATTTTTGTACTCCTTTCGAAAAAATTGCAGCAATCTTTATTGAAGCGCCGACGGTTAAGCCATCATGCAGCCGGCTTAGCAGCCGGGAAGCCCGATGTTCAGTTGCCGGGCCAAACACAAAAAAAACCGCAAGCAGAAAGTGTTTCTTCTGAACTTGCGGTTCAAACGATTTGCCACTTCATAGTTGCTACGTAATAAGCATGCCCTACCAAAGAGGGTTTGTCAAATGCTATTTTGGTCCTGCTTTTTCCCCCACCTGAATCCTCCCCCGGAAAACACGGGGGAGGAAAAATAGAATGTCTTATTTCTCCCCCCGTGTTCTCCGGGGGGAGATTAAAGAGGGGGGAAAACACTAAAACCAGGTTCAAAACTATCAATTTATAGCAACTTTATTTAAATCCGCCCAACGCGTTTTCCTCCCCCTCCTTGATCCTCCCCCGAAAAGCACGGGGGAGGAAACAGCGCCGACCTCTTTCCCCGAAAAATAGGAGGAAGGAAAACCACAGACCTCTTTATTTCTCCCTCCGTGTTCTCTGGGGGAGATTAAAAAGGGAGAAGCTGCTAAAATTCAAGCTTAAAAATATTAATTTATAGCAATTTTGATTTTTATCCCGGTACCATAAGGTACCGGGATAAAACAATTAGGCGGCTTGGGCGAGGGTGCGGACTGCGGCGATCATGGCCGCAAAACGGGCGGCCAAACGGCCGGATAAGCCTTTGGAGGCCAGCCATTGCTCCATTTGAAGCACCGTGCGCTGATCGAGCGTCTCGGCCAAAAGCGCCGGAGAAACCAGACGCGCGGCATTCGTTATGCGGGCATCGCGCTGCAGCTTATAGAAACTCGTGCCCGCCAAGTCTTCCAAAAAGGGAAGTCCTGACGCCAGCAAAGCACTTTTTAAGCCGGATTGTTTTCCGCCCATGTCGCGACGGATTTGGCGCTGCAACTCAGCTTCATCCAAGCCGGAAGCATCCACGAAAACAACGCGGCTGGCGGCATAACCATCCGGCACGGCTAATTTTTTTAAAATCGCATTCAGCCGGGCATTGACCTCTTGAATATTCACACTTTCTGCGCCGGTAGTATAAAGCCTTAGGCGGTCGCCGGGCCTGGCCAGAATATGCACGGCCAGAGCATAAAAGATGTCGCTGGTTTTAAACTGCTCGGCCGGAATAATATCCGCAATACGGAAGCTTTCTTCAGAGGCATTCAGCAGCGGCGCAAACTCCGCCAGGGCTTCGCGCGCCGTCTTGAGAACGGAGATCACCTTTGTTTCATCCATCAGCAGGCCTTCTTCTTCGGCAATAACATGGAAAATGGCCAAAGCCGCGTCTTCCCAGCTTATCCCCTGCTCACGGGCAAACATGGTTGGAGAGACGTAAAGTCCTGCGGATTGACGAGCGATCATGCGTTGGCTGGAAGACAGGCGGACGGCAAGGCTCATGGAATTGACAGTCTTTGTGCGGAAGTTATCGATGGCAGCATGGGTCGTACCAAAGGTCGAAGGAGATAGCTGCGGCATTTCACCGAATCTCTTTCCTTCCACCTTCGACCTTCCACCTTCGACCTTTTCCCTCCGCACTTCCGACTTCGCGGTTTTGGGTTTGATAGTAACAAGAAAACGTCCGTGCTCAATGGCTGTTTTTGAAGCCTTGATTTTGTCCTGCTTTTCGTTAAACCTCTCTAGCGTAAACCCCGGCTCCAAGACTTTTGCAATCATTCGCGCAAGCAGCTCCGGCTGCCAATACTTTGCCGGAAAATCAATTTGCACATCGATATGGCTGGTGGAAACAGCCTGAATGATGGCCGAAGTCATCGTTCGCATTTTGGCTTCGCCTTTCAAGCCCCGAATGCGTATTTTCCAGTTGACCCGGCTGCCGCCATCCGCTGATTGATAGAGTTCCAGCAGGAATGAATTTGCTGGGGGCTTCGACTGTAATAAGGCCAGGTCGGCCGCGATACGCTGCGCCAAGGGTGAAAGTTTGCTTGGCGCGGGTTTTGCCGCTGCATGGGATAATCCCAAATCGATGATCGTGCTGTCGCCCTGTCCGGTCGTTGGAACCATGGGCATGGGAGTTGTTTTTGCCGAAACAGGTTTTGGCGTTGCTCCCTCGAGACTTGCCGCAATCGTCAAGCCGCCATAGTCAAGGGTAACATTCCGTCCCACAATACTTTTGATGCTAAAAACTCGTCCAAAGACATCCGCCAGCTTTGCGCCTGCTTCCACGTTTGAAAACTGCTTCGATGAATGAATTGCATCCGCATAGTCAAAAGTAATCAGGGCCCGGCCGTCACGCACGTTTCGCACCTGGATGGTGAGATGCTCATCGATTTTATTTTCCGCACCCGCCGAAATCGTCACTTCCGTCCGCACTTCTGAGCGCTGACGCGAGACCTGGCGGGCGAAAGCATAATCCAGATAGGAATTTTGTGAATTTTTTTCAGGCCGATCCAATAGTCTTTCCGTAAATTGCAATTTGAAAAAGGTCCGCTTCACGGGCTCTGTCGAATCATTCAAAGTAGACGTATGGATGTCATAGGCATTCAGGCGCAGCAGCGTCTTTCCCGGATAAAATACGGGCGGTTGAGTCCATACCATGGCTTTAAAATCACCCGGCGGATTATTGTCCAGCGGAAAAGGCCCCGGATAAAAAGCGGTCGGTAGTTTGTCGTAGAAAATATAGGCATGATCAACGAACCGGCCCTGCTGGGCCAGGATAAAATTGCGGTTTTGCGCTGTAACATCCAACGGGTTCCCGTCAAAATCAAACAATCCGCCATCCCCATGCAAGCCGCCCCTGCGTCCATATTGCTGGAGGCCGACCTGTTTTTGATCGACCGTGATATGCACAAATCGTTCGGCCCAGCGGGGATTGACCAGACGCTCGGCATTCACCGCAAGCCGGATTTCATCTTCGAAAGGCGCAAGATCCTTGGGCAGGGCCCATCCTTGACCGGGCGCATAAATCAAAAGATCTAAATGGCGAACAGCCGACATGCCGTCAAAATCAAAAGTTTTTTCGGGAGCGAAGCTTCCAATAATGACGGGAAGATGCGGCTTGGACCATTCGCGAATGTCCCATCTCTGAACTGTCATAAGACGGTTGACAGGCTGATCCGGATTCGCCTGAATGATTTGAACTTTAAGCAGTGCCGCGTCCTCACTCGTCGAGGCTAAATGCACCGGCAAGAGATCCTCAGAAAGCAAATTGCCCGAAGCATCCGTCTTTCGGTAGGCACCGTTAAAATTTTCACGGTGGATGCCATAAATGTCTTTGCTGCCCAAACCGGCGATCACGCTGCCGGGCGACAAATACTGCCAAGCACCCCACGGCGAGCGGAAACGCACCGGCGTTTTGACTTTTACCATGCGGACCGGTTCCGAACGGGGATAAAAATAACCTTCTTTCAATTCCTGAACCCAGTAACGTTTTTTTAATTTTTCTTCCGAAAGAAAATATTGGTCGCCTTGATTCGTGGTAATTTTCCAATCCCCTTTTTGGGCAATATTGAAAGAAACCACATCGCCACGGACCCGGGTTTCAAGCGCCTCGTCTTCAACGGCGGGCTGAGCATGAACCCGTTGATTTTTTTTGGCCCAGAAAAGATCCGGCTCAGCCCAACTGGCATAAATTTTATCTTTGGAAAAATCAATCTGATCCGGATCGATCTGTTGAAATTGATCCGCGTCCGGGCGGCCCCAGCCTAAAATACTGTTGCGGTTGTTGCGTCTATCCGGATCACGGGGTACCCATGTCCAGCCCGAATAATCAAAAAATGGTTTGCCGTCCGGTCTTTCAACGTGGTTGAGCGTATTGCCGGCCATGTTGAGTTTGTCGCGGCTGAATTGAATTTTGATAAAAGTTCTCTCAACCGGTTCAGCGGTCTGGTTGACGGCCACACTGTGGATATCGTAGGGCGTCATGCGCGCCATCTCATAAGGGGCAAATTGCGTGGGGGTTTGCCCGGCGGCCAATCGGTCAAAATGCCGCAGCACGGCGTCATCATCATTTAAATCAATGCCCTCCAAAGGAAAAGGCCCGGGATATTGATAGGTGGCAAGCGCAGCGACATCGGACATGACATAGGTATTATCAGTCATCACTTCCTTCGACAAATCGTTCGTTTCGCGCGTGACAAAGGCATCGCCATGCGCCCCGGGCCGGCGCTGGCTTTTGCCCGGCTGAACGATTTTTTGATCAAGGGTCACATAAACGTAATAAGCGTCATCAAAATCGGGATTGATCGCACGCTCGTGCTCAACCGTTAGCCGGATCGCCTCGCGATAAGGTTCGAGTACTTTGGGAATTGCCCAGCCTTTGCCCGGCATACGAACTGCCATATCGAGCAATCGAAGACCGCGCTGCTGACTAAACAGACGCGCATTTTCACCGGTGAGCACACCGACTTTAGAGGGGCTTTGCGGCTGCGCAAACTTGGCCGGATCCCATTTCAGGTTATGCAGGAGTTTCTCCTGATCCGCATAGCTAGGATTTAATTCCTGAATCCGCCTGCGAATACGTTCTTTTTCGGTCTCATCCATCGGCCGGTCCACAAATGACGCATCGAGCGCTTCACGATAAAGCGCGCTGGGAACGGCATTTTCCCAAAGACGCGTGCCGGGCTGATTAACGCGCTCAAAAACATTGGGATGAAGAAGCGTTCTCGCCAGAGAACCGGAAGGCTGAGTCCGGATCATGGTTGCGGATACGGGGATTTGTTCTCTCTTAAGATCTGTTTGAATAAGTTTGGCCCCAAGCCCTTCGGCCATCCGGACACCGTACCATTCGTTATTGAAAACTTTATCAATTTTAACGCCGGAAAGCTGCTGGCGCATAAATTCAAGATGAACTTCATTGACAGCAGGCGTATTCCCGGAAGGCGGCGCGCCATAGACCGGAATGACCGTCAGGCGCGGGTCTTGAATAATATCACGGATCATTTGGGCCATTTCATCCGCGCGGATATTCATCAACTCCGGATGATCGTAAACGAGGACAATGAGCCGGTCCACTTGGTCAAGGGCCTGCCGGATCATGAGTTCATGGCCACGGTGAAAGGGGGCAAATTTACCGAAAATAAGCCCGGTGGACGGCTGCGCATTTGCCACGCGCAGCTCAGAACGGCTGGATGGACTAAGCTGCTGCAGTTGGTGCTGCTGGTCGATCAGCCAGGCATTGTAATAATCGATCAGCATAGCGGATCCACTGACAAAAGCATAAATGTCAAACAAATCATCCCGGCTCCAGCGTTGATGCAAGCCGGCTTCTTGTTGTTTTAGTTTTGCCTTTAAGTCATCTTTTAAGACCGCAAGGGCCTTGGTCTGGGCCAAAAGTTCTTGGCGCCGATCCTCGGTTATAGCCGCATGTTGCAACGCCTCCTCAAAGGAGGTACGGAGTTCCTTAAAAAAGGCGGCGCGTTCATCAAAACCATCGAACCAGGTGTGAATAAAGCGGCGCATCTGCTCACTCGTTTCGCCCCGGTCAGATAAATCAGGGGTGTAACTGCGCTTTAAAAGCACGGATTTTTCAAAGGTTTGTTTGACCGTATCATAAACAACTTGCCCGCTCCAACGGTCATACGTGCTAAACCCAACATCTTTTACGTCAAAACTAAACCTGATTGTTTTGCGTTTACCGGCCTTGTCGATATCCTGGATATCTATCGTACCCGTTTTGCCCAAAACCTTTTCATTGATGCCGTATTCAAATTGGCCGCCGGGTTTTTTACGCACAAAAACTTCGAAGAATGGAATTCGCGTTTCATAAAAAACAATGCCGTCTTTATCGGCCCGGTCAATGGTTTCGCTTGAAGTTCTCACTTCAGCCCTTGCCGGATGCAAAGACAGGCGTGTCGTCAATGCTGTCGGCATTGATCGGACTTCCGACCTGAAAGCATGCAAAGGACTTTTGGGATCCCCCGATTTTTCCGTTTCAACATGGATATAGAGGATCCGCAGCGGCACATTGTCCCTGCCGGTCTGATAACTTTGTCCAAAAGCATTGAAGCCGGCCGCCGCTTTTTTCATCCGATCCGAAAGCATCATGGATTTAAAACTGTTGGCCTTTAAAACGTCTGCAGTAGTGTGGCGAAAAAGATCCTGCAGCGCTCCCATGACTTCCAGATCTTTCGGCGTCAATCTGCTCAGCCAGCGTGCTAGCGCCGCTACTTGCTCTTCTGCGATCTTGGCAGCCTCACTGTCTTCTTTCATCCGAACTTCAGAGCGCAGTACATACTCTTGAATTTTGGGATGCGGATTGGCATTAACGGCCAGTCCCGCGCGCAGAGCCTTGGGATTCCATTTCCAATCAGCCTTTTGCTCGATGGTTTTTAATTCTTCAATCACGTGCGCTGCTTGAATATCGCTGATGCGGCCGCGGTGCAAAATGGAAACCATTACAAAAGCATGGAAATTTTCCAAGCCGCTGATCCACTCCTCACGTTTTTTTCCGCCGCTCTCGTATTGAATAAGATGATCCGCCGAATAATCATGATCTTGAGACGGATCGCGCCGGACATAGTTCAATAAAAGTTCGAAGGCCTTGTCAAAATCAGCCTTGGAAATATCCGTGCGCTGAGAGCCATTGAGTATTTTCGAAATGCCTTCCGCTGCCGTATCGGCCAGCCTGAGACTTTTGCGCGGATTTTGAGAAATATTCAGAAGACTTTGCAAGTAAGGTAAATCGGATGGGGATCGCAGCCGGCCCAGCAGATTCGCGGCATCCCACATGTCGCTATTCAATTCCGGAGATTCGATTTGTTTGAAAAGAAGAGCGCGGTCGACCTTGCCGGTTTTATCCTTATGGTGCAGATCTTCTTCGGACAGCGTCAGCAGTGAACGTATGACCTCCCGGCGCCGGGCCCGGGCGCTCTGCGCTAAAGAATTCCAAATGCGTATACCCAAGCCCGCCGCAAGCGCAGCCGGTATCAAGAACAGCGTCCGGCGCGGGATAACAATGTCATCGTTTTTCTGTTCTACAAATTGGGCAGGAGACCTGCTGGTCCGCACTTCTGATCGGAGAACCTCGTTTTTCTGCAATCGGATGGTTTTTTCGTTTAATCGGCGCGACACTCGGCCAAGATCATTCAAAATCCAAAGCTTTACTAAGGGAGAAGCGACTTCTAAATTCGAGAGGACCTCAAAGTCCTTCAAATCTTGAAGCTTCGGGTGCGTTTGGAGCAGCTCGTTTTCCGCATCGGTCAATTGAGTGTCTGTGTCCGCATGCAGCAATTTATAAGCAAGAAAGTAGGTTGATTCGTCTTGAACTTGTTCCACAGCTTCAAAAAGTTTTTCCATCCGTGGCCGGATCAGTTCGAGATACCGGCTTTTGATAGCCTCCCGGACTTTCCACCAGGAGTTTTGGGTCCATGGCTTCCACATACGGACCGCTGCGATAGAGGCATCAACTTCGGACAACTCGCTCGTTTGAAAGGCCTCTAAGATCTCCTGCGTAATCTCTGGGGCGGCATTGGCTAATTCACCCGAAAGATAACTAAGCCCATCGACACTCAATAAAAGGTACGCAAGTGTCTCGATCGTTTTTATCGAGGGTATTGCTTCCAGCACTTTTATCCGCACTTCGGCCCTTGCGGGATGCAAGGACAGGCGTGTCGGCAGCCCTGATGGGGCTGCACGCACTTCTGAACGGGAGGAAAGAAGCCGTGTTAAACGAGATTCCAGGGTTTCAAAATGGGCAGTCAAATCCGCATCGTTTTTTACGGCATTTAAAATGAACTTTTTCTCTTTTTGGTATTCCTGAAGTCTTTGCTGAATCTCGGATTCGGGATGCCACTCCTTGGGATCGCTCAACAAAACTTCATCCAGCGCCCTAAGGGCCCGTGCCCGGTTCAGATAATACGCCTCAAGACTAGTCGCATTCGCTGAGGCCGGCGGAGGGGTAAACGCTCCCAAACTCGCACTGTTCATAAATTCTTCAAGACGCTGCACTGGAACCCGGTCGCGCCGTCCTGACGTTTTTGCCTTTTGCCAACTCCGGTCGCTAAAAAATCGCAAAACATCAAAAGCGGCGGGAAGCACCAATCCAAAAAGAATCTTGGGTGCTGCAAAAAAATAAGCAATCATTCCAAGTGGAATCCCCACAATCAAAGAAAATACAGCCCTGTAAGCCAAACGCTGAATCATGGTTTCTTTTTTATTCATATCATGAATCGCGTTTGAAAAAATTCGCTCCACCCGGCCATTCTTTTGAATGTCACGGCGAAAACTGGCGGCAAATTTTTCATCCAGCTTTTCAAAGGCTTCCCGCTCGCGCAAGCCAGCGATCTGCCTGAATTCTTCAAAGTAGTTTGCAAGCTCTTGGAGTTTTTGAAACGCATCTGCATCAAAATAGCCTATAGAAAGCCGCTCAAGAATCATGAAAGCATAGACACCGGCAGACGGTATGGGGCGAGACAAAATTCCATTCTGGCCATACGCCCACCCTAAACTCGATTGCACATGAACATAGTTTGTTTCCATAATCTTGGCGATCCGGACCAAAGCATCGAGTTTTTCCTCAACGCGAGCGTTAAAAAAACCATTTGTAGCCATGATCTCCATGGCAACCAACAGGTTTGCCGGATCTTTAACGGCTTCGACAATTTGGGTGATTTTTTCCAATCTTTCAATCCCACTACTCTGGAAAAGGCCCTGCTGTGCTAGACCTTCCAAACCCCGCAATGAATAACCCCCGCTATCGAGACTCGCCCGCGCCATACGCGTAAGTCTGGACTCGACCTCGGGCCTGCTGCCGCCTATCGCCACAACCAATGCATCTGCGATGGTAGTAGTGCGAACCTCGCTCCTCAAAGAACTCGAAGTCCGAAGAGGTCTTTGCATAAATTCCACAAGTTGATTGGGGGCCACGACATCACGCCGGGTCGAAGCAGCCTCTTTTCTTTGCTCACTTTCGCGACTTAGACGCCGGAAGGCACGAACGATATCGATAGTCACGGTAGGAATCAGCAGAACAAAAATAATTTTAGGCATCGCAAAAAAATAGGCTGCAATGCTCAAAGAAATCCCCATAGCTAAAGAAAAGCCGGTCATCCGAAGCAGCCGCTGCAGCCCGGTTTCCTTTTTGTAAAATGCGAGAACTGCTTCTGCAAGGACTTGCTCTACCTGCAAGCCTTCCTTAAGGCCTTTATGGGCGGCTTTGTCAATTGCATTTACCGCTCTCTGGAATATCTCCGGTTCATCGGCGCCGGCAGCCAGTCTTAAATTTTCAAAATAACCGGCGATCTGTTCAAGTTTGTGCAGCGCATCCGTATCAAAATAGCGATGCTCGATCAACCTCCTGAGAACACCGAAGGCGGGCACTGCGGCAGGGGTTTCCAGCCTGCGTGCGGTTCCGGATTTACCCCCCATCTCAATCGGCCCCGTCGTCACATAGAATTGCCGTGTTTCCATGACTCGTGCGATATGCACCAATTGATCAAGTCTGGTCATAAAATCATTTTTAAAAAAACTTGTCTCATCAAACATCCAGCGCACAAGGCCAATGACATTCTGGTCTTTGATGGCCTCCATGATTTGAGTAACTTTTTCCAGTTTCTCGAGCCCATCCTCTTGAAAAAATCCAATCTCGATCATATGCTGCAAAACAGGGAAAGAATAATCCACGCGATCAAAAGTGCTTTTTTCAATGCGCTCGATTTTGGCTGTAACTTCTTCTCGAGAACCGCCCGTCGCTGAAATCATCTGCTCGATCAATGCTGCCTTGGTAACATGCGCTGCGCGCACTTCGCTCTTCGCCGGTTCCATTTTGAGACGGCGGAAGTAAAAGCCGTTGGCCTGGTAGGTGGGAATAACGCGGTCCCTGCTGAGGAGCAGATGTTCAGGGGCGGCATCGGTCAGCAAAACCAGGGACGTTAGGCCGGCCTTGGTATCAAGGCGAAACCCTTTGAGATTACGCAGTGTTAGATGGAACTGATGATAAGTGAGTTGAGGGGCATTGCGTATGCCGATGTTTCCTGTGATCTCGCTTTTATGAAAGTTTATATCCACAAAGGCATCACGCCGTTCGCTCACCGGCTGCCCCTCGGGCTGTTCCATAAGATAGATGTGCAGCCTTTTTGCGTCATCTCGCAGGGACATGCCCACGGTTTCTGCAACACCGGATTCCGGGACAAACTCGATTTCGAGGCCGTTACTGCGCCGCCGGGCAATACCGAGATGCTGCTCGGTCGCATAACGCGCCATAGCTGAAACAACTTCAGGTATCGCCAATTCTAGAGGCTGGTCACCCAGGAGAAAGTCCTGCGATCGTACTTCGGAACGAAGGAAATTGGGTGAAAGTCGTTCGTCTAGTATTGCTTTTCCTTCCACCTTCCACCTTCCACCTTCCACCTTTTTTAATCGCACTTCCGAGCGCCCAGCTGGCTGCAGGATATAGACTTGCAGAGTATGCCAGTATTTTTCTTCCCCGGTTTCAGGGTCTGCTTTGCGTTTTAAAAGGCCTTCATCCACCAGCCAATCGCGCCACTGGCGGGAAATGCTCCGGATTTTAAGAGGCACCTCGATAGGCGTGCCAGCAAGTTTGTAGGAAATGTTGTCGCCGGCTTCGCGGATATAGCGGTCGAAATCACGCTGGGCCAGCGAGCTGATGCCGATCGCAATGGCGGCATTCGGGTTGGCAGGATTCAAATGTTGAGTCCCTTCCAGGACAATTTCACGGATGAGCCCGGTGCCGCGGTAGGGGTCTTCATGCGCGTGCGTGTCCAACGGCGGCGCCGGAATATAGGGCGGATTGACCACCACTAAATCCATATCGCTGCCGATATTGCCGAAGCCTTTGCCCCAAAATGTACGTAAGCGCGTTTGAGAGCCCAGAAACGGCAGAATGTTGCGTTTGGCTGCGCGCAAAGCATAAAGACTGATGTCGGAAATGCTTAATTCTTGCAGTTCGGGAATGCGGGCTGCAAGCAGGGTTGCCAAATGTCCCCCGCCCGTGCCGATTTCCGCCGCACGGCGTATCGTGCCGGATTCCAGAATACCCGCGGCCGCCAGCATACGGTGAACATAAACCGTGTCAATGTTCGTGGTCCAGACATCGTGGTCGATCGCTTGATCCCAAGA
>JAHFHF010000070.1:0-5113 GCA_023247055.1 Candidatus Omnitrophota bacterium
ATTCCCTTTGATCACGTGATCGTCTCTTGCTTTGATGCGGATACGATTGTCAGTCCGGCTTATTTTTCGTGTTTGACTTATAATTTTATGGCCTGTCCCGACCGCCAACGCGCCAGTTTCCAGCCGGTTCCGGTTTATCACAATAACATCTGGGATGTGCCTAGTTTTGCCAAAGTCATGGAAACGAGTTCTTCTTTTTTTATTTTGGCGGAGACCACCAATCCAGACAAGCTGATTACGTTTTCCAGCCATAGTATGAGTTTTAAAGCGTTGGTTGAGATCGGCTATTGGCCTGTGGATATGATCTCAGATGACTCGCTGATTTTCTGGAAAGCGCTGATTCATTATGACGGTGATTACCGGGTCGTTCCCATGTATGTGACTTTATCCATGGATGTCGTGGATGCAGGCAGTTGGTTCGGCACGGCCCAAGGTATTTACCGCCAGAAACGACGCTGGGCCTGGGGTGTCGAAGGCTTTCCGCTGGTGATGCGCGGTTTTCTGCAGATGAAAAAGCTGGCTTGGAACAAACGTTTTGCGCATGCGCTTAAAATGTTCGAGGGCCATGTCATGTGGGCGACCTGGTCTTTCCTGCTGATGGTGATCGGCTGGCTGCCCGCGATTCTGGCGAATCAGGCTTATTCTAGTTCGGTGGTCTATTACAGTTCCTCCCGGATTTCTTCGGTCATTTTTTCATTGTCGTATTTCACCCTCTTTGTTTTGATTACGCTCAGCCTGGCGCTCTTGCCGCGCAAACGTGTGCGCTATGGGTTTTATAAAAGGGTCCTTTTTACGCTGCAATGGTTCCTTCTGCCCTGGATCAATGTCGTGTTTGCCGCCATTCCTGCGCTCGATGCCCAAACCCGCCTTATGTTGGGGCGTTATATGGAGTTCTGGGTTGCGGATAAACGCCGGCCCAAGCGCAAACGTTAAACAAAACCGGTAGGGTTCAGGCATGCCTGTAAAGAGCATTGCGCTTTAAAGCATTCTGCGCCATAATAAAAAAGCTTTTTTAGCTTTGTAAATTAAAGGGGTTGTTTATGGCGTCACCGAAAAAATCAAGTCCAGCCAAGAACGGCAAAAAGAAAAGTGTCTCCCGTGCCCAGACTGCCGGCAAAAAAAAGCCGGCAACCTCCGCTAAAAAAGCAGCTGTTCGTGCGCCGCGCAAAGAAGCCGTCCGAGCGCGGCGCATTCCTAATATCACCGGCGAGTTGAAAACACGCCTTTATACGCCTTCCGGAATTCAGGATGCGCCGGTGACGCCGCCGGCTTTTTTCCAGGCACCTCAGGGAGATCTTCCCGCCGGATACGGCGACCATTTTATTTACCTCATGATTTGCGCTCCCTATCAAATTTATGCCTATTGGGAAATTGCCCAACACCGGGAAACAGACGCCCTGCAGCAGCTGGGTGCAGGCTGGGACAAAGTGCGCAGTATTTTGCGGATTTACAATCTTTCGCGAGACCCGCGCGGCGGCATTTTTTTTGATGTCGAACTCAGCGGCGATGCGGACAGCTGGTTTTTGGATGCAGAACCGGATCAAAGCTATGTCGTAGAGATCGGGTTACGGCATGAGGATGGGCGGTTTATCGCGCTGGCGCGGTCCAATGAGGTCACAACGCCGCGTACCAGCATGTCGGATGTGCTGGATGAAGAATGGATGAGCGTTGATTTTGACCGGATGTACGCGCTCTCCGGCGGCTTTGAGCCGGGACAAAGTTCAGCCGCCTTGCGAAAATTGATTGAAGAGAGGCTGCGCTCCGGACTGACCTCGGGGTCGGGCGGCTTTTCATCCGGTTCTCTGGTAAAAAAAAAAGACCGAAATTTCTGGCTCACCCTGAATTGTGAAGTGATTGTCACCGGCGCCACGGCCGCGGATGCCCAGGTGACTTTAAATGGACAGCCCGTCAAACTCAGACCCGACGGCACTTTTACCCTGCGCAGGAGTTTGCCGGACAGCCAGCTGCGTTTTGAAGTCCACGCTGTTTCTGCAGACCGCCTCGAAGAAAGATCCGTGACACCCTGCATTGCGCGCCGCACGGAAAGGCCCGAGCCTGTGATTCATCCAGCGCGGAGCCGCTGAGCCCTATGGAAAAAGGGTTGCTCTCTTTTGTCCTCCACGCCCATCTGCCTTATGTAAGGCATCCCGAACACAATTATTTTCTCGAAGAAAACTGGCTTTACGAAGCGATCACGGAAACCTACCTGCCGCTCATCCACATGTTTGAAGGCTTTGAGCGCGACGGCGTTCCATGCCGCATGACCATGACTCTTTCGCCGTCGCTTCTATGTATGCTGCAGGACTCTTTGCTGCAGGACCGCTATGTGCGCCACATCAACAAACTGATTGAACTGGCGGAGAAGGAAGCGGAACGCACGCGGACGCAGCCTGAATTTCAGGAAACAGCGCGGCATTATCTGGAAGATTTTATCCTGGCCCGCGATACTTTTTGCCGGCGTTATCAATGCGATATTACCCGGGCCTTCCGCCATTTTCAGGACGCCGGCCTGCTTGAAATCATCACGTGCGGCGCAACGCATGGGTATCTGCCGCTGCTCAGTCACAGTGAGCGCGCGGTTTCTGCGCAGATTGAAACCGCGGTCAAGCATTATGAAAGCGTTTTGGGCCGCCGGCCGCAGGGAATATGGCTGCCCGAATGCGGCTATTACCCCGGTGTGGACCGCCTGCTGAAAAAAAACGGTATCCGTTTTTTTATGACAGACACTCACGGTATTCTGCATGCCTCGCCAAGACCCAAGTACGGCGTCTTTGCCCCGCTTTATTGCCCGTCGGGAGTGGCTGCTTTCGGGCGTGACGTCGAGTCTTCCAAACAAGTCTGGTCTGCGATTGAAGGCTATCCCGGCGATTTTGATTACCGGGAATATTACCGGGATATCGGCTTTGACCTCGACTATGATTATGTGCGGCCCTACATTGCGGCCGACGGCCTGCGCATCAACACAGGCATTAAGTATTACCGTATTACCGGCAGCGACCACAAAGAACCCTATTCGCGGGGCCGCGCGCTGGAAAAAGCGGCGTCGCATGCGGCCAATTTTATGTTTAACCGGCAGAAACAAGCCGAACACCTTCACGAGTTTATGGGCCGCAAGCCATTGATTGTTTCTCCCTATGACGCCGAACTTTACGGCCACTGGTGGTATGAAGGCCCGCAATTTTTAAATTATTTGGTGCGCAAGATTGCTTATGACCAAGATACGCTGCGGCTGATTACCCCGCTGGATTATCTGACGCAGTATCCTCTCAATCAGGTCGCCACGCCTTCGCTATCGAGTTGGGGCTGGAAAGGCTACAGCGAAACGTGGCTTTCGGGCGCAAATCACTGGATTTACCGCCATTTGCACAAAGCCGGTCTACGCATGACGGAACTGGCCAACCGTTATCAAAGCCAGAATGGTTTCAGTGAACGCGCGCTGAATCAGGCGGCGCGTGAACTTTTTCTGGCCCAGTCGAGCGATTGGGCATTTATTCTGCAGACAGGCACCATGGTGCCGTATGCCATCAAACGCACCAAAGAACATCTGCTCAATTTCACCCGTCTCTACGAGGACCTTCAGGCGAACCGGCTTGACGAGGGCTGGCTGCATCAGCTCGAAGAAAAAGACAAAATTTTCCCCAACGCCGATTATCGCGTCTTCAAAGATCCCGCTTAAATTCCGTTTGAATCTACCTTGCCGCGGGCAGTCTTACTACTTGTGGCGGGCCCTCATTTTTCATGCTATATTTGATTATCCATGAGTCCAACGGTTTTTAGATACCGGAATTATCGGTTTTCTTTTTTTCGCGGGAAGAATCACGACCGCATGTCCATGTTACCAGTTCCGAAGGTGAAGCTAAGTTTTGGATTGAGCCTGTTGTGGCTCTAGCACATTTTTACGGATTCGATTCTCGTCAGTTGAAAGAATTGCAAACGGTGGTGGAGGCGCATCAAAATGAAATCAAAAAAGCATGGAAAAAACACTTCACGAGTTGAAGTAAGTCATATTAGTGTTCACGGCCTATGGCTTTTAATCAAAGAAAAAGAGTATTTTTTGCCTTTCGCAGAATTTCCATGGTTTAAAAAGGCAGCGGTTGAGGATATTTATAAAGTAAAATTTTTGCATGCACACCACCTCTATTGGCCTGCCTTGGATATTGATCTTGAATTAGAATCCCTCGAAAATCTCGAGAAATATCCTCTAAAGCAAGTGGCCTAAAGTTCAAAAAGCCCACTGCCACATGCATGGCCGTGTGGGCAAGATTTGTCGGCGCTCACTTTTCGGCGTCGCCGATAACCACGTTTTCCAAGATCCCGCATAATGGCATGAATAGGGACAGTCCCGCCAAAAGGCGCGGCGGGCAAGCGCGCCCATCCCCTGCGATCCAGGGCTTACCCACCGCCTCGATGAGTTAAAAGATGCTTGTAAAAAGGCGTTTTTGAGTGTAAATTTAAACAGGACGCTTTTTTTCGTATCTTGTTTTGAATCCGCGGGTTAACAGCGAAAGTGCTGTCCATCATGAAACCGATCAGTGTCTGCATTCACGGGCATTTTTATCAGCCGCCGCGCGAGAACGCCTGGATCGAGGACATCGAGCAGCAGGAAAGCGCCCACCCCTTCCACGACTGGAACGAGCGCATTTATCACGAATGCTACCGGCCCAATACGCGCGCGCGTATTTTTAATGAGCGCGGCCAGATCACGAACATCGTCAATAATTTCGAACGCATGAGTTTTAACGTGGGCCCCACGCTCATGTCCTGGCTTGAGCAGAAACACCCCGAAACTTACAAACGGATTCTGGAAGCCGACCGGGCCAGCTGCGCGGCCCATCATGGCCATGGCAATGCCATCGCGCAGGTTTATAACCATATGATCATGCCGCTGGCAAACCGGCGCGACAAAGTCACGCAGCTGCGCTGGGGACTTGCTGATTTTAGAAAACGTTTCGGCCGCGAGTCTGAAGGCGTCTGGCTGGCCGAAACCGCCATCAATGAAGAAACTCTTGAAGTGCTGGCTGAAGAAGGGATCCGTTTTACGATTTTGGCGCCGCACCAGGCCGAAGCTGTGAGGCCGCTGGAAGCAAGCAGGCAGGCGCCGTGGCAGGATGTT
>JAHFHF010000070.1:5123-17744 GCA_023247055.1 Candidatus Omnitrophota bacterium
TAAAAAAAGATCCCGCGCGGTTCGTTGACATTTTTTTCTACGATGGGCCCATTTCAAAAGCGGTGGCCTTTGAAGATCTTTTAAAAGATGCCAAACACTTTATGGGCCGGCTTGAGAGCGCGATGAAGCCTGACGAGGCGGCCTTACAGCTGATCCACATGGCTGCGGACGGTGAAACATTCGGTCATCACAAGGCCTGGGGGGACCGCGCGCTGGCCTATCTCTTGTTCCACGAAGCGCCGGCCCGCGGTTACCGTATCGTTAATTATGCGGAATTTTTGGCGGAGCATGCGCCGGCCCAGGAAGTACGCATTAAGGCCGGTGATCAGGGAGAGGGTACGTCCTGGAGTTGTGAGCACGGCGTAAAACGCTGGAAGCAGCACTGCGGCTGCCGCGGCGACGGTCCGGCCGAGTGGCGCCAGGACTGGCGCAGCGTGCTGCGCCAGTCATTGGATGGGCTGCGTGACCGGCTGGCTGAGCACTATGAAATCCAGGCGGCCAAATTCCTGAAAGATCCATGGCAGGCCCGCAATGAGTATGTGCGCGTGATTCTGGACCGTTCAGAAAACAACCTTCAAGATTTTTTTGACCAGCATGCCCGCAAAAAACTTTCCGGGCCGGAAATCAGCAGGGCCCTCAAATTGCTGGAAATGCAGCGTCATGCCATGCTGATGTATACAAGCTGCGGCTGGTTTTTTACCGAACTCTCAGGCATCGAGACAGTGCAAATTTTGCAGTATGCGGCTCGCGCCTGTCAGCTTGCCCAGCAGACGGGGGCGGCCGTTGAAGAAGAATTTTTGAGACATCTGGCCGAAGCTAAAAGCAATATTCCTTCTCTCAAGGACGGCCGGGGCGTCTATGAGCAGCGCGTGCGGCCCCGCATTGCCACGCTGGAACACATCGTCGGCTATTACGCCATCGGCGCTATTTTTGAAAATTACTATTCGCAGGATGAATCGCTCGACATCTACTGCTTTCACCTCCATGTCGCGCACCGGCGCAAAGAGACTTTTGGCAACCTGATGGTGCATGCCGGGCAGGTGCGCGTCACCAGCAGGATCACGCGCGAAGAAAACGATTTTGTTTTCGCCGCCGTTCAGATCGGCCTTTACGATTTCCGCTGTTCGGTCAAAGCGCTTCACGATGTCCGTGAATTCGAAAATCTGGAACAAGCTATTTTTGACGGGCTGCATCACCTCCACCTTTTCGATTTTATGAAGAAAACGGACGAACTTTTCGGAGGCGCCCACTTTGCGCTAAAAGATCTTCTGCTTGAAGATCGCCTGAAGATGGTTTCCGTTCTTACGCAGAGCCAGATTGAACAGGTGAGCCGTTTTTACGAGCGTATTTATGAAGAAAACCGTCCGATGCATGCCATTTATAGCAGTGTCAACCTGCCCGTGCCCGAGGAGTTCCGTTATGCCGCTGAACACGTGCTCAGCCGGCGTTTCAATAAACTGATCCGGCAATGGGCCGAACAGAGTTTCGCCCTGCGCAAAGCCGCACCGCTGCGCCGGCTCATGGACACGGCGCAGGGCTACCATGTGCAGATACACACGAAGGAAGCGGCCCTCTTTATGGCGCAGGAACTTGTGCGGCGGGCGTGTGAATTTGCCGTTAAACTGGATCCGAAGCTGGTGCGGGAATGCGTGCACATCCATAAAGTGGCCCGTCAGCTGGGACTGGAACTTGACTGCCGCGCGGCGCAGGATGATTTATTTTTTTTGATGAAACATTGGAACAACGATCCGGCTGCTGTGCCTGAATTCATCCGGCCGCATTGGGACATGCTGATTCTGCTGATGCGCCGCCTGGGCCTTTCGGTCCAGGAATTCCGAAAAACGGCGGCCGTTAAAGTGACGCCAGGGACAGGTCCATGAAAACAGCGTGGACCTGTCCCTCTTGAAGCTAAGGCTTAACCCGTCTTACAGTTTAAGGAGTTTTAGACATGAACCCTGAACGTGACAAAGACCCGTCTGTCACAAAGCCGCTCGACATGAGCGCCGAAGGCATTCAAAATTCCTTTCAGTTCAACCTGAACTACAGGCTTGCCAAAGACCGCCATACCACGACTGCGCATGACAATTTTCTCGCGATGGCCATGTCGGTCCTGAACCGTATCGTGGAACGCTGGATCAAAACACAACAGGGTTATCACAAGCAAAATGTCAAACGGGTCTACTACCTCTCGCTGGAATTTTTGGTCGGCCGCCTGCTTTCCAATAACACACTCAACCTTGGGCTCCAAGAGCCGGTTCGCGAGACTTTAAAACATCTAGGGATTGATTGGGAAGCGCTTGAAAGTGAGGAGTCCGATGCGGGGCTTGGCAACGGCGGTCTTGGCAGGCTCGCCGCCTGTTTTCTGGATTCGCTGGCCACCCTGGGTATTCCGGCCCACGGGTATGGCATCCGCTATGACTACGGAATTTTCCGTCAGCGGATTATTAACGGTTACCAGGTGGAATCGCCGGACGAATGGCTCAAACAGGGAAACCCCTGGGAATTTCAGCGGCCCGAAGCCGCGGTCATGGTTAAATTTTACGGCGAGACCAGTATGTACCATGACAAACGCGGCAAACTTTGCGTTGATTGGCGCAACACGCAGGACGTGCTGGCCATGCCCTTTGATATTCCCGTGCCTGGCTATGGCAATGACGTCGTCAATACGCTGCGCTTGTGGGCCGCGCGCAGTTCCGAAGAGTTCGACCTCGAATATTTCAATCACGGCGATTATGAAAATGCGGTTTTTCATAAAATGTTTTCAGAAAATATTTCACGCGTGCTCTATCCCAACGACGCCACGGCCCGCGGCCGTGAATTGCGCCTGAAACAGGAATATTTTTTCACCGCGGCTTCCATCTCCGACATCATCCGCCGCTTCAAAACAGAAAATAAAGACATCCGGCTTCTGGCGGAAAAAACCGCAATTCAACTCAACGATACACATCCGGCCCTGGCCGTAGTTGAATTGATGCGCATTCTGCTCGACCGCGAAGAACTGGACTGGGACGAGGCCTGGGACTTGACCGTGCGTACGTTTGCTTACACCAACCATACGGTGATGCCGGAAGCCTTGGAGTGCTGGTCCGTGCCGCTTTTTGAATGGCTTCTGCCGAGGCATATGCAGATCGTGTATGAAATCAACGCGCGCTTTTTACGGGACGTTGCCAACCAGTATCCAGGCGACAATGACCGGCTGCGCCGCATGTCCCTGATTGACGAGAGCAGTCCCAAAATGGTGCGCATGGCTTATCTCGCCTTGGTTGGCAGCCATTCGGTCAACGGCGTCTCGGCGCTCCATTCCCATCTGCTTAAAACGGAACTCTTTAAGGATTTTTATGATGTCTACCCTGAACGGTTTAACAACAAAACCAACGGCATTACGCACCGGCGCTGGCTGCTGAACGCCAATCCGGCCCTAAGCGGTTTGATTACCGAGGCCATCGGCGGGGAGTGGGTCGCAGACCTTCGGCGGCTTGAAAAATTGGCCGCGTTTAAAGACGATGCGGGTTTCCATGCAAAATGGCTGAAGACCAAGGCTGCCAACAAAAAAGCCTTCAGCGATTTTTTGCATAAAACGGCAGGTGTCCGCCTGGACCCGGCCTCGATGTTCGACGTACAGATCAAGCGCATTCATGAATATAAACGCCAGACGCTTTTTGCGCTGTCCATTATTGCGCAGTATTTGCGGCTCAAAAACCAGTCCGGCGAAATGGCCGCGCCGCGCACGTTTATTTTCGGCGGCAAGGCCGCGCCAGGCTATCAGACCGCGAAACTGATTATCAAATTCATCACCAGCATTGCCAACGTCATCAATAATGACCGTTCGGTGCGGGGCAAAATGAAGGTGATCTTTCTCGAAAACTACTGTGTTTCGCTGGCCGAGAAAATTTTTCCGGCCAGCGATCTTTCGGAACAGATTTCAACAGCCGGCACCGAGGCTTCCGGGACGGGTTGTATGAAATTCATGATGAACGGCGCGCTGACCGTCGGCACGCTGGACGGGGCCAATATTGAAATGGCCGATGCCGTCGGCCACGAAAACATGTTCATTTTTGGGCTTAAAACCGAAGAAGTGGCCGCGCTCAAAAAACAAGGCTATGCGCCGCAGGCTTTTATTGAAAAGTCGCCGCTTTTGGCCGAAATTTTCCATACCATCCGCAGTAATTTTTTTGCGCCGGCGGAACCCGGCATTTTTGAGCCGCTGCTGCGCAATTTGATGCTGACCGATCCCTTTCTAGTCTGTGCGGATTTTGAAGATTACGGCCGCATACAAAACACGATTTCCGAAAATTTTATGGATTCCAAAGACTGGACGCGCAAGGCCATCCTGAATGTGTCCCAATCCGGCCGCTTTTCGAGCGACCGGACGATCCGTCAGTATTGCGAAGACATTTGGAAAGTCGAATGCGGGGCGCGGGCAGCGAAACCTGTCAAGATACGGAGCGTTTGAGCATGCCCAAGTCCAGACTGTTTTATTATCTTTCGGCGCTGCGGCCCTACCAGTGGGTCAAGAACGGCTTTGTGCTTCTACCGCTGGTGTTTGGCGAAAAACTGGTTGACCCTGCCGCGCTTAAGCATGTCCTGGTTGCTTTTCTCGCCTTTTGCGCCGCAGCCAGCGGCGTGTACATGATCAATGATATCGCCGATTTAGAAGCGGACAAACTTCATCCCGTCAAAAAACTGCGTCCTTTGGCTCAAGGGCATATCGCGCCTGCGCAGGCGCTGGGTTTGGCGTTAATCCTTCTGATTACGGCCTTGGCTGCAGGATTTGCCTTAAATTTTAGCCTGGGGATTTGTCTGGCCGCCTACATTGCCGGAAATTTTTTGTACTCCCATTTTTTGAAGCATTTGGTCATTGTGGATGTCATGGCCATCGGACTATTTTTCCTGCTGCGTGTTGTGGCGGGAGCCGTGGTGATTCCGGTTGTCATTTCCGACTGGCTGCTGATCTGCTCAGGCGTTTTGGCACTTTTTTTAGGCTTCAACAAGCGCCGGCATGAACTTTTGACGATCGGTCAAAAAGCCGGAGGCCACCGCCGGGTGCTTGAAAAATACAGTATCTACTTCATCGATCAAATGGTGGCGGTCCTGACGGCTTCCACCGTGATTTTTTATACCCTCTATACAGTCGATGCCGGGACCGTGGCCAATTTTGGAACCAACGGCCTGCTCTTTACCGTGCCGTTTGTTTATTACGGCATCTTCCGCTACCTTTACCTCGTGCATAAACGGCGTCTGGGCGGCGATCCGGCGCGTATTATCCTCAAAGACGGCATGCTGCAGATCAATCTCTTGCTTTGGCTGGCCGCGGCCATTGGCGTCATTTACTTCGCAAAATGAAACGCTACGAATCCTGGGGGCGTTTCCCAAGGGCCGCCCATTCTGTTTTTGCCTTGAATTGGCACAGCCAGGAAATTGATTTCCCGCGTTTTACAAATAAAGTGCTGGCCTTTGGTCTGGGCCGCAGTTACGGCGATGTTTGCTTGAATGACGGCGGTACGCTGCTGGATACCGAAGGCCTGCGGCATCTGATCGCGTTTGACCCCGCCGAAGGCATCGTGGACTGTGAGGCCGGAATCACTTTGGCAGAACTGCTTGAAATTTTTCTGCCAAAAGGCTGGTTTGCGCCGGTCCTGCCGGGTACGCGGCATGTGACCGTGGGCGGAGCAATCGCCAATGACATCCATGGCAAAAATCACCATCGGGCCGGCACGTTCGGCTGCCATGTGCTGGGTTTCGAATTGCTGCGCTCGACCGGGGAGCGTCTTTTTTGTTCTCCCGATCAAAACGCAGAATTGTTTCGCGCTACGATCGGCGGCCTGGGTTTGACCGGATTGATTTTGTGGGTGCGTTTGCGTCTGAAAGCGGTTTCGGGGCCTTGGATGCAGGTGGAGCATCTGCCTTTTTCTAGTTTAAAGGAATTTTTTGAGTTTAGCCGCGATTCGGACAGCCGCTATGAATATACCGTGGCCTGGGTGGACTGTGTTTCCGGCGGCGGTAAAGCCGGACGCGGCGTTTTTATCCGGGGGAATCACGCGGCCGGAAAACAGGCGCAGGGCGAATGGAAATCGAAGCCTGCGTTTTTGCGTATTCCGGCGGATGCGCCGGGCTTTCTCATCAACCGCTGCAGTGTCCGGCTCCTCAACGAAATCTATTACCAGCTGCAGTCGGCAAAGCGCGGGCCGTTTACCATGCCCTATGGCCCTTTCTTTTTCCCCTTGGACAGCGTGGAAGACTGGAACCGGCTTTACGGCAAAGCGGGATTTTTGCAATATCAGGTTGTGCTGCCCGAAGACGGCTCTGCGCGCCTGAAAGAATTTTTTGAAAAAATCTCAAACTCCGGGCTGGGATCTTTCCTGGCTGTTTTGAAACACTTCGGCCCCAAACGTTCGCCTGGCCTGATGTCTTTCCCCAAAGCGGGCGTGACTTTGGCGCTTGATTTTCCTATCCGGGGCCGCAAGGTTTTTGACTTGCTGAACGCCCTGGATGAAATTGCAGCCGCGGCAGGAGGATCGGTTTATCCCGGCAAGGACGCGCGCATGTCGCCGGGTCATTTTAGAAAATTTTTCCCGCAATGGCAGGAGTTCACAAAATATTTTGACCCGGCTTTTTCCTCGGACTTTAAAAAAAGAATGCTGCTTTAAGGAAAGGGTATTGGATCAGCCCTCACCCCAACCCTCTCCCATTAAAAGCATGGGAGAGGGAGAAAGAATCAGATACAGCGACCATTCCTTCTCCCCTTTGGGGAGAAGGTTAGGATGAGGGGAAGGATTTAGGAGATTTTTTTGCGGAGCATGTGTAAAAAAGAAAGGTTTTGAAATGAAAAAAATATTTGTGGCAGGTGCGTTGTCCGCTATTGCGCAAGAGACAGCACGTTGTTTCGCCGCCGAAGGCGCGGCTTTCTTTTTGGCGGCGCGCGACGGCGAAAAACTCGCGATCAGCGGCGCAGACCTGAAAACCCGCGGCGCTTCGTCGGTGACGGTGCTGGCCGCGGACTTCGATGTTCTCGAGAGTCACGCGGAAATCGTCCGCAAAGCCGAAGCCGAGTTGGGCGGAATCGAAATCGCGCTGATCGCTTATGGCTTTCTGCCCGACCAGACGGCCTGTGAACAAGACTTCGATTTAACGCTTAAAGCCATTCACACCAATTTTATCAGCGTGGTTTCTCTCGTGATGCAGCTCACGCCTTTATTTGAAAACCAACGCGGCGGAACGATGGCAGTCATCGGCTCCGTGGCCGGCGACAGGGGACGGCCTAAAAATTATGTTTATGGAACTTCAAAAGGCGCCCTGGCGCTCTTCTTACAGGGCTTGCGTGCGCGCCTCAGCCGGTCCGGCGTCAACGTGTTGACCGTCAAACCCGGATTTGTGGATACGCCCATGACGGCGGGGCACGCCAAAAACATTCTTTTTGCTGATGCGCCTTCCGTCGGCTGCGCAATCCACCGTGCAATCCTGGCGCGCAAAGATATTCTCTACGTGCCTGGTTTTTGGCGCTGGATACTTTTCGTCATCCAGTGCATCCCCGAAGGCCTCTTTAAAAAACTCAAACTCTAAGTCCGCTGTTCTAATCGAGGGACACCATACTTAATTCCTGAGGCTAGGTGATGAATTAAATATTGCGTCCCTCGAAAGCTGCACTAGCTTACGACAAATTATAGGCTCTTTTGCTGCTTCGCTTGCATCGTGTGATACAATTCTCCCCTTATGCCATGCGCATACGGGGATTTCCTTGATTCCTGATGCGATGGCAATAAAATAAAGATTTTATGCTATTCGCATACAGAGATTTCCTTGGTCTCTGATGCGATGGCAATAAAATGAAAGATTTTATGCAGCAAAAACGCCGGAAAGATATTCGCAATGTCGCGATCGTGGCGCACGTCGACCACGGCAAGACCACGCTCGTTGACTGCCTTTTAAAGCAATCGGGCGCCTATGCCTTCAAAGAAGGCGAAGATACCGTCATGGATTCGAACGACCTTGAACGCGAGCGCGGTATCACCATTTTCTCCAAAAACGCCTCTTTTCGTTATAAAGACATCCAGTTCAACATTGTCGATACGCCCGGCCATGCGGATTTCGGCAGCGAGGTCGAACGCATCCTGCGCATGGTGGACGGCGTGCTGCTGCTGGTCGACGCTTTTGACGGCCCCATGCCGCAGACCAAATTTGTGCTGCGCAAGTCCCTCGAACTGCATTTAAAACCTATTCTGGTCGTGAACAAAATCGACCGTCCCGGCGCGCGTCCGGCCGAAGTTACGGACATGACGTTTGACCTTTTCTGCGAGCTCAATGCCACGGACGAACAGTTGGATTTCCCGATTGTGTATGCCTCCGGCAAAGAAGGTTGGGCCAAACTCGATCTTGCGGATACGTCCAGCGACATGAAGCCGCTGCTTGAAACGATTATGCACCGCGTTCTGCCGCCGGTGGCCGACGTCGACCAGCCGTTTCAGATGCTGGTCACCATGCTGGATTATGATTCGTATGTCGGACGCATTGCGACGGGGCGTATTGTGCATGGCGGCATCAAGATGGGGGACCCTATTTGTCTCATTAAACGCGAAGGCACCGTGGTACGCAGCCGAGTGACGCGTATTCTCAAATATGTCGGCATGAAACGCAGTGAAGTGCCTGATGCTTTAGCCGGCGACATTATATCTCTGGCCGGCGTCGAAGATGTCAAAGTCGGCGAGACCCTGGCAAGCCCGGATAAACCCGAAGCCCTGCCGACCATCAAAATCGACGAGCCGACGATTTCCATGTATTTTTCCCATAACACAAGTCCTCTGGCCGGCAGAGACGGCGGCCGTTTTTTGACTTCGCGGCATATCCGTGAGCGCCTTGAGCATGAAGCCATGATGAATGTGGGTATCAAAGTTGAGGAAGTCGAAGGCGGCGAGCGCTTTAAAGTTTCGGGGCGCGGCGAATTGCACCTTTCGATTTTAATCGAAACCATGCGCCGTGAAGGCTATGAACTCGAAGTTTCCAAGCCGCAGGTCATTGTCAAAGAAATTGACGGCGAGCGTATGGAGCCGGTGGAAGAACTGACGATTGAAGTCGATCCGGGCTATCAGGGCGCGGTCATTCAGACGCTTGGCAGCCGCCGGGCGGAACTCAAAGACATGCAAGCCAGCGCGGTCGGCACGATCCGTCTCCTTTTTATCATCGCCTCACGGGCTTTGATCGGCTTTCGCAATGAATTTTTGACCATGACGCGCGGCACGGGCATTATGTATCAGAACTTTTATGAATATCAGAAATATAAAGGCGAACTGCCTTCGCGCCAGAGCGGTGTCTTGATTTCGCAGGACAACGGTAAAGCTGTGGCCTACGCGATTTGGGGTCTGCAGGAGCGCGGTGAAATTTTCGTGCGGCCCGGCGATGAACTTTATGAAGGCATTATTGTCGGCGTGAATAATAAAGGCCACGATTTGGTCGTTAACGCCATCCGCGAAAAAAAGCTGACCAACATGCGTTCTTCCGGCGCGGATGAAGCCATCCAGCTCATTACGCCCCGCGAAGTCACTATGGAATTTGCCCTCGAATTTATCGAAGACGATGAACTGGTCGAGATCACGCCTAAAAGCATCCGCCTGCGCAAACGTTACCTCACGGAAAATGAACGTAAGGCCGCGGCCCGCAAACAGCCCGGCTCCTAGGTTCTGTTGACATTTGATCGATTCTCCCTCTCCCCGGAGGGGAGAGGGCTGGGGTAAACGATGTTTCAGTTGCACAATGAGGGGCAAGTTTTAAAGCGTCCCCCTCATCCTAACCGTCTCCCCGAAGGGAGAAGGAATGACCTCAACTGTCAACGGAACTTAAAACTTTTTCTTTCATCCTCCTTAATTTCCCGCCTCCGCAGCCTGATTTTTTTGCTTGAAAATGAAAGCCATTGCTATTTTTTCTCCTAAGGGTTTTCCTGATTTTTGACACAAGCCTGAATCGAAACTGAACTCTGCCGTTGTTCAGTGCTAAGATTCAAAACAGCGGAACAGTTCATACTGTCCATTTTCACCGATCGTTTTAGAAAGTGAAAAGAGATGGAAGTCAAAACGAGATCGCTGATCCTGATGCTTGCCGGATTTTTCTTCGCGCAGTTTGCCGCACGGGGAGATTTAGCCCAGCAGACCTTGCTGTTGGATGACGAACAGCAGGCGCCGCCCCTGATTTCCACAGGAACTTCTTTGCCCGCCTTTCACCCCACCAGGCAAGTGCAGGAAGTCGTTGTCCTTTCCAGACAAAAAGCGCCGAGCGCGCTCGCGGTCAAACTTCCTGGACCAGCTTATGAAACGGGTCCGCGGCCTTTTGAACTTTCCGCGCCTCAGGAAAATGCCGCGGAATTTTTTACGGCCGGCCAGATGCAAGCCGATCAGCGTTATAAAATCGCCGCCAGACTGGAAAGTTTTTTAAGGAACCAGCTTGTCCCTCAGGAGGCCCAGTATTTTCAGCCGGGGTTTGGCACCGATGAAGGAACGGGCATGCCGTATGATCATGTGCGCATCCGCCTCCGCAGCCAGATCTTGGGCGAGACCGGCAATTACACCGCCGCTTCCAAACTCTCGCTTTCGCTGCCGTATCTTTTGGGTGTGGCCCACGGCAAACCTGTTTTTAAACAGAGCGGGCTCAGCGCGCCAGAGGCCAGCCGGCTGATTTCAAAAACTCTGGAAACTCTGAAAAAATACAACCAAAACTATCCCGAATACGGAGGATTTTTACCCTGGGTCGACATCCGGCCCAACGGCACGATTGCTCCGGCCAGCACTAAAATGCCCTCGTTGGACAATGGACAATTGACTTGGGCCTTGGCGGCATTGACCGCGGCCTTTGAAGATTCACGGGATCCTCTCAGCCGGAAGATCGCGCGGGATGCGCAGGACTTGCTGCTGGCTCAAAATTACAGTCTTTTCTATGACGAAAAAGCCGGGCTGTTGCATGGGACCAGCCAGATGGATCCTGATACGGGCGAATGGTTCGGGGACAAAACATATTATTTGAATGATATGTTTGAAGGCATTCTGGCAGTCCTTTGGGCGGTTCTGCATGGTCAGGTGCCTGAAGAAGTTTGGTATAACCTGAAAATTCCGACAACGGATTACGTTTCAAGCCTGAATGAAAAGGTGACTACGTTTCAAGGTTTCCGGGCGTCTTTTCATGAGCACTGGGCGCTGGGGTATCTGCCGCTGATGGAATCTTCGCTGGCGCCGCTTTATCAGAATTTTCTCTACGTCCAGGAAGACTATGCAAGCCGCAACGGCCTGCCGGGTTTTATCAGTACGGCTTATGACCCGCGCGGCAATTACCGTCAGATGGGCATCCCGGAAATTTCTGAGAACCCCGTGGATCGCAGTGATGTGGCGGTTGTTTTCGCAACTGCCATGGGCATGCTGGTTTCACCGGAGTCAGGGGCGAGGTGGCTGAAAAATATTTACCGCTTCCGGCAGCTCGTGTCGCGTTACGGGGCCGTTGAGTCGGCGGGCCCTGATGGGTATGCGGATATTTTTACGGCCGATGCCAAAGGCATGACCCTGCTGGCCGCAAGCGGCGGCGTAGTCCCTGAAATCAAAAAATACCTGCGTACGCGCAGTGTGCCGCGTTCGGGTATTTCCATGGAAGTTAAACTGATCGAACTTTTGCATGCCAAGTCCTTGCAAATGCTGGATCAGCGCGGCGGCCGTCCTTTTTATGCGCCTGCGGATTATCGCGTCAAGCTTCCCCAAAAAACGATTGTGGTGGATCCGCCGCCATTGACAGACCCCGGCACAGAGTTTGACGTATCGGCGCATCTGCAGCAAGGGCATTTGCACGGCAAGAACGTGCGGTCGCTGGGACACCGGACGCTTGAAGATGACATCCGGCCCGGCAAAAAACTGGCGTTTGAATTTGACATTCCCGCGTATTATCCGTACTTCGATCAGTGGGCCTTCCGCGGCACCTATATCAATAACGCCGTCCGTATTTCAGAGATGCGCTATGTGACGTTTTCAATACCCACGGGTAAATCGCCGGCCTTATTTGAACTCGAATTCAAAAGCGACGACATGACGCTGGCCACGGTGGTTGTGGATACAAGCGAGCCCGGCATTCCCTCCCGCGACGGACGCTGGAAGACGCTGCATAAAAAAATCGAAGTCATTCCGGAGGCGGATTACAAGCCGTTTAATTATATCAGCGCCGCCATCCATGACCCCCGCTATTTGATCGGAAAATTTGCGGCTTATCAACGTGAAGGCGAAATTCAAATCAAAAATATCCGCCTCTCCCGCACGGATCCGCTCGGAGGCATTCTGGATCTCATGCTGGAAGACGAAAACCCCTGGGGATTTGAACTGATCCGCTATTGGCGGCTCAGTCATGGCACGCTTGAGTTTGACAACAACGTACGCTACCCGGCCCTTTACCGGTTCTCAGGCGGGTTGGGCTGGCGCGGCGGTTACCTGCCGTATACCGATCTTTCCCAATTCAACTTTCTTTACCTGACCCTCCGGAATTTGGACCAGCAATGCAATTGCCTGAATGTGGAACTCAAGCATGAGGACGATTCCCAGATCGGATATAAAATTCCCATCAGACTGCCGCCCGACAAAGAATGGCACACCTTTGAAATCGAAATCC
>JAHFHF010000071.1 GCA_023247055.1 Candidatus Omnitrophota bacterium
GCTGCCGCTTCAACATCCGTATTGCTGTTTTGTCTCACAAAAAGCCCTAGTTCGCCTGCGCGCCGGATTAAACGCTTCATGAATTGATCGATCGTATAGCGTTTTTCTTTAGTCCAGAATGCGGCGGCGCGCACAATACGGTCCTGCGATTTGCGCAAATAATCCGCGGCTTTGACGGCCGAGCGCTTCTCGGGATCGTCCGTAAAAAGTGTTTTGAGGTCGCGGTCATAAAAATTGGGGTAAGTGTCTTCATACAGTTTCATTTTGCGGCGGAAGTATGTGCCGAGACGGATGTCGAGCCCGGAAAAAGTTTTGAGTTTTGACGGCGGCAGGCAGGTGGGCGGTTTGCCGGGCAGGCTTTGCATCAGACGGTCGACGTATTCGAGTTTTTTAAGTGCTTTCCAGCCGCGATAGCGTTGGCGCCAGTCGAATCCGGGCGTCAGCCAGACGGCAAAGGTTTCGGCGAAATCTTCGTCCGGATGGCTTTGGGCATACCAATTGTCGAGGTGAATTACGTAACTCCGGCTGAACGGGCGCGGATGATAGGTGTCGGGGTATTCTGCGGCGGCGGAGCCAAACAGGCGCCGCCATTCGGCTTTGCGGAAAAAACCATAGGCATAAGAATAAGCATGCCCCGCTTCATGGCGCATGAGTTTCATGAATTCCGTGGTGCTGCCGCCTTCGACTTCCAAGACCATTTTTTTCTCAAGCCGGCGCAGGCGCGGGTGCGCCAGGTAAAAGGGGATGCCAATGGCCGGCACACCCACGGGGCAGAACCACTCATCCGCCAGAAAGCACGGGGGTTCAAACGCCAGGCCGCGCGAAGTCAACTCGCCGTAGAGCCGCTCGATGAACGGCTCGAGCGCGGTTTCTTCGATTTTCAGGCCGAGACGGCTGATTTTTTCTTTCAAAAGCCGGTTTTCGGAATAGCGCTGCCAGACAGGGGTTTGCATGGGCGGAATTATAGCATGGGCAGAGGAAGCAGGCAGGGTAAGGAAAAGGTGGAAGGTCGAAGGTGGAAGGCAAAAAGCAGGTAAGGTAGAGGCAAGACATCGACCTTTACAATTGACGGTACGTAGGAAAACCGTTAAGATTTGCAGTCTTATCCATCCACCAGGGACAGGTCCAAACGAAGCGGACCTGTCCCTGGTAATTCTAGGAGTACCATGATTGCCCCGCTTTCCATCGATGAATTAAAGGTCAAAACCAAGCTGATCCGGCGCGATATCGTGGCCATGACGAATGCCGCCGCTTCCGGTCATCCGGGCGGCTCTTTATCTGCCACGGAACTCCTTACGGCGCTTTATTTTAAAGTGATGAATCACAAGCCGGAACAGCCCAAATGGCCGGACCGCGACCGCTTGATCCTGAGCAAAGGGCATGCTTCGCCCCTGCTGTATTCGGTCATGGCCCGTTCGGGTTATTTTGACCCGGGGCTTTTGCCGACGTTTCGCGTGCTGGAAAGCCCGTTACAAGGCCATCCCGATATGCGCCGGCTGCCCGGCGTCGAAGCTTCGACCGGTTCTTTAGGCCAGGGGCTTTCGATCGGAGCCGGACATGCGCTGGCCCGCCGCCTGGATGGAAAAAATTATTACACGTATGTCGTGATGAGCGACGGCGAAATGAACGAAGGCCAGACTTGGGAAGCGGCGGCCATGGCTGCCCACCACAAACTGGATCATTTGGTCGCGGTTTTGGATTACAACAAGTTTCAACTCGATGACAGCACGGCCAACATTTGCAACATGGAGCCCATGACCGACAAATGGAAAGCCTTTGGCTGGGATGTGCAGGAAATCGACGGCCACGATATGGCGCAGGTGGTTGCTGCGCTTGAGAAGGCCCGTAACGTCAAAGGCAAACCTGCGATTGTGATTGCGCATACCGTCAAGGGCAAAGGCGTGTCCTTCATGGAACATAATAATAATTTTCACGGCGTGGCGCCGACGAAAGATGAATTAGAGCGCGCCTTGAAGGAGCTCGTCTAATGGAAAAGAAATTAGGAATGGCAACGCGCGATGCGTACGGTAAGGCGCTGGTCGAACTGGGCAAGACGCACCCGCAGCTTGTGGTGCTGGATGCCGATCTTTCAAAGTCCACCAAGAGTGCGGAGTTCGCCAAAGTTTTTCCGGACCGTTTTATCAACGTGGGCATTCAGGAAGCCAATCTTGCCGGCGTGGCTTCCGGTCTTGCGGCTTGCGGCAAAATTCCGTTTATTTCCAGCTTTGCTTCGTTTTTGACTTCAAAAGGGTTTGACCAGTTTCGCATGGCGGTGGCGTATTCGCAGCTGCCCGTCAAAGTGGTCGGTTCGCACGGCGGTATCTCGGTCGGCGAAGACGGCGCTTCACAAATGGCCATTGAAGACATTGCGCTCATGACCAGCCTGCCCAATTTTACAGTGATGGTACCCTCCGATGAGTTTTCAACGCGCGCCCTGGTCAAGCAGGCGGCGGATTTACCGAAGCCGGTTTATATCCGGACCTCCCGCCCCAAAGCGCCGGTCCTGTACACGGCTGAAAACCGTTTTGAAATTGGTAAAGGCGTGCGCCTGCGCGAAGGCTCCGATGTGACGCTGGCCGCCAACGGCCTTTTGGTTTTTGAAGCCCTGCAGGCTGCGGAAACCCTGGCAGCCGAAGGGATCAGCGCCAGCGTCATCGACATGCATACGATTAAGCCCCTGGATGAAGCTTTGTTACTTGAGGAAGCGTCCAAGACCGGCCATTTTGTGGTTTGTGAAGAACACCAGATTTGGGGCGGTATGGGCAGTGCGATCAGCACCTTTCTCGGCCGCAAACACCCGAGCCGTATGGAGTTTGTGGCCATTCAGGATACGTTTGCCGAATCCGGCACAGCCGAAGCCTTGTTTGAAAAATACGGCCTCACGTCACCGCACATTGTCCGGGCCGCCCAGCGCGTCCTGGATAAAATCAAAAGCTGCTAGAGTTCATAAACTTCCTTTGCATTTGTCATTGCAGGGAGGCCGGGGTCCGAAGCGGCAATCTCTCTCGAAGCAAAAGCTGAGATTGCTTCGCTGCGCTCGCAATGACAAAGGCGGTTAAGTTATGTGGATAAGCGCCACACAATTCCATCGCACTCAAATTTCCCTGCGCTTTTTTACCTTCCTAAGCACGGTTGTATTTTTTTTCTTTCCGGGTCACCTCTGTGAAGCGGCGCAGGCCCGCAACGCCATGGTTGCGACCGCCCACCCTCTGGCCACGCAAGCGGCGCTTAAAATTCTGAAAAAAGGCGGCAATGCTGCCGATGCTGCCATTGCCGCGCAATGGGTTTTAAATGCCGTCGAGCCGCAATCGTCCGGCATCGGGGGCGGCGGTTTTTTTCTCTTTTATGATGCCAAAACTAAACGCGTCTATTGCCTGGATGGCCGTGAAATAGCACCGCGCGATGCAAGCGCGGATATGTTTCTTGATTCCAAGGGACAGCCATATCCCTTTTTTCCTGAACGGATCACAGGCGGCCTGCCGGTGGGGGTGCCAGGGACTCTGCGCCTGCTCAGAACGGCTTACGAACGTTTTTCGACAAAACGCGTTGCTTTCGAAGCGCTTTTTCAACCCGCGATTGGCATTGCCGAAAAGGGTTTCAGCGTCTCAAGCCGTTTTTCGCGCATGATCGACGGTCAAAAAGAACGGCTGAGGCTCTTTCCCGAATCCCGGCGAATTTTTCTCGATGCCGCGGGGCAGTCCCTGGAGCCCGGATTTTTTTTGCAGCAGCCGGACCTGGCTAAGACGTTTCGCATGATTCAAGAAAGAGGCGTTTCAGTTTTTTATGAAGGCCCGATCGCCGATGCCATGGTCCAGGCCGTCCGGTTTGCGCCTTTTCATCCGGGCCGCCTAACGCGCCAGGACCTTTTTTACTATACGGTCAAAGAGCGCGAAGGCGTCTACGGCCATTACCGCGGCTACGACCTTTTGAGCATGGGACCGCCTTCTTCCGGCGGGACGACGCTGGTCGAAGCGCTGAATATTTTATCGCATTATGATGTGCGGGCCATGGGCCGCGGGTCTTATTTTATGCATATTTTCAGCGAAGCCCAAAAACTGGCATTTCAGGACCGCAACCAATATCTCGGAGACCCGGATTTCGCAAAAATCCCCTTGAGTTACCTGCTGTCGGAAGATTTAGCGCGCAGCCAGGCCGCGAAAATTCAGGCGAACAGCATTGTACCGGTAAAAACGCCCATGGACCCTGCGCCGGGAGCGCACACGTCGCATATTTCCATTGTGGATGCCAGCGGCAATATGGTGGCTTTCACGACCACGATTGAGCATATTTTTGGTTCTGCGATGGTGGTGCCTGGCTATGGATTTTTTCTCAATAATGAATTGACCGACTTTGATCCCGGCCCGTTTCCGGCCAAGGCCGTGCTGCCGCCGAATGCGCCCGGTCCTGAAAAACGTCCGCGCAGCAGCATGACCCCGCTGTTTGTTTTTAAAGAAGGCAAACCCTTTTTAGTGGCGGGATCTCCGGGCGGCTCGACGATCATCGTGACAATACTCAATCTTTTGGTCAACATACTAGACTTCTCCATGAATGCGGACGCTGCGGTGCGAGCGCCTAAAATTATGAATCGCGACGGGCCGACGGAACTTGAAACCGCGCTTTTTTTTCAGGAAAAGGTGCGCAGTGCTTTGATCGCGCGGGGGCATACGGTGATTAAAAATGCTTTTTATGGCAATGCCCAGGTGATTCAAATTGACGGTGAAACCGGCGAGTTTACCGGTGTGAGCGATTCGCGCGGTGAAGGGCTGGCGAAGGGGTATTAGCGTGCCCCGCGTCACTTTTTTCTTTAAAACGCCGATACTTCTCCCATGCTTAAAAACGTCAAAATCGGTCTTGTTGCCGCTTTCACTCCGGACCTTTTCAAAACCGAATACTTCACCCGTGTTTTGAGCGGCATCTTTGAAGCGGCTCGCGAAATGTCCTGCACGCTCGAATGGGCCTTGCTCCGTGACGGCAAGCAGCCCCTGCCGCCCGGGTTTTATCAACCGGGTGTTATAACAGGGCTGATTGCGCTCTCTTGGCGTTTGCATCTACCGGCACTGGAAGATTGTTCTAAAAAAACAGGCCTGCCCATGATTTTTCTGAATGACTACATGCCCAAACTCAAGGCCAGCCTGGTTTATTGTGAAAGCAAAATCGGGATTTATCAGGCCATGAAACATTTGATCAAGCGCGGGTGCAAGCGCATTGGGATGCTGCGGGCGCCGGGCGAAAATTCTTTGGATGCCCAGGAACGTTACCGTATTTACCGTCAAATTTTAAAACAGGAAGGCCTTCCCTGGGAAGAAGCTTGGGAGCGGACTTGCCCTTATTATTTCCCGCAGGACGGCTATGTGCAAACCATGGATATTGTCAAAAACAGTCCTGTTTTGCCGGATGCGCTTTTATGTTTTAATGATGATCTGGCTTTTGGGGCCATTCGTGCTTTGCGCGATGCCGGCATTGCCTGTCCCGGCCGCGTATGCGTTGTGGGCTATGACGACGACGAAAAGGGTAAATATATTACCCCGGCACTGACAACGATCCGCCAGCCGTTAGAAATGATGGGCAGCGAGATGGTCCTCATTCTTTTGGATGTTGCGGCCGGGTGCGTCAGGCCGCCTTTTTACCGGGAATTTACGCAAGAATTGGTCGTGCGTCAGTCGGCCTAAAAAGCAAGAAGCAGGGACAGGTCCAAACGAAATGGACCTGTCCCTGCTAGCAGGTATACTTTAGAGATAAGGAAAAACTATGGGCGCATGGGTCGACATTTTTATCCGCGATTATACGGAAGATCCCGTAGACGAGGGCGCTTTTGCCATTAATTTCGAGGTGCAATGGCCGTCTCCGGAAGTCTCCTATGTCCGCGTCTCGTTCGAAGAACGTTTTATCGAAAAGTTATTTCATATTGGCTGGCAAAAAGATCTGGCTAAAGAAGACAAGCGCTTAGCTAAAGACCGGCGCAGCACTTTTATTCAGTGGGGCCTGATCCGTCTCGAGCGCTGGATCGAAACCCGTGAAGAGACCAGCCGGGTCATGATTGCCTATCATGAAGACCGTGAGTGGGGCGAGCAAGCCTTTCTGGGAAAATTAAAAAGTAAAAGCGAGTTTGTCGCAGACCGCCATTACCGTTACTGGCTCAGAACCGCTGCGAGCGGGGAAGGGCCCGCCCGATGAAATGGCTCTTTGGGATTTTTTTTATTGCCATGGCGAGTTTGGCTTTCGGCGTGCGCGTGCACCCGGAAAATGCAGGCCGATTTTTCGAAAAAGAAAATTTTGAAAACTACGTTGAACTTGAGTTTGCTTCCGGCCGCCGGGTGGCCGGCAAACAAGTTCGCGACAGCCTGACATCTGTCGAGATGGCCATGGGCAATGGAACGGCCGTCTTTCAAAAGCAGGAAATTCACCGCATGACGCCGCTTGACCCGGCCGCCGTTCAGGCCGGAAATTATGCGGATCTTATCCTTGAGTCCGGAAACGCCCGGCCGCTGATCAGCGTGCGCTATGAGGACAGTGTTTTTTACGGGATCGAAAAAAGACTCGACCGGTGGATGAGGCGCATCGCGCAGACCTTACGCACCCATGCCCCGTCCTGGAACCTTTTCAATCCAAAAACGGTAAACACCTCCGTTCAGGAAGGCGGCGCGCTTCCAGACCTTCCTGCCGCAGGAGCGGGTTTGTTTGCAGCGCTCTCGCGGGAAGGAAGCGGCGGTGAAAATTATGACGCTCTGCTTAAAAACAGCCTCGAGAAATTTAAAAATTCAAAACAGAACCTGCTGTGATCAAAACCCATTCCCTGCGCCGCTTAATCCGATGCCTGCGGCTTAAAAAACACCCGGAAGGCGGCTATTACCGCGAGACCTATCGCTCGGCAGAGCGCATTACAAAAACCGCTTTGCCTCGCCGCTATCCGGCCAGGCGCAACATGGCGACGGCGATTTATTATTTGCTTCCGCGCGGGGAGTTTTCCGCTTTTCACCGCATCCAATCCGACGAAGTATGGCATTTTTATGACGGAGCGCCGCTGGACCTTGCCTTGATTTCTACGCGCGGCGTTTTTTCCAAAGTCCGGCTTGGCCTCGCTCTGGGCCGCGGCGAGCGCCCGCAAATTTTGATTCCCCGGGGCACATGGTTTGCGGCCGCGCCCGCTGCGGCGCAAGCCCCTTTTACGCTGGCCGGCTGTACGGTCGCGCCAGGTTTTGATTTTGCAGACTTTGAAATGGCCGCGCGCCAAGGCCTGCTTAAAAAATACCCCTTACACCGGCGTTGGATTTTGAAGTGGACACGCGGCAGGTGAGCGGATAAAGTTGGCAGCATGATTCCCGTTCAATCCCCAGAACTTGAGTTTGCTTTAAGCGCCGTACGCCAGGCCATGAAAGTGACCATGGCGGTGAGCCGGCAATTAGCGCATATGGAACAGGCCAAAGAAGACCGCTCGCCGGTCACTGTGGCCGATTATGCGGCGCAGGCAGTTGTGGCCGCGCTGCTCGCCGAACGTTTTCCGCAGGACGCCTTGCTGGGCGAAGAATCCTCCGCCGCGCTGCGTGGTCCGGAGAGTGCCGGCCTGCTCGAGAAGATCACAGAATTTGTCCGTCTCATTTTCCCCAAAGCGTCTGCAAAAGATGTGCTGGCCTGGATTGACCGCGGCAGGGGCAAACCGGAAGGGCGTTTTTGGACGCTCGATCCGGTGGATGGGACCAAAGGATTTCTACGCGGCGAACACTACGCCGTGGCGTTCGCGCTGCTTGAAGAGGGCAAAGTCAAAGCGGCCGTGCTCGGCTGCCCGCACTTGGGCCCCGGCGGGGTTTTTGAAAAAGAAGGTCCGGGCACACTGAGCGCCGCTTTGCAGGGCGCCGGAAGCTGGGTCACGCGCGCAGACAGCGGCCATTTTCAGCGGCTTAAAGTTTCAGCGCATTCGCAGCCCTGTGACATTCAGGCGCTGCGTTCGGTCGAGGCTTCGCACGCTAATGCCAGCAATATGGAAACGGTTTTCCGCCGTTACGGTATCCATAAGACGCCCATCCTGATGGACAGCCAGGCCAAATATGCGTTTGTGGCCGGCGGTTTTGGCGACTTATTTTTTTATCTGACGCCGGTCAAACGTCCGGAATACCGCATGAAAATCTGGGATGTGGCTCCCGGAGCCTTGGTGATTCAAGAGGCCGGGGGCCGGATTACGGATATGCGGGGTGGCGCGCTTGATTTTACGCATGGCGAAACATTGGCCGTTAACCCTGGGCTGGTAATTTCCAACGGCCGTATTCATGAAATGGCTTTGAAGGCTCTACGGGAAGTTCAAGCTTCCCGTGAAACAATAACCTAATCGCTTTAAGTTATTTCCATGTCTTGTGACTCTGTGACTGAGAAGGCTTGCCGCCCATGAGGCAAAAACTGTGGCCTGATTCTGCTGAGGATTTTGTGGTGCAGCAAAGCGAGTTAATCGCAAGTTCCTACAAGCATTGGCTGGGACGGCATCTTGTACCGCCTCTTTCAGCCGATGACACGGCCGCCGCCATTTTTAAAGCGCCTTTTGTCATCGCTTCGACTGATACTTCCACGGACCCGGTTTTAAATTATGGCAATCGCGAAGCTTTGAAGTTGTGGGAGCTGACTTGGACGGAGTTTACACAGACCCCGGGACGCAAAACCGCAGAGCCCATGGAACGGGAAGCCCGCGCGCGATTTTTGGATGAAGTAAAGCGCAACGGCTTCATCGACAACTATGCGGGCATCCGCATCTCGAGTACGGGCCGCCGTTTTGAAATTCACCGTGCGACTGTTTGGAATTTGATTGATGAAGAAGGGGAGTTTCAGGGGCAGGCAGTTTATTTTAAAGAATGGACGTATGTTTAAAAAATACTGCGAATCGCATACAGGCGGCCTTAGACACCTGATTCGACAGTCTCCGGCATGGAGCCGGAGGCAGGCAGTATTTTTTAAAGAGTGGACGTATACGAACTGACCCTCACCCCAGTCCCTGAAAGGGAGAGGGAGAAAAGCGCACAACGATGAAGAAAAAAACGGGAAAGACCAAGGTTCTTTACCAGGGCCGCTACCTGAAGCTGATGGTCAAAGACAGCTGGGAGTTTGTCGAGCGCGTTTCGGCGGCTGACGTAGTGGCGATGATTGCCGTTACGCCGCAGAACAAACTTGTGCTTGTTGAGCAGCTGCGCGTTCCCGTCGGCCGTAGGGTGATGGAACTCCCGGCCGGGCTTGTCGCGGACAGCCGGAGTTGTGCCGGCGAATCGCTTGTGAGCGCCGCACGGCGGGAACTTTGGGAAGAAACCGGCTATGAAGCCAAGCGCTGGAAAATCTGGCTGGAAAGCCCGCTCAATCCGGCGATCAGCAGGCATCATCTGACCTTCTTTCGGGCCTACGATCTTAAAAAAACCGGGCCGGGCGGTGGTAATAAGGCCGAAAATGAAGATATCCGGGTGCATGAAATGCCCGTAAAAAAAGGCCATAACTGGCTTAAGGCCAAACAAAAAAAAGGCATCTACATAGACCTTAAAATTTATACGGCCTTATTTTTACTGGAAGAGCTTAAGAACTCCTGATAAAACGATGAATTACCGTGAACTCAAACGGCTGACCGATTTGCTGCAGCGCATCCGCCAGCTCAAAAACGTAATGTCGGTGCTGAAAAATATCCGGCAGATCCGCGAAAACCCCGAAACGCGCGAGTGGTTTGAAAAAAACCACGACTTTTTTCAAGGGCTCAAACCCGAAGACTGGGCCTGGTTGAAAGAAAAAACAGATTATGATGCGGCAGCCTGGGAAGAAGTGGTCAGGGTCTTAAAATCTGGTTAACGCAGGTGCTGCGTCAGAGGATCGTTGTATTTGTCTTCAATGCCGCGTTCGCGTACTCCCCAGCGGATAAACGTTACCGCCAGCCCTGCCAGCACAACGCCAATCACGCCAAGAAGAAATAACACGCCGGCTATAGAGCCTTTAGTTTGCAGTGAATCTTTATTGCCAAAACACACCGCGCAGGCATGCGCAGATAGAGGGTGTGCTATCACAAGAAATGTGAATGCGGCGATGAATCTGCGGCCTGAGTTGGAAGCTGGAAGCTGGAAGCTGGAAGAAAGCCGCCTTGAAAACAGGGTATTTATTTTTCCCCGCGCAACTCCCAACGTCGAGCTTCCAATGGTTTTTTGGTTCATGACGGCAATGTTTTCGCTTTGCGGATAAACCAGAAAAGATAGACCGTCAATCCCACGGCGCCCGCCAGCGAAACTCCTCCCAGGGCCAGCATCCAAACATTGCGCAGCAACTCAAATTCACTCAGGCCCCAATACCCGAAGCCTGTTGTCAGCACAATGGCGGCGCAAATAAAGAAAATATGAAACGCTTTGAGTGACATCCAACTCTCAGATTATGCGAGGTTTCCTTCCTCTCCCTTTTTAGGGAGAGGATCGGGGTGAGGGTTTGTTCCGCATTGGTTTTCCCCTCATCCTAGCCTTCTCCCCAGAGGGGAGAAGGAAATTTATGAAACAATTCGTGTGCGGTGTAAAACTTAATGCATGAACGCAATGCTGAGCAAAAAGACCAGGAAGGCCGCCGTCAAAAGCAGGGTGATGTGGATAAAGGATTTGCCCTTGGTCAGATAGGCAAAATAGAAAACGACCAGCGCAATGCGTGCCGCATACAGAGTCGCAATGATCAGGCCGGAGGAACTGGCCGCTCCCCGGGCAATGGCCACATGCGCCAGGGTTAAAACGGCGAAGGCAGCGAGAACCGCGACATCGACCCGGACGTGCTTTTTAATTTCTTCAGCCGTTTGACTCATGCAAAGATCCTCCGCAAATTACAACAGATAAAGAGTCGGGAAAACAAAAAGCCAGACCAGGTCGACAAAGTGCCAGTAAAGGCCGGCGGCTTCAATGCGGCCCAAAAACTGCTCCGGGTCTTTTTCCCACATCTTGCTGCCCGGAAAGAGAAAATACAGATTCACGACGACCCCGCAAACAAGATGCAGGACATGCAAACCCGTAATCGTAAAATAAATTCCGTAAAAATTATTTTTCGAGGGATAGATGTGATGTTCGAATTTCATGCCGTATTCAAAGCCCTTGAGCGCGAGAAACGCGCAGCCCAGCACAATGGTCGCAGCCAGGTATTTTTTAAACGCTTTAAGGTTTTTTCCAGCGAGTTCGGCCCAGCCCATGACCATCGTAATGCTGGACGCGATCAGGATCAGCGTGTTGACGGTGGCCAGGGGCACATTCAAGAGATCGTAGCCGTGCGGCCAGGCGGGAGAGCCGGCTCGCAAGAGAATGAACGTCGAAAAGAGCGCGCCGAAAAGCATAATTTCAGACGAGAGAAAACACCACATGCCCAGCTTAGAATTGGTGACGCCTGTGACCGGATGCGGTTTTGCAATAAAACGGATTTCAGCCGACATGATTATTTTCCTCCCTGCAAATGTTGAGGCGAGAAGTCCTGCGTCTGGCCGGGCACGCTGTATTCATAAGGGCCGCGGTAGACTGACGGCGCGGTTTCAAAATTGCCGTGTCCCGGAGGAGAAGGAGCGGCCCATTCCAGAGTCGTCGCGTCCCAGGGATTATTGTTTACTTTTTTGCCGAAGAAAATGCTGCCGAAGAAATTGAGGATAAAAGGAATCTGTGCCAGGGCCAGCAGCCAGGCGCTGTAAGAAATAACGACATTGAGCGGCTGGGTGGGAACGGCATGCGCATACTGCGTCTGATCCCACAGGCGGCGCGAAACGCCGGCCAGCCCCAGGCTGAACATGGGCATGAATACGCCGTTGATAAAAATAAACGAAAAAAAGAAGTGAATTTTGCCTAGTACTTCCGACATTTTCCGGCCCGTGACTTTGGGAAACCAATGATAGATGCCGGCAAAAAGCGCGAAAATCGTGCCAGGCGCGACCACGTAATGAAAATGTCCGATGACGTAATAGGTGTCATGCAGATGAATATCTGCGGCCGTCAGTCCGAGCGGCAGTCCGGTCAAGCCGCCGATGGCAAACATGGGCAGAAATGCAATCGCGAAAAGCATCGGGGTGTTGTAACGGATCGAACCGCCCCAGAGTGTCAAAATCAGGGCCGTTAAAATAACCACGGAAGGGATCGAGATAATCATGGTGGTAATCTGGAAAAAACTGCTCATCTTGGTGCTCATGCCCGTCAGGAACATGTGGTGCGCCCAGACAATGAAGGACATGAAACCCAAAAAAATAATCGAGTAAATCATGGTTTTATAGCCGTAAATCGGCTTGCGTGTGTTGACCGCCATGATTTCAGCCACAATGCCCATGGCCGGCAGAATCAAGACATAAACTTCGGGGTGCGCCAGGAACCAAAAAAGATGCTGCCACAAGAGAGGATTGCCGCCGCCGGCCAGTTTCGAAACCTCGCCGCTGACAACCAGGCCCGTAGGCATGAAGAAGCTGGTGTCCAATAAGCGATCCATGAGCTGGAGGATTCCGGCCGCTTCCAGCGGAGGGAAAGCCAGGAGCAGAAGGAAGCTTGTGACTAGCTGGGCCCACACAAAAAAAGGCAGGCGGAAGAACGTCAGGCCGTCGGCGCGCAGCTGTACGATAGTCACAATGATGTTGATCGAACCCAGCAGGGATGACGTGATCAAAAGGACCATGCCGAAAAGCCACCAGGTTTGACCGTCCTGCGCAATGTTCGACAACGGCGGATAGGATGTCCAGCCGGATTGGGCTGCGCCGCCTTCAGGAATAAAAAAACTAAGAAGCATGATAACGCCGCCCCAAAAATAAGCCCAATAGCTAGCGGCGTTTAATTTGGGAAAGGCCATGTCTGGTGCTCCCACCTGCAGGGGAACGACATAGTTGCCAAACGCGCCGACGGCCAAAGGAACCACGCCGAGGAAGATCATGATTGTGCCATGCATGGCCCCAAGCTGGTTATAAAACTCGGGCAGCATGATGCCGGACATCATTTGTTTTTCACTGAAAAGATTTGCCAGCCATGGCCAGGGCAGGGGCTGGCCGGGGAATGCCAGCTGCCAGCGCATCAGCATCATCAGGCAAAATCCGAAAAACAAAAATAATAGGGCTGTAATGCCGTATTGAATGCCGATCACTTTGTGATCAACAGAAAAAATATACTTCTGCCAGAATGGCAGTTTGTGTTCGTGGGCGTCATGCCCGTGATCGTGATGACTCATGCGATGTCCTTTTTTTTAAGATAATGAATTTTGTTATTGCAACGGACGGCGCGGTCATTGCATCCGAGATTGCTTCGCCCTCAAACCTCGACGGCTCGCAATGACAAAATAAAGATGACGTCCATTATGATCTTTTCTCGAACAATAAATTCGATTCGAATAGGGCCTGCCATTTCACTTATTTTTGTCATCGCGAGCCGGTGATGTTTAAGGGCGAAGCAATCTCGTTTTTGATCTGAGATGGCGTCAGCATTCGCTAAAAAATAGCAACGCTTTTTAACCTTATGCCCGCAATGACAAAGAATTAAAAATTAAACCACGGCGTCTATCGCCGTGACTGCCCACGCACAGTTTGATTCCTGTGTCTTGGGACTGCCGCGGCGTCTATCGCCGTGACTGTTCAAGCGCAGTTGAACGGCTGCGTCATGAAACTGCAACCGCGACGGCTGCCGGCACGACAGGCGCCGGAGGCTTCGGGGCTTGCGAAATTAACCATTGATTGAATTCTTCAGCCGTCTGCACCGTGAAAAAGCCGCGCATACGGTAATGGCCCAGGCCGCAGAGCTGGGCGCAGGCAATTTCAAAGTTTCCGGTCTTCCGGGCTTCAAACCATACCGGAATTTCCTGGCCAGGAATCACGTCTTGTTTGACGCGCATGACGGGTAAAGAAAAACTGTGAATGACGTCTTTAGAAGAGAGATGGGCAATAACGGGTTTATTGACCGGAATGCGCAGTTGATTAATGGAGACAATGTCATCAGCCGCATTCGGCGCCGTACGGTCAAGCCCGATGGGGTTGGCCGGGCCCATCAACTCGAGTTTACTGGGGCCGAATTTGCCGTCCGCGCCCGGATAATGGATGTTCCAGGCAAATTGTTCGGCTACGATGCGCACTTCCACAGACTGGGCTTTGTCCGGCATCTGATTGCGCACCTGCTGGAGAATAGGAAATGAAAAACCGACGAGCAGGATCGCCTCGAAAATAGCGACAAAGACCTCAAGGTAGGTTGTGGCTTTAAAGTGATGGGTGTGGTATTCGGCTTTATGGCCGGGCCGCGCACGGAAGCGGATCAGGGAATAAATCAGGAAAATCAGCCAGCCCACGAAAAGCACGACCATGAAAATATGAATGACCCAGATCAGATGGTCAATCGGCGCGCCGTGCGCGGAAATGTCGGCCGGCAGCCAGTACCCGTAAAGTTTATCCATGAAAAAAACCTTTCTTCATTAAGAATTAAGCGTAAGGGCAACAGGTATAAAGGGAAAGTCTACAAAATCGTGTGGGAAAGTCAATAGGCGTGCGTGGTCTGCGTGTCGCGTGCCGCAGAAACAGCCGCTCCGGATACCAATACGCTCGTGTCATGCGCCACGCATCACGTTCCACTTGCCACGCGTCACTTGTACCCTGCCGCTGGTTTTGCTAGCATTCCAACGCCATGCCAGTCTCTCCAAACCTTCTCTATCTGGCTTCCCAGTCGCCGCGTCGACGCCAACTGCTGACGCGCATGGGAGTTCCTTTTCGGGTGGTGCCGTCGCGTTATGAAGAGCGCCTGCGACAGGGGGTGGACCCTGCAGTTTTGGCACTGGAACATGCCGAGGGTAAGGCCCGGCACGCGGTTTTACCGCGGGGAGCGCGATTCGTTTTGGGCGCGGACACGGTCGTGGCTTGCGCGGGCAGGCTTTTGGGCAAGCCGCGCAATGAAAGAGACGCCTTGGCCATGATCCGGTTTTTGGCCGGCCGGAAAAATGAAGTGATCACAGGCCTTGCGCTTTTGGATTTGCAGACCGGCATCTTGACGCGCTCTGCGTCCCGTTCCATTGTAAAAATTAAAAAAATGAACGCGTCCGAACGCTTAGCCTATGTGCGCAGCGCCGCCCATCCTTACGATAAAGCCGGAGGCTATGCCATTCAAGGCAGCCCGCGCATTGCACGCCGCGTGTCCGGCTCTTACTCCAACATCATTGGTTTTCCGCGCGAATTGATGCGCCGGCTTTTAAAACAGGCCGGACTTTTTCTGCTGGGCTTGTTTCTGATTCAAGCCGGCCCTGAAACGGTTCTGGCAGACACAATGGCCGGACCGGTACGCAGCGCACACACGGAAGCGGCGCTTGTGTCCGAAACTAACGGAATTCAGCCGGGCGGCATGCTGCGCGTGGCGCTGCGCCTGCGCATGGACCCGCAGTGGCACACGTACTGGATCAATCCCGGCGACTCGGGGTTAGGCACGTCTCTGCGCTGGACTCTGCCCGAAAGCTTCAGCGCCGGATCGATTCAATGGCCGTTTCCTGAAATTATCCGCCGTCCTCCGCTGGCCACCTACGGCTACGAAAACGAAGTCTGGCTCTTCACGGAGATTACGGCCCCGGCTTATTTAAAAACCGGAGAAAATATTTTGATTCGGGTCCGCGCGGATTGGTTGGAGTGCGCAGAGCCTTGCTTGCCGGGCCGCGCGGAGTTTTCTTTGGAACTTCCCGTCCTGGAACAACCGGCTGCCAACCCGGCCTGGGATCAGGGCGCTTTGCCGTTTTTGGCGCGTCTGCCGCAGCCTTTGCCGCCGGAGGTTTTCAGTTTTGAACAAACCGAGGGCGCGCTGATTTTAAAGATCAGTCCCCGTCTTTTTCCGTCTCCGCAAGCGGTGGAAGACGCGTATTTCTTTCCGTGGGATAGCGAACTGATTGAACACGCCGCACCGCAAACCCTGACCCAGACACCCGCAGCTTACAGCCTTGAAATTCCGCGCTCGCGCTTGAAACCGGGTTTGGTCGAAGAACTTGCGGGTGTTTTGGTTTTGACGATCGATGGAAAAAAGCAGGCGTATGAAGTGAGTTTGACGGAAAAGGATCTGCTTCAGGACATTAAACCACAAGCGTCTGTAGTGGCAATTCATGAATTGCCACTACGGGATGACGCTAAGAAAATCCCCTTCGCGGCCTCAGTGAGAGCAAAATCCACTTCTTTTTGGGTAGTGCTGGCGTTTGCATTTCTCGGAGGATTGATTTTAAACCTGATGCCGTGCGTTCTGCCTGTGTTGTCGCTGAAGATTTTGGGCTTTGTCAGCCAGCGCCATGAGCCTGAAAAACTCCGCACTCACGGACTAATTTGGACCGGCGGCGTGCTGGTGTCTTTTTGGCTGTTGTCCGCAGCCATGCTCGTTTTGCGCTGGGGCGGCAGTTCACTCGGCTGGGGCTTTCAGCTGCAGTCGCCGGTGATAGTGACGGCACTGCTTTTAATTTTTGCGCTGCTGACGCTGAATCTCGCCGGTTTTTTCGAAGTCGGGCTGCTGCTGACGCGTTTTGGCGGCACGGCCCGGCCGGAAAAAAACGGACAGGCTTTTGCGGCCGGTGTCCTGGCCGTGGCGGCAGCGACACCGTGCGCGGCGCCTTTTATGGGAGCCGCCATCGGTTATGCGCTGACTCAGCCGGTGCCGGTGGTGTTTGCGGTGTTTACTTTTCTGGGACTGGGCATGGCTTTTCCTTTTTTGCTGCTTTCCTTCGTTCCAAGGGCTTTGGGATTTCTTCCTAAGCCCGGACCCTGGATGAATACGTTTAAAAAAGTGCTGGCGCTGCCGCTGGGATTGACGACCGTCTGGCTGGGCTGGGTCCTCGCTGTGCAAGTGGATGCGGCTGCGCTGAAATGGATTTTTGGCGCCATTTTGAGTTGTGCCGCGGCCGCAATTTTATACGGACGTTTTCAGCATGCCGGTTATCGCGGAAAGGCTGGCGCGCACCGCCTCAGCGGCATGGCTTTGGCGGCGCTTGTGGCAGGCGCCGCGGCAACGCTTTGGCTTGCGCATCAGACTGCCCGGCCCCAGCCGGCCGCCGCGAAAGAAACCGGCGGCATCGCTTGGAAAACTTTCTCGCGCGAAGAGGTCAGCCGGCTTGTGCAGGAAGGCCGCCCTGTTTTTATCGATTTTACGGCGCGCTGGTGTCTCTCGTGCCAGGTCAATGACCGGCTTGTTTTTCAGACGCCGCGTGTGGCGCAAGCTTTTCAGGAGAAAGGGATCAGCGTTTTTAAGGCGGACTGGACTTCCAAAGATACGGCGATTGCGGAAGCCTTGGCCGGTTATGGCCGCGCAAGCGTCCCTCTTTATGTGCTCTATGACGGTAAAAATCCTGCCCCGCGGTTTTTGCCCGAAGTGCTGACGCCCGGGCTGGTGATCGAGGCGCTCGAGAAGGATAGCGGAAACCGTTGAACGGCTTTTGTTCCCAGAACTGGTTTCATAAGTCGTTGTAAGTTGGATCACCCTCTCGCCTCCGCGCGGTGGCGGAGACAATCATGCATAACTCTGATGGAGTTATGTCATTCTCGCATTTGCGCGGAGGCAAATACGATCATGCATGTGATTGTT
>JAHFHF010000122.1 GCA_023247055.1 Candidatus Omnitrophota bacterium
GATGATCCCCTTAGCCCAAATCGCGAAAAAGGAGGTTTTCTCCATAAAAATCGTCTGGCGCATATTATCGATGATGAGACCATCCTGAGCATCCCAGCTTCTCTTAAAAAGAAGCGCCGGGACAATTTAGCCAGGCTAAAAAAGTTTAAAGATCAGATTGGCGCTATCAAACAAGGGGATAACGAAGCAGAGAGTTTGGCTTTCGTGCATTCTCTGCTCCTTCACTATCAGGGAGGAGATGAGTCGTTGCCAGAAGCGGATATCGCTCAAATGGAAAGAGAGATTGAAAATTTAAAAACCCGCTCCGAAGTGCGGGCGCATTCTATCGAGACTTATCTGGCAAAAAGCTTGGTTCGCGTTTTCCGGATTGATCCTAACGATGACGCTAAGGGCTCTCTATTATCCGATCCAGGCGCACAGCGGATCATAAAGGCTGCAAAACAATGGGCATTGAAACCACAGTCGAATCCCTCCTATGTAGAGTTTTCTAATCATTTTTTCGCTGTCTTGAGGACTATTGAGAGTAACCGGCCGCCTATTGAGGGCGGGCAGCAAAAATATCATAAGGACGGGTTTATTGATATCGATAGATTAAAACAATTCCTGAGATCCAAGCCGGGTCTAGTGAATGTTTCGGATGAAGTTTTTGATGCGGCTTTTACAGTTGAGCTTTGGCTTCGCGGCAGCAAGGGGGCCTCTCTTCAGAGGACTAAGGCGGTTGATGTTAATAATCTTCCCAGAGGAGGCGAGGACCTCAGCTATATTTTTCAACATTTGTTTGATCATGTGAGAATGGAAGCCGGACGATACGAAATTGATTTATATGATCGTCAAGCGCCAACTCACAACCGATCGCGCGATGCCAATATTAAATTTTACGTTGAAAAAAGAATGACTGACACGACTCGGCAGACGGGTGTCCGACAGGACGCACCGCCTGATACACGTACAAAATTTGAAACCGACATCTATACGGAGCCGGATTATTTATCTCAGGGAACAGCGAAGAATCATGGCATTCGTGAGGATTTTCAGTTAGCCATGGTGGCCGCCGAACTCATGGTGTCTGGAAGGAATGATCATAATTATGGCTATGAAATTTTAACCATGGTTCAAGCGCATTATCCGCATATCTATACGCCTGATCAGACATCCATAAATCTGTCTCAGCGGTATCGCGCAGCCAACGCCTTGTCTGATGAATTAAGTGATTTATCTGCCCTGGCCTATCATTACTATGCTCTGGCTTCGCGTTTGGCCATTATCAAACATGACGATGGCTCACGAGAGATTCGTGTACAAGTTCAAGGAGAAACGGCTGAAGTCAGCCGGAAAAGGCTTCAGTTGGCACACGATTTGTTCGGTTATAGCCGCGCTCTTGTAAGCAAACAGCTTGTGCGGCTTGCGGCTGACATTAAAAAGCAATATGGGGAAACCTCTGCCGCTTATAACCAATATGAGGAGATTTGGGATAAACTTAACGCCAAGAATGGCATTCTCTACCGGGGAACAGGCTATCAAGATACGATTCGCGAAACGCTTCGCGGTCGCTCCGAAGTCAGGGTAACGGCGGATCAGGTGGCTGCAGACCTTGCAGAGTTGATTACGGCCGTCGGATATAAGGCCATTGAGAATGTATTGATTTTTGAGTTAGAGCCTGGTCGTAGCCAAGACGATGCGATAGCCTATAAATCAAACGAACAAGCCACGGACGGCGTAACCCGTGTGTTGGACAAATATGAACTTTTAAATGATGATTCCAGCGAAGTAAAAAGTATGGATTTTTATCTTGCTCTTCTTGACGCGCTCAGAAAATATGCTCCAAGTCAAACCACAACACAGCAGGCGTCATTGAAAACAGAAAAACAAGGGTTTCAAGCGCTGGAGCCGCTCTCAGGCGACCCTAATGCCGCTCCGCCCGTTCCTCAGGCGAAAAGCGAAGTGCGGCAAGTGATTGCCGAGGCGGCGGGGATGACAGCAAATTATTTTGTCAAGGGACAGGTCCGGGCTAATTTGCAGCAGGATATTGCCAATCGTCTTGAGGCGGCTAGACAGCGCGGGGCTTCGCTGGATGAAATGGAAAATGAAATCCGTGCGGCCGTCCGTGATGCTGTAACGGAAATCTTAAATGCTGCGGTTGTCACTAGTACCGAAGTCACTCTTGATGTGCCGACGATTGAACTTTTGTCCAACCTCATGGTCGATGTACTCGTGAGTCAAGCCCGGCAGAATGGCGGGGTTTCTGTCGCGGCCGTGGTAGGCGTTCAGGATACGGGAGCCCGTATTGATGCCTTGGTTCGCGGCATCGGCATTTTGACCAAAGAGGGGGCTTTAAAATCTGCGATTATCGCTGCGCCTGAAATGGCAACGCGTAGAAAAGTCCAGCAGCAGATTCAGAGTCAGAAAATCGAAAGTATTTTGCTGACGCTCCTGCCCAACTTGAAGTCATTCCGTTCCCATCAACTGGATAATCAAATCATTCTGCCCGCGGCTCATGCGGGAACCCGGCTTTCTGAAAGAAATCCGCTGTTGGTAGGCATTGGGATTAATGCCAATGTGAAGAATCTTTCGGATGCCGACCGTGCCTTGCTCGAAGTGGCGGAAGCCATGATCCAGCTTGCCGCAGGAGCCATTCTGGCACAGGAAGTCCGCAGTCCCGCAGATCTTCAAGGCCCCAAAGCGGCCCAGCTCCGGGCCGAAGTGATTAAGAAACTTTTCGACATTCAGGCCTTTCGTTTGGTGGAACAAGCGACGGAAGGCGTGCTGCAAGTCGTCAAGGGTGAGTTGAGCATCAACCGCCAAGGCCTGCTAGGGCTTATTCAGGCCATTCAGCAGAATGCCGCCGCCGTTCAAGCAGCGCGTCAAGCTGCGTAATCCGTTTCCAGCTTTCCCCCTTAATCTCCCCCCGAAAAGCACGGGGGGAGAAATAAAAGAAGTTCTACTATTTCCTCCCCCGTGCTCTCCGGGGGAGGATCAAGGTGGGGGATAAACGCAATAAGCTGCGCCTCACATCCCGTCGTAGATTAGATGCGTAGGCCCTTGGGGGGGGGGTAGGCAGTGGAAGATTGCCTACCCCCTTTTATTAAGGTATCATTTATCACACAAGGTCAATTTTAAAAACGGTTTATCGAACAGAGAAAAGATGCAGAAGAAGGCAAGTGATATGGACGCGTTAAAAATTCTTGAAGGCAAACCCTCGTTGCGTTGGGAGTATGATGAAGAAGCTGATGTGCTTTATATTTCTGTCGGTAAACCACGACCGGCGGTTGGCGTTGACATTGGCGAGGGTGTGATTGTCCGTTACGATGAAAAAAAGAAAGAGGTTATTGGCCTGACCCTTATCGGATTTCGTGCACGCACATTGCAAGGTTTGAAAACGGCCGCATAGCAAGCATGTTCAAAGAAAACATATTTTGGAACTGAAATGGCCAGAAAAATAGTTAAACTTTGGTATGATCGGGAAGGGGATTATTTGGAAGTTATTTTTGAGAAAGGCGAGGGCTATTTTAAAGAGACCAAAAATGATCAGACCATGGAAAAAGTGAATTCTCGCGGGAGAGTTCTTGGCTTTTCCATCTTGAAAGTCAGCCAGCTGCGTAAAAAACCATTGGATGTTGTTCTCGCATAGGTGTTCGTGTGTATTACAAAATATATTTCAATAAAAAAGAAGAAGCCCTTTTGCGCAGGATCTTAGCCCATTACGGCAGAGATTTCTCAGCCTGTGTTAAGGAACTTTTGATTGAGAAAGTAGAAGATTTGCAAGATATGGGTTTCATTAAACGCTTTAAGGAAGGAAAACGAGAGGATTATTTTACGGGGAGCGAAATTGATGCGCTGTTTCGTAAAAAAAATGAAGTATAAGCTTGATAAGGAAGAACGGGAAATTCTAGATGCGATCGAAAAGGGGGAGTGGGCGGCTGTAAAACCCCGCAAAACGGAACTTGCGCATTATGCGCAAATTGCGAAGTCGACACTGAGAAAAGATAAACGCATGAATATCCGGATTTCAAAAGCGGATATGGACCGGCTTAAAGTCAAAGCGGCTGAAGAAGGAGTTCCCTGCCAAACGCTGGTTTCGAGCGTTCTGCACAAATACGTGTCCGGCAGTTTTAAAGCCGCGTAAT
>JAHFHF010000072.1:0-1058 GCA_023247055.1 Candidatus Omnitrophota bacterium
CCGGTTTTGTGTGTTTTTATTATCGGCCTGAGGCGGCTTTCTTTACAACTCTTTTTTTAGCCGTGTCGGCCGGGGCGGGTTCGGAACCGCACCTACCCGGGAGTTTTCGAACCACAATCGCATTTTGTAGTGGCAATTCATGAATTGCCCCGGTGAAGATACGTATTACGCAACAGTCCCCTATGCGAACGCGGTTGTCATTAATGTCAGATCTCTCGGCCGGATGTGCGCCCAGCGGTCTTCACTACGCAAGCGCGGGAGAATTTGGGCCGTTGGCAGGCCTTCTTCGCGCGCAAGCGCACGCGCGAGGTCATAGCGGTTGATCGCCGAATGACCGGCGGCATGAAAAATTCCCCGATGTCTGGAAAGCGCCAGGTCCATCACGCGCCGGGCCAGTTCGTCCGCCTGGATGGGTGAACGCCACTCGTCAGTGAAATAATGCGTATTTTTGCCGCTGCGGATACGCCCTAAAAGAAAATCACGCGGGCCTTTGTTGCCCTGAAAACTGCGGCCGATGACCAGGCCCGGCCGGACCACCAATGCTGGCAGGCCGGATGCCAGGACGCAGAGTTCTGCTTCCCGGCGCGTCGCACCGAACACATGCTTGGGCTCGGGCACGTCATTTTCTGTGTAACCGCCGCGTTCACCGTCAAAAACATGGTCGGTTGAAATAAAAACAAACTTTTCAAGCGAAGGCAAGCCTGCGAGGGCTTCCATAAGACGGCAGGTTCCCTGCACATTCACTTTATGGGCCATGGCAGGGAAAACTTCGCACAAATCCAGGTCACACATAGCCCAGGCGTGAATCACATGCGTGGGCTGCCAAGCTTTTAGGCAGGCTTCGATGGCGGAGGCATCTTCAAAGTCCAGACGCAAACAGGCAGCCTGCGTCAATATAGGATGCGGCTTGCGGTAGGTCCCGCGGCAGTCAAAGTGCTGGGAGATGGATTGAAAAAGATTCCAGCCGGTGACGCCATTTAAGCCTGTGATTAAAAAACGCGGAGTTTTTGGAACGGGCTGGGTCATGGACGGAAAGATTTGTCGCGTTCACGGATCAG
>JAHFHF010000072.1:1068-16669 GCA_023247055.1 Candidatus Omnitrophota bacterium
TATAAGGACCGAAGTGATTCTTTCAAGGTCGGTCTCTAACGCCGGCGCAGTGCCTTCTTCAATCTGTTCAATCAGCCGGGAAGGCAGGCCAGTCCAGCCGGCCAGTTCGGCGAGTGTAATGCCATACTCCGTGCGGAATTTTTTGATTTCTTTTTGAAGCATGCCATTAGCATAATGAACCAGCGGGAAAAAGAAAAGGGAGAATAAGCGGCAGCCTCAGATCGAAAACGAGATTGCCGCGCCCGCCAAAAAACGGCGGGCTCGCAATGCGAGACAAGATTCAACTGAAGTCGAAGCAACCTCATTGGGATTGCTTCAGCCTCCGGGGAGCGCTGCTTCGCAATGACGACAGCGCATAAAACTAACCTCTAGGCCGCGGTGGCTTCCTCAACAACTTTGACAAGGCGGTCCAGCGGAACGGGTTTTTCGACGCAGCCCTGCGCGCCGGATTTTAGAATTGCATCCAGCTTCTGCGGCGGAATATAGGCGGACATGATCACCACCGGCGTTTTACACATTTTGCGGATCTCGCCTAAGGCCACATGCCCCTCGACTTTGGGCATCAGCACATCCAGAAAGATCAGGTCATAACGGTTATTTTGAATTTTTTGGTAACCGTCCGTCGCCGACGTCACGGCATCGACTTCATAACTGCCCGTCTGCTCCAGGTTAATTTTAAGCATCAAACCATAATTGGCTTCATCATCAACAATCAGAATTTTTTTCTTCATCGGAATCAATCCCCCTTCGTTTTTCGGTCAATCCAGGCGGCAAGGTCCTGGCTTGCAATCGGTTTAGTCAGAACAAACGCATCGGGCGTTTTTTCGAGATGAAACGACGCCTCTTCCTGCGAAAGCGCCGTTAAAAAAATCAGCGGTTTAAGTTTCAACTCCGGATCCTTGTGCAGCGCCTGAACTACTTCGCTGCCCGCCATATCGGGCATCACGATATCCAGCAAAATAAGATCCGGCGTGAAAACTCGCGCCGTTGCCACGCAGCATTTGCCCTGAGTTTCGATCTTAACTTCATAGCGCCCCGTCATTTCAAGATTGACTTTGACCATGCGGCCGAAACGTTCCTCGTCATCAACCACGAGAACGCGCGTACGCTTAGACATGCGGCACCTGTTCGTTCAGCTTGAGGATTAAAGCCGCGGTCACGCCGCCGCCTTCGGGGCGGTTGGCAATACGGATAAAACCGCGGTGCATTTCCATAATACTTTTCACAATCGAAAGTCCCAGTCCCGTGCCGCCTTGATTGAGTTTGGTTGTGAAAAAGGGATCGTAAATTTTTTCGCAGTGTTCCGGATCAATGCCTGCGCCATTGTCATGCACTTCGAGCAACGCTACGGTTTCTCCGACCTGAAAGTAATCGCCCTTACGGTGCCCCACCCGGAAACCGGTCTGCTCAACGGGACACGCAATGGTCCGCAAAATGAGTTTGGGGTTTTCACGCATAGCATGCACGGCATTGGTCAGGAGATTAATCAAAACCTGCTCCAGCCGGTTTTTATCCATATAAACCGCCGGCAGATTCGCATCAAAATCCAACTGGATATCGATATGCCTGCGGTCCAGTTCATGTTTCATAAGCAGCAGGGAGCGTTTAACCAGCTCATTCAAATCGCCTGCCTGCATTTCCAATTTCTGAAGGCTTGAAAAATCCAGCATTTCCTTGATCACGGAATCGGCCCGCCGGATGGCTTCATCCATCGAATCCAGCATGAATGTGTCAGTTTTGTTGATAAAACGATTTTCTTTTAAAAAATAATCGACGCCCATACGCAGCATGGCCAGCGGATTTTTGACTTCGTGGGCCACGCCGGCTGCAAGCCGTCCGACTACTTCCAGTTTGGCGGCTTGAATCAATTGCAGGCGCGTGGCTTTCAGTTCTTCGTTGGATTTCTTGAGGGACTCCAGAGTTTCCGTCAACACGCGCTCGTGGCGGGCCATCGCGGCATTTGCGGCTTTGATTTCCAGTTCATTTTTCTTGCGCTCCACCGCATAGCGGCAGACGCGCAAAAGCGTCGGGAGGTCAAAACGGCCTTTCACCAAATAATCCTGGGCGCCCAAATGCATCGCTTCCAGCGCCAGTTTTTCATCGTCCGTGCCGGTGGCCACAATCACTGCGGTCTCAGGCGCCGCCTTATAAACATGTCTGAAAGTTTCAATGCCGGAACTATCGGGCAGCGTCAAATCAAGCAGGATGAGATCAAAGGGCCCGGAACTCTGGATGAGTTCAAGGCCGGTCTGCAGATCACCCGTTGTTTCAAGCGTGATGGATTCGGACGCCGGATGGCGGCGGAAAGCGGCCTCGACCAGCTTCACTTCAACAGGATTATCTTCCACTAAAAGAAATTTCATGCGTGTTGTAAGTATACACGCCTCTTTTCATAAAAAACAAGTCCAAAACCTCTTTTTTGGTCTATTTTTGATAGTTATTACTAGTTATTTACATAAATAAATATTTATTGGCATTAAAACATCTTTAAATATTTGTTTTGAATCTATTTAAATTTAAAAGTTATGTGTTACTCTTTTTTTAGAGGGCCGAAAGCATGCTCACTAAAACACACATTTCAGTCATTTTTTTCACGGTTTTAAGTCTTGTGATGCCGGCCGTTGGTACCGCCGACCAGCCGGCCACCGGACTTTTTGCGCCTCAGGCTGTAGGAGTTAGTCCGGGCGAGACCGCTGAACTTCACCCGCAGCCTGAGACGGCTGCAGAAGCGCTGCCGCAAAACGAATCGCTCAATTTTCTGGTGCCCAATCCGCTGACGCCGTCAGACACAAGGCCGGACATCCAGGCCAAAACCGTCATTCATTTTCTGACTGGCATTGATATGGACCGGATTGCTTCACCGGTTGACCCGGCCAAACGTTTTCAGGGCGTTGAAATTCCCGTCAGTATTTTGATCTATGAAAAATGCACGAAGGGCACCGATACCCAATGCGAATGGGCTTATTCTTCGGGTTTTAAATCGTCGCTCACCAGCACCACTACTGAAAATGAGCATGAGAAAGTCACGCGCACGATTTTGACCGAGACCAACCGCGACGGCACATGGCAGGGCCAGCGCACCATCCTGCATACGGTGTCGCTGGAAAATGGCAAACCGGCTTCTGAGACTTACGACATTACTTACGACCTGGGGCTGGAACCCGGCAATGCCGCGGAACGCGAAAGTGCGCGGACCCGCGAAGTTTTACACTACGATTATGCCCCCACGGAAGCAAAACAAATCAAAGCTATGACGTGGACCAAATATGCGGATACACCGGCAGGCACTCCACGCGAAATGGAATATCATGCGGTGCTGGTCTATGACGAACACGGCCAGCCGCAGCACGGCACGGCCTCCAAATGGGTCAGCGGCTCGAAAGAAAAAACTCTCTTTGATTGGCGCTCGGAAAAAGACGTTTACGATCTCTCAGCCCGCGAACTTTGGCAGATGTGGGAACAGTGGATCAAGAACGGCCCCTCGCACGTTTTCATTGTATAAAAAACCTGCGCGCGTAATTTCCCCCCTCTTAATCTCCCCCCGAAAAGCGCGAGGGGAGAAATAGAAGAGATTTTATTATTGAATAAAGATTTCAGGCGTAAGGTGGGGAAAAAATCAGGCGGACGTTCCTATCGCAACATACCCCGAAAGAAAATCACCAATCACGCTTTTAAAAAAGCCCGGTATTTCCGTCATAAATCCGCCAGCCGCAAGCTGCCAGGCTTCCGGTTCCCGGCTTTCGAATAAAAGCAGAGCCGCTGAAAGCAATCCGGCTTTCCGGTTTTCACTCCGTCTATAGCGTACACGCAGGAGTTTATTGCGTCCCCGCAGAGCCGCCTCTAACGCCGCAATGTCCGGAGCCTCGATCCCCTGCTTGCGAACCGTAATCACGCGGCGGCCGAAAAAGCGTGATGCGGATGGAATACGTTCGCCGGTCAGTTCAACCGTGCGATAACGGCGGCTGAAAGCGCGCAGAACTGCAAGGACTTTTTCATCAGTAATTCCGCCGGAAAACGCGCCTATGCCAAAATAGAATTTTACTTGTCCTTTTTCGGCATAGGCACCCATCATCTTGTAGAATTCCTCCCGTTCACCAGCCGATAACGCCAGAAATACCTTGAACTCCGTATAAACGGCGTATTTTCCACGCAAAGTATCGAGACGCACGGATGAATCCGTTGGAAGTTCGAAGTTAGAAGTTGGAAGATCAGCATTGCGAAAGGAGGAGGAAGAAAAAGAATCGTCTCTCCTTTTCCCTTTTTTCTTTTCTCTTTCTTCCTGTCTTTCACTTCTTCCAACTTCTAACTTCGAACTTCCAACTTTTTTTCGCACTTCCGAGCGCACAGGTTCATTCTTCTGCTGGTATTCAATCGCTTCACGAATGCGCCGCGTGACCTGCCGAAAATAGCGCATTCGGGATAAGGCGGTCTTCGAGTTCCAGATCTTGTAAATCCAGCCCACGCTCATTTTTATTTTTTTATTTTCACGGTCCAGCTGCGCCAATAGATGGGGATCCTTGACCCAAACGATTGTCCACCCCGTTTCTTTTTCAAACTTGCCGGCAAAGCGAACGGCCCCTGTATCCCAAACTGGCGCAGGGTCCTTTGAGTAGCGCAAGGCACTTTTAAAAACAATCCGGGCTTTTAGTCCTTCAAGCCAATGATCTCCAAGAAGGCCAAAAGTCACCGGCAGTAAAGTGATGAGCCTGACCCAGCCCCAAAAATCTCTCTCGAGCCTCTCCATCATCTCCATGCCCAATGAATAAATCCCCAAAACCGCAACTAGACCTGCAAGCACCCAGTGATCACTCACGGTCAGTGGTACTTCAAACACGGTTTCTTTGTTCCAGCCCCATAAAATGGAATGTTTAAGCGCCCGGAATAAAGAAATACGAGAATACACCGGTTGTTCAGCGCTTACTTGGATAGCGGTTGGTGGCCGATCACCACCGACGGTGGTAGCAGCATGCTGTAGAGGCCAGGCAACGCCAGACGACGGCTGTCCTTTGCCGTCGCTGGATAGTCCCAACGCATCAGCCGTTGGGGCATGCCTGGCCTCTACAGCAGAGCCGGAGTCATTTTGACCTCCGGTAATGATGCTACGCAGAGCGCGCCGGTCTTGAACCGTGCGGGATATTTGGGGTGCGGATTGAATGAGAGAAGTTTTAAGCAAGTCGATTTGTTCGATTTCCGTTTTAAATTCGTCGATGCGCTGCTGCTGCAGATGAAAGTCGATAACATCCGGAACAATGCCGTCAAAGGCGGCCAGATTTAATCTCAACTCCCCTTCGGAAATCTCAAGCCCGGTTTTTGCCTTGGCCCATTTTTCATCAAGCTGCCGCCGCATTTTTTGGTTTAGATTTTCCCACTCGGCGTCTTGTTTCTCATCTTTAGCCCCACTCTTATCTCGGTGCGGATCAAATTGCCGTTCAAGAATTTCGCGTTCAGCGTCCGGCATATCGCGCGTCATACGGTGAAACTGGATAGCCGCGCTTTCAATGCTTTGGATGGCCTGATTAAATTTTGTTTTGACCGCGCGCTGGACCGCGTTGCTCAGAAAAAAACTTCGGTTCATTTCAGGATCAGAAACCATCCGCTGCATTTGGTCCTTTAAAAAACCCTTCCATTCCGGCGCTTCATCGGCAATCTGACGTTCCGCTTTTTGGTAAGCCGCAAGCGCCTCAGCCATGACAAAATCAGGCCCATAACGCCGCTCAAATTCCGCCTGCATCCAATGGGAAAGCAGACGGCCGCGTTCGAGCGTCACCTTCATGACTTTGAGCCTGTCCTGGATATCCGTGCTTTGACGGTAAGTTTGGATCATGCTCTCCTCGGACGGGTCTCCCTCACGCATAAAAATGATCGTTCCTCGAAAACTGATTTTAAATGACATCTGATCACGGATCTTACCGATGGCGCTCTTGACGTCAGAACCGGAAACCGGCTCAGCCGCTAGCGCTGTTCCAGGCACGCCGGAAAGCGCTGCTAAAGCGGCCGTTGTTACCTGCAAAAATTCCCGCCGGTCCACTGACGCTAAGTCTAGCTCCTGGGCGTCTTCATCGCGTATTTGCGCTTCTCCATCGTGCGCATCCGTATAAATCCGCACTTCGGAGCGGAGGCGGCGCATAACCGGCTCAGGCATGTTCAGCCGGTAAATGTCATAAGGCATGCCTTTCCAAACAAACGAATAAGCTTCTATTTTTTCTCCGTCGACCAAAATCGGGATCGGAACCGGGCTGAGTCTTTCATCATAGACTTCATAAAGAAATGTTTTCTTGGGCGCGCGCTCACCCATCATAAGGCGGGGAAAAGCTGCCGGGCCTTCAATCCGGTAGACCTCCAGCCGCTGCGGCTGATGCGTTAATAGAAAAAATGAATTGGGATAGGGCCGGTAAAATTCTTCTTTTGCAAGAACCACTTGAGAACCGGCGGGGCCGTAAACCGGAAAAAGACCGCCCGCGCCTAAAATTTCGCCCAATTCGCCCTTCTGCCGCAAAAATTTTATAATCTGCAGGGCTCTTCGGACACTACGCAGTTTGGCAATGACATTATCAAAAACATACCGGCTGTGCGTCCCTTGGTATTCCAGCCACCAGGTTTCCGTAAAAACAATCAAAAAGGCCAGATTCGAAATCCACTGCGGATTCAAAAAAAGATTGGCGGGATTCTGCGGTAATGGGGCTCGAAGCGAGATGAGGAACATACCCCAGGTTAAAAACATACCGCCCCAATAGACCATTCGCGGCAGGCGCAAAAGCCATTGCTGCAGCCGCAAGGGAATTGCAAATTCATGGCTGGGCATGGCCGTGTTATAGGGCGGCAGGCGCAGCTCGGTATACATGCGCCGGGAGGCGCGATCGGCCGGCCCGCCCGCAGGCCAGAATATCGCCGCCAGTTGCCGGACAACCCACAGCATAAAATCAACCAGCAGCCGGGTAATCCGGACACCCTCGGCACCAAAATAACACAGCATCACAATGCCGGCGGCCACGGCCCATTGAGGCTGTCCGTTCCCATTAACAAAGAGCATAAAGAAAAATGCCGCAGGCGCTGAAAAAAGGAGACTGATGATCAACTGCCTGTTTTTTTTCTGGTCGACCATCCTTAAGACAATGACAAGGTCCATGATTCCCCGATGCTTGGCGGCCTGTTCGATGAAATATTCCCGATCCGCTTCCGGCATGGCGTCGGCATCGGCGCGCATTTCGGAGCGGGCAGAGCGAGTTGTATTTGCCAAAAGTTCGTGCTCACGGGCCTTGTCCTGATAGAGCCATTCGCGAATACTGGCAGGGCCTTTTTCTTCAGCTTGGTCCAGCAGGTTAAGATAGCGGTCAGCGATCAGCCCTTCTAAATCAGGCCTGTAAAGCCTCAACCCTTCCAAAATAGCCGGGGTATACGTGCCCGCCGCAAGCAGCGCGCGCATAATCCAATGGCGCATGGCCTCATCGCTCTCGGTAAGATGCGCGAAAAGCCAGCGCATAATACGCGCTTTACGTTGAGGAGGATCATTGTAGCGGACATCTTGCACGGCCGACTGAAAAGCGCTGTCTTCCCAGTTCTGCGCTAAAGTTTGCCTTACTTTTTTAACCGTGAATGGCGCAAGACTTGCGATTATGAGTTGAAACAATGCATGCAGAATATCTACAAAAACCAGGACGGCCGTTGCCGCCAGATGCATGATCCAGTAATAGGTGGAGAAGTGAGCAAAGAACCATCCCCGGCGAGCTTTTAACCCGTTGGTCACAAATTCCAGATAAGGCAGGAACCGGCTGTCTGGCAACTCCGAGTAATCCAGTTTTTTAAGCATGGCCCGGAACTGTGCCGGACTGTTAAAAAGATTCTTGCGTAAAAACCGGAATGAAGACGGTTCGCTTGCTTCCGAAAAGGTTATTTCTTCGAGTTTATATTTGCGGCGTAAATGCTCTACGGGCAAAAAGGACTGTCCCAAAACAACCAATCCATGCGGCGCTGTTTCGGAGAAAACCTTATCATAAAAAGCATCTCCGCCAGGCACGCGCCGTGTCAACGAAGGGCCTTTGTCCGGCGTTTTGACCACGGTCAGCGCAAAACCCTCAGGAGCGTCCTCTTTTTCTTTTTCCCAATCCAGATAATTCCGGGCCACCAGGACGACCTTGATAAACCGTGAATTTTGCCAAAATTTCCATCGGGGCGGATGGATGAAAATTCCGAATTTAAGCCGCTGGGTCATCGGATCAAAAAAGCCTTCCGTGATTTTCTTGATTTCGTCAGGATAGATTTCAGCGCCGCTGTCCCTGAAGTGCCGGATCAGTTCCTGTCGGTAGAAGTCCGCATACCCGGCATGGTCGTAATCAGGGTCGATAAGAATCACTTTCTCGATCTCAGGCCGTGCCCGCACAAACTGCATCACCGTGTGCGCATCAAACCCGGCCGCTGGATAAGCCAATGTATTCCCCGGTAAAGCCCACTTTCTTTGCGATAAAAAGCGGACCGCTTCATTGACGGCATCATTTTCTTTATCTGGCTCAATGCGCATTTCGGAGCGGACCAGTTCTTCCTGGGGCAGGATGGTTTGGTCTTGCTGAAAAATTTCGGTTTTGAAGCTTTCAATATCTTCGATAAGCGCTAGCGTTTCTTTCAACTGCTGCTGGACTTGCCGCCGATTGTCTAAAAGCTGCCGCTGCTGCGCTGTAATCCGGGGCGGTTCGGGTTTAAAGACTTTATCTTCGAGAGCCAGAATGGTGACCCATTGTTCCTGAAGTTTTCTCAGTTGAGCGTTTAAAATTTTGAGAAGATCATTCAGACCATCGTTATCATTGATTCTTGCCGCTTGAATTTGCCTTAGTAAATCCGGAAAAGTTTGAGAGTGCCTAACGAGCTGGATGATCGTTTCTTGTAGTTTCGCCACCTCTTCTGCCACCGGCTTCAGAGCCGCTGCAATCTTTTCCGTATGCAGGATATCGAGGCCACTATCTTTAGCTGTCTCTTCACTTAGATCTGCCACGGCACCCCAAATCAATGGCCTATATTCTTCAGGCACGCCGATCCGCTGCAGATGCTCCCAAACGTGCTGCAGACTAACGCCAATCTGCGGAAGAATATGCTTGATTTGCTCTGTAATTTTCTGTCCTGTAGGCCCGTTTACACTGGCCCAATTTTTAGGCAACGCCTGAGTGATCCTCCACATAGAAGCTGTCGCTGCCGTCGTATAAAGAAAACCGGAAGTAAAGTCTCGTGCAATCGCTAGCCCATGCGTACGAATAAAAAATTGCACCATGGATTCTTGAGTTATCGCCGGAGCAAACTCTCCAAGCCCGGCAGGCCCTGAGGAGAGCGCGGAAACAAAAATGCCCAGCGCTTTGAGCGTCATCCGCCGAGTCAATTGGCGGCTTTCAAGAGCTGCAACCGTGGTTTCAAGATCCGTGGCAGCATCACCGGCGGCGTGCAAAGACAGCGCTGCGCTGACAAGCAGCCGGACTGCCGGATCGCTTAAGAAACTCTCTTCCGTCTGCTCGATATCCCCATAAATTTTTTTCAAGGTCTGTAAAAGAGGCGGCACATCTGCAGGTTGAACACGGGCGCTCAACCCAATAAAAAAGCGCTTAATGAGAAAGAAATCAAAAACGCGCTTGCCCTGTTTTTGCAGTGTCCTGCCTTCCAAAATCACCGAATCCGCCACGGTTCGAAGTATCTGCAAATGCCCAAGCGTAGTAGCAACGGGTTCTTTTTCCTGTGAGTCTCCGGCCGTACGCACTTCCGATTTTGCAGCAATCCTTAGCTTTTGATTTATAGTAAATTTATTATTGATTAATTCTAATTTTTTAGCTATTCTTACATCCCCACCCACCTTAACGGCCATTGAGACCGGGGAAAAAGTTGACATCTTTTGTATATACATGTAGCCTTGAGGAGATAGTGAATCTTGCAAATTTATGATTTTGAATGGGATGAAAAAAACATCGAGCACATTAGCCGTCATCAGGTAAGTCCTGATGAAGCTGAGGAAGCTTGCAAGGACCGTCCCCTGATTCTGAGGGGGCGGCAGGGATATTATATGGTCCATGGCCGCAGTCTTGCCGGACGTTACCTGCTTGTTGTGATTTTCAATTGTGGAAAAGGGCTTGTTCGCATTATCACGGCCCGCGATATGAACTGGACTGAAAAAAAACTCTATCAGGAGCAACGGCAACCTATGAAAAAGACTAAAAAATCCAAAATTCCAGACTTCAAATCTCACAAAGAAGCTGCGGAGTTCTGGGACACTCATGCCTCGACTGAGTTTTTGGATGAGCTTAAACCCGCGCATCTGGATTTTTCGCAATGCCCCAAAAAGCTGGTCTCGATGCGGCTCTCCGAAAGACAGATCGAAGCGCTCAAAAAAGTCGCGGCCCGTCATGGCATCGGCTACCTGACGATGATCCGGATGTGGATCACGCAGCGCCTCCTGCGTGAGTCCGGCCGCAAAGCCGCCTGAGCGAGTAGGAAGGATGTTTGTTGCCTCTTTCTGTTCACGAACCTCAGAACGCAAGAGTGCCAGCAAGTTTTCAGGCATTTGCATGCGGTAGGCATCCACACGGTAACCCACATCTGCCAGCGTTTGGGTCACATCAGGGTCTTTCTCACCCGGAATGAGAAAAGGCATAGGAGTCTGGAGATTGTCAAAGCCTCTGGCTTCGTAGAGAAATTGGGGTTTGGACTCTAACGTCATTTTTTTGCGATCTTGAATGCGAAAGACCGCGGCCTGACCGTTCCTCTCCCGAACCCAAAGGTAAAAAGAGTGTGTGTCTTTTATTTCGACGGCATCCACGGGTACAATGTTCGTCGCGGTATTTTCAAAGGCCGGGAAAAGGCCGCCAACGCCAAGAACCTGTTCAAAAATCTCTGATTCTTCTGCCTTGCGGCGCACCTCTTCAACAAACGCAAGCCGCGATCTCATGGATGAAAAATCATAGGTCGAGAAACTCTCGTGGCTTTTGTCGGTCATCAAGGCCGCATGATGTCCGCCCCACAATGTCACAAGTCCCATGCTCAGACTGACTAAAACCGGAAACTGCACAAAAATCCCAGGAGGCAAATTGAAGAGCCTCGCCAAAATAATCCAATAGGACAATGCAAAAAATAAATGGATCCAAAAAGGCACGGACAGAACCAGCGACAACACTTTGGCATTCGAAATAAACCCTGTTTCCGGCATGAAAAGCAGGCCGTCTTTGTAGTAATACTTAACGTGCCAGTTTGGGTCTCCGAAACGATGCAGAAGCCGCTCCCCCAGTTTGACGGCCCCCTCATTGACCATTTCCATCATCGCAGGACTAAAAACTATAAGCGGCAGCATCACAACGACTCCCGCGGCAAAAGGAAAACCCAAAATAAAAGCGATCACAGCCGCGGTCAAAGCGATGCCAAGCACGACTGCGGCACGCTGCAAACTTTTTTTCCGGTTCATTTGTCCTGTGTAACGCTTCTGCCAAAAATCTTTCATGGCGTTAATTTGCCAGGCCTCTAAGGGCGCAGGAGCGTCCCGCCGCCAAAGTTTTTCCTGCTGATTCAAGAAAGAAGACAGCGCCGATGCGTCAGCAGCAGTTCGCATTTCCGAACGAGCCGGTTTCTCGATCACCTTTAAGGCACGCAGCCGAAGCGAGTCCTTTTGAAGATCAGCGCCTTTCATTTTCAGCCGCGCTTCATAATCCTCAAGCAGCGAGCCGATAAGCTCGCGATGCTGCCGGCTTACTTCATCCTGCGATAATAGAATTTTCAGCCAGCTTTCGCTGGCCGTCCGGCGCTGCTCCGGGTTAGCGCTTTCATAATGAGTCTGAAGGGCCTGTCCCAACAAAGCGGCAAATTTTTTCTTTTCGCGCGTGGCCTGGATGTCATAATCCGGTCTTTCTAAATAATGGGAAACAAAATGGTCCCGCAAAATGCTTTTGGAATTTAAAAAACCGGAGCTTTGCTTAAGAAAGGCTTGAGGATCTTGCAAGGCCATATAGGATAATTGGAAGAGTGTTAGATCGCGGCTCTCCGCCAGCCCATCTTCAGCCCCATCAAGACTCTTCAGGTAAAATCCAATAAGCTTTTCTGCGGCTTGTAGATCTTCAGAACGCTGGATGACGGAAGATAAGAAAGTTTGGAGATTAAGCCGCAGGATACGCTGCGAGACATGAAAGTCTTCAACAGCCGTACCTGTGAAAAAATAACCTGCCATCTCTTTTGTCATGGGCGTCAAAAGTTCGGGATAATCCAGAATATTTTTCCAGAATTCTTTGGCCGCTTCTTTATTGCGCTGCCAGGCTTCTTCATCCCCGAAAAATTTCAATACCTGGAGTTCGACATTCAATATTTTCTGATTGGTTTGCAGGCGCACGGCCATATCCCGGTCCTGATTTTTGAGCGTCAAAAATCGCCGGGTCAATCCGTGCATTAAACGGCGCCCGGCTTCATCCCACTGCGCGGCGCGCAGAAAAAATGCTCCGGAGGCGCTATGCATTAAAACGCCGGCCGGCTCTTTCTTGCCATTGGGATGCAGGGCGTATTCATTAAAATTTTCAGCATCGGCGTCCGTGACGGGAAAAAAGAGATCCTGATTTTTTCCGAATCCGTAAAAAAACAACCGCCGCACAGCCCTGAGGGCCTCTCTTTGTGAACTGTAAGTCTCCGGATAGCTCGCATAGAAAACCCGGCCCTCGATAATATCCAAAAGATGATTTGTGACGGCTTCGGCCCCCTCTTGGCCAAAATAATTCTGGAGATCTGCGGCCGGGTTTTCAGAATTTGCGAATAGTTCCGAAAAAAAGTGACTATTGCCATAAATCGAGCGCTGTCTGGCTTTTAATTTTTGAAGAATTTCAACCCCGCGCGTCTTAACTTGATCCGGCGCAACCGGATAACCCAAGTGCGGATGCACGACGGCTTCAAACCCTTTAAAATCATCCGGGAAAGTACGGCTGAGAAGCCCATGAATCGCCGCGGTCCGATCGGCTGACCCGCTGCGTTCAAGCGCTGATTTCAACTCACGCCGGGCGCGTTCCGCAAGAGGATCCCCAGAATCCAAAGCTTCTTTAAAATTCGCCTCCACGGATTGGGCGGCAAAATTCATCAATCGTTCTTCGTCGGTTTGCACAAAATCGCCTAATGCCCGGATGATTTCTCGCAGCCCCCAGCGCGGACGATCAATCAAGGCTTCTTTGTGCTCAGAGACCCATTCCTGAGACAAAGGGTTGACTCTGAAAAACCAGGAAAAACTGACGGGCGACACCACTGTCAGCAGAGCCAATCCGGATGCCATAACGTAAAAAAGTTTTTTCCGGATGCTCTCGCGGGTTTTTAAAAAAGATAGCCGCGATAAGCGGGCATAAAAGATATAAAAGAACGAATAGGGAATGCCAATCATCGCCGCTGCGCCATAAATGTAAACCACGGGCGTTATGGGAATGCCCATGCTTTGAACCAGATGAAAGACCATTTGAAAATCCAGCGGTGGATAGGCGATAAAAATGAGCGGCACGACATAGAAGATGAGCATGGCTAGACTTAAGGCCACGTAGACGAGCGTGGCTATTTTGGGCAATACCTGTTTTCTGAAAAATATGACTGCACGCTGGCTTTCGATCCAGGCGATCAGCCGATTTCGTAATGCAACCGCGCCGTCAGCGGCCGGAACTTCTCCGTTCAAAATAAGAAATTCCTGAAGTGCTATTTGAAAAACAAAAGGGGCCGTCCCGATCATCCCGATAAAAAAGCTGAAAATCGCATCCGCCAGACGTATTATTTTTTGGCGCAGGTTAAATTTGTAAACCAGATACCCATCCAGCATCCCCAGCCCGAACAGTAATACCGGAATGATCCAGTGATAGACAAAAGGAATAAACTCCATGCGCAGCCACTCGCGCAGCGGATAGAGCCAGTGCCAAAAAGCCTGAAGCAAAGTACGAATGGCCGCCCAATCAATGCCGAACCAGCTTAGAAAAATGCCGGCGTAGTATTTGAGGTCGTAGTAAAGTTCTGTAAGGCTGTTACACAAGGCTGCCAGAGCCGGACCAATCCCGGGAATATGCGACAATTTCTCAACGACCGCATGCCAAAAAGGCTCAAGAAAACCCAAATCCAAACTAAGAAAGAAACCTCCAAAAACAGCCAGAACCACCGTAGCATAGGCCATGGCCCCCGAAAAATATTTCACCGCAGGCAAAAGTGGTTTTAAAAACCCCACCCATCTGCCCATTCGGCTCAAGGGTGCCTCGGGCACAACCACGGGATAAACCGGTTGGGCTGTCGGCACCATCCAGCGGCGCTTAAAAACTCTCTCCAGAAGAACGTAAGTTCCGATCGTAAAATTCTCCCGTGCCTTGACAAAACCGCGGATAAGGATATTGGGGGTCTTTTGATAAAGAATGCCCGGGGTTTCCGGGTTTGAGTAGACCACAGTATTAAAGAGAGCCGGATAGATGAAGAAAAAATGCGCTGCCGGAGGCACCGTAAATTCATTCGCCAAAGAACCAAAGTTCTTCCAATCCTCCGCAAGCAGTTTTCTCTGGATTGTTTTCAAGATTTTTTTCCGGACGGCCAGAAAGGGCTCGCCCGCGAGATGATAATTTTTATTCTGGCCGGGAATCACCTGATGCTGAAATAAAAAGGGCGTCAGGTGCAGAAAAATAATGGCTTTTAAATAAACCGGCCATTTGGCATTGAGCAGCAAAGTACGGCTGTTGAGATCAAGCGCTGAGTCTGCGTTGTCCCAATGTTCGAACGGTTTTTTTAGATGCCCGGTTGGGAACGGAAACCAGGTCCTATCGCGATAGACTTCAAACTTGAACTGAATCGACTTTTCCCCTTCCCTAATCAAAGGTTCGATTTCTGAAATATTCAGACCACGCAGGTAATCGAAAATTTCGCGTTTAAGCTTTTCACTTTGAGGTGTTTTAAACACGGGATTATTTTCAGTCCAGGCCCGCGAAGAAAATTTTTCACCCAGAAACGCAGGCGTAAGATCTGCGATATTGAAATATACGGCAAGACTGCGCGCATAGGCAGCAACGCGCCGGGCGGCCTGTTTAAATTGGATTATTCTCAGCAGTTGATAGAAGCCAGCAACATAGGCAAAGACGAAAGTCTTCGGGTGGAACCAGCGCACCTGAGCTTCATTGGTAAACGAAAAATCTTTCGCTTTGGATTTAATTTGAGACCTCCACAAAAGTTCGGAAATAAAAATAAAACCGGGATCAGCGGCTTCCATTCCGAAATGCTTTCGCTGCCGCTCAAGAATACGCCGGCGATATTCAGGCGAGAAGTCAGTTCGTGTAAGGAGTTCTTGACGCAGCCGGCGGACCATGGCCAGCGAAACCGCCCGCGCAGGCAGGCGCTCCAGTATTTTTTCAAGCAAATAAAGCGTTGCGCCGTCGGAGAGTTTTTCGCCATTCAAAGTCCGGGCTGTTAATTCAAGATACATCCGGCGGATTTCATTCCAATCAGCGTCTGCCCGGAGTTCGCGCAGCGCATCCCGTTCAAGTGGATTCCAGGCACGGCCCTGGGCCATGGTAAACAAACGGCCGTGCAGCGGCCGCACGACATAATGCACGATAAATCCAAAAATTGCGCCCAGGCTTGCGCCGTTGATAAAAGAACCCAA
>JAHFHF010000123.1 GCA_023247055.1 Candidatus Omnitrophota bacterium
AACCCATCTGGATTTCCTGAATGTCGCCGGTGCTTGAGGCAAGATTCAGTTCTTGCTTGGTGTTCTCGGCATACTTGGGATGCACCACGCCGCGCAGAAACGTCAACTGGTCGATCACAGCGCTATTGCCGGCTTCCTCGTCGCCGCCTGCCGGCTCGCCTTCGTTGAAGCCGTCGAATTTAGCCCGCGTATAAACGATGCCCCAGCGCCGTTGTAATGTAAAAAGGTCGAGCAAATCCTGGCCTTCCCCGCTCCGCATACTAAAACCGATCATGACGCCGCGGTATGCATCGGGGCTAAGTTCGATCATGCCTTCCAACACATATTTAAATTGAGTGCCTTTGATGATTTCGCAAATCGACCCTTCCACCACTTCTCCGGAATTATCGGACCCGGAATGGCTGTCAAGAGCACCGCCTGCCGCTTGCAGCACACCTCCGCCCCGCCAGGCCGTGCGGGCGGTGTCTCCCCCTTTATGGCCATTCTTTTTGCATAAAAGATCCCCGAAAGCTTCGGCCCAGCCTTCTAAGAGTGCAAAACCTTCGTCGCTATAGGAATTGCGGACATGTTTGCCGCCCGGATATTTTGATTTTGGCCACGCCGGAGGGGAATAAGCCTGGTATTGAATAATGTGCCCGGTTTCATGATACACGCTATACCATTCGGGAGCATCGCCCTGCAGGCGATTGACGCCAAGATGAAGTGTTGCGTCTTCTCCCGTGGCATAGGGCCAGAGATTATCATCCGAAGTGGAGATGTCCACCTTGATATCATAGCTGCCTTTAAAATTAGACACGCCCTGCGTGCGGATGAATTCAAAAGCATCGTGCACGGCGATCAGGCCGATAATTTCCGCGCCCAGCGCCGGCCGGCCGGGCCCCGCAGGAATATTGATCTCGCCATTCGCGGCAATCGATGGCAGATAACCGCCTTTCCAGGCCGTGCTGAAAGTAATGGGCTCAATAGCGTTATCATAAACCACACGCGCTTTTTTTCCGGGGGCTAGCGAAGGCGTTCCGGGATCAAGCGGCGATTCATAATAAACAAGCAGATAAACGTCGTCTTTGGGCGCTACGGTTCCGGAGTAGCGTCCGTTTTTATCGGTTTCAACGCATTGAATTTCCCGGTTGGGTTTCACATAGTTGTAATCCATCAGGCAAACCTTGATATGCGCGACGCCCCGGCCTTGTTCATCGGAAATCGTGCCCGAAACCGTGAATGCGCGGGCGGAAGGCGCGAAAAAACTGCCCGCTAAAAAAAAGAAAACGCCGGTTATAATTTTTCGATAAGCCATTCGTTTCCTTGCTTGGCAAAAATCGCAGTTTTAGGGCCTTCCAGCGTTTCAGATTTTCCGTCTCTTGCGAACACCATTTTGACCCGGCAGTCGAGGCTCACGCTTTGGCCATCGGCCGAAAGACGCGGAAGGCCGAAAGCCGAATATTCCAGCGACCGGACGCCGGAATCGGACAACTCATTCAATACAAGGGTGGTATCGGGCGATGCCGGATGAAAAAGTGCGACCAAAGCGGTCTGGTCTTTTTGAAGCACTGCCGTTGAAAAGCGCTGCAGCAGGCCGCTGAAAATTTCCAGTGCCGGCGCGTTGGCGGTATCAAAGGGCCTCTCACGCGCCCAAAAGGATGCGCTCAGATGGATTGACGCCTTGCCGACAATCTGGGAAAGTTCGCTGTCTGGCGCGCCGAATATTTCAGGCGGCTGTAAACGCGCCCATTCCCACAAGGCTTCTTCATACTGGGTTCTGCGGACAGGGTCTTCTGCGCCGAGAATTTCCGCATATTGACCAAGCTCCAGCGCACGGACGGCATCCAGAGGCAAAAAACTCTTCAACGGTTTGACGTCTGTGTTGCGGTCTAAAAAAACAAGGGTCTCTTCAAGATAAGCAATGGCGGACAGGCTGGATTGTTTTAAGGGCGCCTCCGGCTCTTGGCCCAAGACAGTTTTGAGTTCCGCCCGCGCCTTTTCAAGGCCATTTTTGAATTTTTCAAGCATCTCATGCTGCCGCAAAAAGCGCAGAAGTTCTGCCAAAAGCCGGGCGGCGCGCACATGCTCGTAAATGCCCGCCTGCGGATCGAGCATGATGCCCTGCAGTAAATCCGCGCACTCCGGAGCCTCACCGCTCAGAAAAAACTGCCGGGCTTTCTCGAAACGATTGACGTTTTCTTTGTAGTTTTCTTCAGTCGTAGCAAAGGCTGGGCCAGCCGCTGCGGCGGCAAACATTATAAAAAAAAAGAAACGGAGCATACAGCATTTCATAGAGGACTTACCAAAGTTCAAGTTCGGATTCGTAAGCATCGCTCTTAGGTGTGCTGGGATTGGCATCGAAAACATTGCCTACGCCGTCTGAAACGTCGCGGACTTGAATGGTCCAGCGGCCGTTCTCCAATTGGTTGAGTTCCTGGTTTTGCAGCAGCACCGCTTTCCCATAGCTGCCTTCGGGCAGGCCTTCGATGTCGGAAATTTTCAAATCAGTTCCCTTGAAGGTCTTTCTTCCCGAGACTCCATTCAGCCGGACCTCCAAGGTTTTCATGGCCTGCGCAAGACCGGAGGCGCGCTCGGCAGAACCGGCGCGGATGTCGCGGATTTCCGCATGAATGACAAACTGCGTATCGACATCGCGCCCGGCAGCGGCACAGTTGGGCGCAGAGCCGGCAATCTGGATTTGATACGGGCTATTTTTCGGGTTGGCATAGGCGCCGATGTGCGGCTCCTGGTTCCATTTGGTTTTTTCCCAAACCGTCGAATATTTGCCGCCGCTGGCAGGAAGCCCCTCGCGTTTGTAAACTAAATTGCCTTTGTTGTTGTAAATACGCAGCTCGGCTTTTTCAAAAGCAAAGGCGAGGGGCTCGATTTCATAATCGATTTTAAGATCGTCGCCCAGTTCCAGCGCTTTATCCCTGCCTTCCGGCAGACGCAGGTCTTTAATCGTAATCTTGCCGATGTTGAACCGGAAGACAGGCCCATCCACAGAACTATCCGGTGCTTGGATGCCGCTGTCGCTCACCCTTGTTTTGACGACGGCAAATCCTGTTTTTGCCGGCGCCTGATACACCACTTTTTCAGCGCTGCCGATGATGGATCCTTTGCTGGGTTCCCAGCCGTAAATCAGCGCGTCATTTATTTTGTGGCCCATGCCAGGCGAAGAACAAGCGGGATCCTGGCATTTGAGGCCTAATTGGTCCGCATCCGAGCCTTCCACGGAAAGCACTGCAAAACCGTCCGCGCAAACATTGGTGTAATCGGTACCGGATTTTCCCCGGGCCGTGATGCCTTCATACGTGCCCCACTCTTTTTTGGGAAGGCAGGAACAGTCGGCAGACGGAATTCCTGTTGTTGTTGCATAATTCAAATTGGCTGATTCCGAAGGGACCTTCAAAGGCAGGCCGGCTTCCGCCAACGAGAATACAATCATTTGATCCGCCGGCGAATCGTCAATGTCATTGAGCGCCTCCGGATTATCATCGATCACCAAACGAATCAGGACCTGGCGGTCATTCGGCATGACTTCCGGCGCCATGTACACGGCTGCCGGTCCTACGGCGATTTTAGACGGGTAGCCCAAATCAGTTTTTAGCGCCCCGGCACCGGAAAAAAGTTCCCAGCGATACTGCAGGCGCGAAGCAATACGCACCTGCTGCGCGGACTGGCATGGCGGGCAGGCCTTACATGGGCCGCCGCCCTGTCCTTCCCCGCCAGAACTTTCTCCGCCGCAGCCTGTTTTCTGACAGGCCATAGTCACCGCATCTTGATCGATCGCATTGACCGCAAGCGGCACTTCACTGCCCAGCGGGACCTCCAGCGTACGGCCTTCTGCCGGCGAAACAATTTTATATTGGATCGGGGTTTCCATGGTCCACGACGTCACTAGATGACAGCAGCATTGACAGCCTTGTTCCGTAGTTGTAGGCGGCGTATCCGGCGGCACCAGCGGAGGTGCGGCCGGAGGAGCCATAGGCGGCTTTTCCGGGGGCTGCGTCACAGGTGGCGGAGTGGAAGGCGGCGCAATAGGCGGTATTTCTGGTTTTTTAGGCGGTTCCGGCACTTTCGGAGGCTG
>JAHFHF010000073.1 GCA_023247055.1 Candidatus Omnitrophota bacterium
TCGGCAATAAACAGGTTAAGCTCTTGCCGCGCTTGAACTTGGTTCTCCAGGGACAGGTCCCGCAAATCTTGGTTCGCTAGGGCCAGGTCCCGCGAATCTTGCCGGACCTGTCCCTGAGTCCCACTGTCATTCCCGCATGCCTTTAGCGGGAATCTAGCGCACGCTAATCTCGATAAATACCACTCATATCCCTGCGGCTCACCACCATAAAGCAGCCCATCGCGGTTATAAGCATAAGCACCCTGATGCGTCACCACATACTCTTCGCCGGGCGCTGCAACCGCCTCATTAAGATCCTGCCCGCTGGGGCCCTCGGCTGAATGCAGGCCGGGATGGGTATGCGAAACAAAATCAGCTTTTTGAATCAAAGCCTGGACAGCCGGCAGCACTCCGATCTCATCTTCGCTGCCGGAAGTCACTAAGACAATCTCGCCATGCAAAATCAGTACAGCCACTTCAAATGACAGGTCCGCCAGCTGCTTTAAGTTCTCAGCGGTCATCTCTTTTACAATGATCGCTGTCGCATACTCAGGCCGCATTTCGGCCAGAGCTTCGTCAAAACTAAAACGGCCGTCTTCAGGGAATAAATCGCGCCGGACTTGGTTCTCAGAACGGTCTGCCGGCCCGCGGTTGTCTTCCCCGGGTTTCTCCTCTTCGACCGGCGGTACCGGGTCAAGCGTATGGCTGCCCGCCATGAAATCAAGAGTACCGGAAACAAAACCGCCGTCCTCAGGTTCTGAGGACGGCGGCAGCGGTTCATCGGTTTTTTGTTCCGGCAGCGCCTGCTGCAACAGTTCGTTGAGCGGCACGCCTTCATGCGCCCAGCTAATTTGCAAGCTGCTGAACGCCATTAAGGTTATAAGCGCGATCATTCGTCGCAGGCGCTTTTTAAGGACCATTCTGGCCTTTCTTTTGGCAATCGGAATTAATGTAGCCAAAGTATAAACGGCGTTTTCGCAAACCGCAAGGCTCGGAACGCCTTTTTATCGCAGTTGTCTCATTAATAACGATAGATATCTATCAGCAATAGATTTTCACACTAAAGAGTTTTAAAAAGTTAAAAATAATTAATCAAATGAAAATTCATAAAATAACTTTAATGATAATCAAATAAAATACTCGATCATCCTTAACAGCGGAAATAGGAGCGGGATCGGCTAAAAGTACAGGACTTCAACCCGAATAAGGTTTCCGGCGGCATTATAGGTGCTAATCAGCTTCAAGAACAAATTGCCCTTGCTGAACAGAGATGTCTCTTTACGGCTGCGAATCCCCTGGGCGTAGGTAATGAGAACCACGTTTTCAACAACGCCGGAACGGTTGAAATCAATCGTTGTTTCAGACGCTTTTTGGTTGAACGTATCGCTGTAAAAAATAGTGTGATTCTTATTTACGGCCTGCACCCCGCCGATAAAGTTGCTATAAAATGTCAGCGTCTCAACGCTTTTCAAAACATTGGATTCAAAGTTTTGAGTTGTCTTTTCCGTCCGTCGTCCGCTTGAGTTAAACAACTCCGTAATCTCCCGCAGCGTAGAGATTCCATTTGTATCCGGGCCAATTTGTTCTGCTTCAACCTTCTTTTTTAACTCGCCGTTGCTATGATAGAAAAAGGAGGTCCTGATCGAACGAGGGCTGCCGTTGGGATCCGAATAAACGTTATCCTGTGAAAAAACGATAAGATTACGGGAAGTGTTGGCAAAGTCTTCAATCACTTGCCGGTTCACCACATTGAGATCGGGATCAATAAAGTTGGTGATAACTTGCTTGAGACGGCCATTGCTGTAATAGGTAAAATCTTTTGTTGTCGTGCTTGTCGTTCTGCTGCAGGATTGAGGCTGCCCGCAATCCACCGGCTCGCGCGTATCAAAAGCTGAATAAATAAGCCGGTTCGATTTAAAATTTTCCTGTCTGAATCCTGTAATATTTCCAGCCAGGTCATAATAGAAAGTCTGCACCTGCTTATCGACATCGTTCGACAAGTTGGTAAAAGTCACAATTTGCTGGGTCAATTTTCCGGTTGGCGGATCGAAGCGCCGGGTTTCATTGTATTGGAAAACCGCAGCGCCGCCGTTGTCGTCAATATCGTAATAATCCGTGGAGCGTTCTGTAACACGTTTATGGCTGTCAAGTTTGGCAGATTCCAGCCGGACTTCGCCATAAAAAGCGGTCGCTAAACGCCCATCTTTGGTAAAAGCCATCTGGAAATCTTCAAAGTTGGTCACAAACGGATATTCGATTTCATACTGCTTTTTTTTGCTCTGAAATACGGCCACCTTTGAAAAAAACTGAGTCGTATTGCCGTCAATCGTCCCACCCGAAAAAGCAATAGCCACCCGGCTGCCCGATACGGACAACAGATAGCTTTCCACCACGACATCCGCAGCGTTCGCATTGTTTTCAAGACTGTTAATATCGGCGTCGGTAATGTAAGTCAGTCCGCGGTTTACCAGCAAAGCTTTGAAAGAGGCCCGGTCAGCCCGTGAAACAGCGACGGATTTCTGATCCAGTTGAAAGGGGTATGTGCGCGGCGTTACCGGCTCTATTCCGATATCAGCAGCCAGGAACTCGGGCACTGTGAGCGTTCGCGGCGCCTCACTGCTCTGCTCATTCGCGGACGTAGCGCCGCCGGGTAAAACCGGCTGATAATTTCCGCCGGCATTCTGAGAAACCACGGGCGTTGCATACGCAGAATTCGCCACGGAAAAAATACAAGCCAGTACTGTGATCATCGCCCAGCACGTCGGAATCGAATAAAATTTTTTCATTTTAGCCTCCTGAAACTTTAGAGTGGCACGGATTTCTTGCATGAAAAATGAGAATGCGAAAAAAAAGCGTATGCCTTACAACAAAGGTCGTATGCTATCAAATCAGCCGATAGATAGAAAATAAAAAGAGGGTCAAATTTCGTTTTTTAGTGCGGTGTTTTTTCCTTACTCATCTTCACTTATCTTCGTTTATCTTTCTTTGTCTTGACCGAGCCTTCCGCAAAAAAATGAACTGCCAGATATCACCTTTCCCGCTGGGGAACCTTTTGAAGCTTCGTGACATCATAACCTAAGCGTTCGACCTGATCGCGCAGGCTGCGATAATCATTTTCTGAAATCACCGGAGTGCGCGCCATGATCCAGACATAGTCGCGTTTCTGGCGGGCAATGATCGTCTGGGTGTAATTGGGATCGACATAAGCAATGCGGTAATCGCCTTTAAACGGCCAGATAAATTGCATGCCCCAAACCGCATTGGATTTCTTGTCGCGCACAAAACCTTTTGGGGTATGCCGCTTCAATTTGCCATCGAAATTTCCCTTGTTAAACGTAAACGTCGTCGCAATCGTTCCATCCTTGTTGAGTTCATAGGACTCCACCGCGTTATAGGCGTTCTTTTCAACAAACGTCGGAATATTCGCAATCACATACCACGGCCCCATAAAACGTTCAAGGTCCACATGCGGCGCTGTTAGCATCGGGGCTCTTTGATTCTTGCTCATACAGCCTCCCAAAATAACCACCATCAGCAAACCCGCAAAGCAGAAACGGAATTTCATACGGCCGCCTTTTCGTTGTTCAATTTTTCCGCAGCACTTCTACCGGGATTTTGCCCAACTTGGTCAAAATTTGGCCGCGGCGCACAAGGGGCCACCATTCATACAAACAAATTTCCAATGGTTTCCACATTGAAACCCATCCCGCAATGGTAAAACCTTCCCGCAGGATGCGCACCCACGTACGGCCTTCGTAGACGGTCAAAAACTCAGCAATCAAAAGGCAGGATGCCAAAAACGTGAGGCCAATGGCTAAGCTGATCCTTCCCTGTTTGATCAATTGCCGGAATTCGAGGCGATTAATTTTAGACCGGTAGGTAAAATAATTGTGAACCGCTTCGGTGATAATGGCCGTGGGATCCTCAGCCGGCCATTTTTCGAGATGAATACGGAAAGTGAGGGGCTCGTGCGGCCCGTATTCCTGGGCCCAGCTTACAATGAATTCCTCGGCGTCATGGTCCAAGTCCTTGGCATTAAACGGCGAGGGATCCATGGAGTTGAAAAGCTGGGTGATGTCATTGAGATTAAGTTCGATCGCATGCATAGCATCATTTTACGCTTACCCAGGCTAAAAAGCCAAGAGCTTATCGCGCTTTCCATTCGGGCTGCGCTGAGTTCTCAATCAGCGTACCGACAACCCGTCCAAAAGGCGCTTTAAAAGTAATTCTGACAGGCGTGCGCGACGCATCCGTTGTTAAATAAAATGAGGCCCTGCCCCGTTTTTCTTCAGTGCCCACGCGGGTGACCGGATCAATGCGCAGTGTTTCTATTTTCTGGCCGTTCATTTTTACTCTTTTCCGCTCTCCCGGACCGATTTCGAGGTCCCAATTTGTTTGGTCTGCGGTAAGAATCATCCTGGCCATTTGGCCGGGCCGCAGCGATTGCCGCCGCGCCCAATAAAAAGCGCTGATCACATCGTGCACGGGCACGCGAATATCAAATTCTTTTTTTTCACCGGTCTTGAAGGATTCGTAATAGCCTTTTTTTGCGGCCGCATCGAAAACCATTCTTTCATGGGCGTTGATTAAAAGTTCATCGATTTTTTTCTCGAATTGCACGGATTCATAGGTTTTGGCATCGATCCAGCTATGCGCCTCATCGTGCATCGGCAAAATTTTCGACAAAGCTTTATTTGTTTCCAGCTTGCCGGCAATATAAATAATTTCACGGCCGTCGCGCTTTGTTTTTTCCTTAACCCAGATTTCGCCCAAAGCCACGGGGATGCGCAGCCAGGTGATTTTATAAACCAAGCGCTCGCCCACATGGATCTCAGGATCCGGCGGAACCAAGGATTTTTCCGCAGCCGCATTTTGCAGCGTTATCCAACCGATCCAGGCGGCGAATACGAGCGAGCCAAGCCTCCGTTTTGCCATGCGGGCCTCCCGTCCGACGGCTTATTTTAGGCCCTAAAAATAAAAAAAAGCCATCGGGGAAAACCCCAATGGCTTAGCCGTTCGGGACAGCCGCAAGCATCCTGCTATGCAAAATAATAACGAAACGTCACCGGAAATTCTTTGGCCGCAGCGCTCTGAAGGCTCATTTCACCGCGCAGGCCTTTGAAAGTCCCGGTCGCAGAACCGGGTACAACGGTTTGCGTTGAACTCACGACGCCATTGACAAACCGGCCCGTATGTTTCAAAACAAAACTGCCGGACATATCCCCCAAGCAGCCCGTAAATCGCTGCAATCCATACATCCGGGCACGCTTACTATTGAAAGAAATTTTTAATTCTTCGAGTGTGCCTTCACCCTGAAGGTCCCCTTGGTATGCCAGCATAAAATGACTGCGGATTAATGCGGGTCCTTCCGGCGCTTCGCCAAAGGGAGTTTCATGGCTGCTTTTGATTTGAAAGACCGCTTGTGCCGTTTTAGCCATCCAGCACACTTTTAATCGCGGGCATCAAGAGTTCCGCCTGCCATTGCATCAAACCGCTCACTTCCATCACGCCTTCGATCGAACGGGGCTGATGCCGGGCCACGGCGGTGAGCGCGGCACGGGAGGCCAGAAAAGCAGTTTCAACCTTAAGCGCATCGGCAAGAACTTTACAAGCGGCCAACAGCTTCTCTGATTTCTGATAATCCGGCTGTTCGCCCGGCCATTCCTGTTTTTTGAGAGGTTTTGGCCATTCCGCGGCAGGAAGGCTATCGGCAATCCGGACGGCATTTTCAAAACGCGTAAGGACTTCACCGTGAAATCTTTTCAGAAAGGCCGGACCTTGGGAAAGCGGCACCTGCAGATTTTTTACCCGCCAGTTGGCAATCTCGAGAATGTCGTCATTATGCATAATCATAAAAGACGGACGGTCTCGCCGGCGCGCTTCCCCGTCGCGCCATTTCCAGAGCTCCCGCACAAAAGCCAGCACCTGCGGCGGCAGGCGGGACGATCCTTTAATACGCCAGGCTTCTTTGGCCTCACTTTTGTCCGGCAGCCCGGTGCTTTTGACCACGCGCGAGCAGCACTCCCGGTGCCAGTCCACCCGGCTGAGTTCGCGCAGACTTTCTGCCAAAGCGCCGGCTATGGCCTCCAGATATTTTGTGTCTGCAGCGGCATAATCAAGCAGCGCTTGGGTCAGAGGCCGCCGCGACCAATCGGATTTTTGACTGCCCTTGTGCAATACAATGCCAAAAAATTTCTCGACCAGCGCCGCCAAGCCGATTTTTTCAAAGCCCAAAACCTGGGCCGCCAGCATCGTGTCAAAAACCGGAGCCTTCGGCCTGAACCCAAAGGTTTTCTTCAGCATGCGCAAGTCATAGTCGGCGCCATGCAAGATCAGTTCTTTTTCAGCCAAGACTTCAAAAAAACCAGTCAGTGCAAATCCCGCCAGCGGATCAATAATATAATTTTTTCCGCAAAAACTTAATTGGATCAGACAAACCTTATCGGTGTAGTGATGCAGGCCGTCCGCCTCCACATCGACAACAACCCGCGCGGCGCCGTGCAACTCTTTTGTTAAGCGGGCAAGACTCTCCGCGGTATCGATATAAGCATACTCAGAACTAATTTTTGAATTCAATTTATTCTCCATGGAAAATTTAACTCGTTGTAATCGTGTGCATGGCTTTTGTTTTATTCTTTTGCCCCTCTGAAAAGAAGGTTGAGATGAGGGGAAACACAAACTCTACTAATTCTGCGCAAGCCGGTGCAAAATTTCAGCAATAAAAGTTTGATACTTTACACCTAACTTGGCGGCCTTTTGCTTGAGGCTTTCTAAATCTTGACGGTTTACGCGGATATTCAGAACAGCATCTTTCCGCCGGGCCTCAATGGCCTTGGCAATCCGGTCAAACTCTTCCTTGGGAACCGGAGCGTATTCCCCGCGCATCAGAGCATCTTCAATTTCTTTTTCTTGTCGTGTTAACTTAATTTCCCGCCCCCGGAATTTCATGTTCTCCTCCCATGGCTCTTCGTATATTTTCGACTGGGATACAAAGTTTTTAAGAATACCTTCCTGCCCTGCTCAATAAATGGAACCACCCAAATATACTGCTTGTATGCGATAAGCGCGATACGTTGTTTCTCACGTGAGGGGTGGACAACAATTTCAATCACTCGACCTTCCAAGATATTTTGGAAGGAGACCCCGCGCGTTTTCTTTAGACGTTGATTCTTGACTTCACTCCAATGAATTTCTGCATCCGAAGGAAAGGATAACATAATACTTTTGTATATACAAATGTTAAATTTTACATAATTTAAAATGAAATTTATATTTTATATATACCATATTCAGGTGGGCTGATAAAGCAAAAAAAAGGGACAGGCAATTTTTCACTGCCTGTCCCTCGATAGCCGCTGTCATCCCCGTCTCTGCGTGGAAACCGAGACGGGAATCTCAAGCTTAAATTATTTCTTCTTTTTTGGTTTCTTCTTTTCTTTCCGGCCCTTGCTTTTATCTCCCATTTGAATGTCTCCTTTCACTTTGAATTGTCTCTACTATAAATCAAATGAGCCAACCCCAGGGTTTTATCTTCATTTTTTGGTATGGCGAGAGCAGCGAAGTAATCTCTTTTACCCTTCGGACGTCATGCGGCTGCTTGCAGCTTGACCGCCGCCAGTCTTCTTGACAGTGACGCGTTCAACATACGCAAAGTCATCCGTCCTGACCACGATCTGATCTCCGGCTGCCACAATATGCGGTACGAGAACCGTGATTCCGTTCTCAAGCACTGCTTCTTTATTGCCCTGCTTCACGCCATCGGGCGTACCGGTCACGGTCAATGTCACAAATTCCGGAAACTCAAGAGCCAGCGCCTGACCTTCCACGACTTGGGCCTGGATGCTGTCATTTTCTTTCAGCAGCACGCCCCGCTTCCCGATCGCATCCTTGCCGAAGCGGACCTCTTCGAAATTTTCCTGATTCATAAAAACGTAAAAACTCTCGTCCCTATACAGAAATTCCAACGTAGCTTTTGTCGCAGTCAGAGGCTCAAGATTGGCCTCAGGCCGCAGCACCTGTTCAAGAACCTGTCCGCTCGTCAGATCCTTAAATTTCAAGCGGTAAGTTCGCGCCGCTTTTCCGTGTCCTAAAATTTCCTTATCCATCACTTTCATAACCTTATTGTCATAGCGAATAATTTCGCCTTTTTCCACATCCGCTGTTTTCATTTAAACCTCCATTCAACCTCTGGGCCCAGTGTAATTAAAAAGATCCGTGAAAGTAAACTTTTTATCCATGACCAAATCATTGAGCACTTCCAAAATCTTCATTTGATGCCGAAGCTTGATGCGGCGGCCTTTACGGGCTTTCGCCACCATGCGAAACACAATTTTTTTCCTGGATTTATCGACCAGATTAGCATCCGTGAGTCCAAGATCCATCATGACCTTGTCGAGCGGCTGCACACCTTTATTGATTTCATCCGATTCAGAAGCACTTTCAATCACGTCTTCACCCGGCTGAAACCGTAATGTTCACGGCTTGCGGGAGTGGAACGGCGTTGGGCGCATAACGCATCGTGACATTGTCCTCTTCCTCCAAATCATCAAGTTCGATGGTTTCAGTGTCTTTGGTGATCATAGCATCGCCGGCAACAGCCAGGTTAAGATCTTCATATTTTTGATTCACGATATCGTACATCCAGTGCACCGTGACTTCCCGGTTCTCTGCATTCACTTCGGCGATCGAGCCATTGATGGTCGACAGATCGCTATCATCGGATGCGGCTGCTTCTGGCGTTCGGACGGGCAAGGAAGCAAAAAGCATGGCCAGTCCAAAAAGCACCGTAAGAAACGTGGAGAGTTGCGATTTATTTTTTGTCATGCGAAAGTCCTTTCGTTTCAGCGCCGGTCCCCAGACTGAGAGTGTCAGATCCCTGTGAAAGCGGAGACAAAAAGTGCCAGGTACCCAAGTGGGTACCTGGCACTTTTTGCATTCCCCCAGCGGCTCGCATTTCATACTGCAGCGTTTGCCCAATGTTAATCAATACGTTCATTCAAATACCTATGCCTAACTCGGTCGAACCTGGACTTTTGGAAGGGGGCCCGTCAACTTTCACCTAGAATCTGAAATTGATTCCAAGATGAATGCTATGCACATTCATATCAATCGAGTGGTCAAACTCATCGCCTTGCCCGGCTGGAAGAACGAGCGGCGAATTAGTATTCGAAAGATGCCCAAAATTGGTAAAAAGATACTCCGTCCTCACCGTCCAATGAGTCGTCAGCGCATATTCGGCGCCGGCACCGATTATCCACCCGATTTTTGTTTTCGAACTGGAACTGCTTTCATAAGCAGGGGTAAACGTATCTGAGAATTGCTCGTTGAATTTTAATCTTGATATGGCTATACCCGTGGTTCCATAAGCAAGCCATTTGCCAATCGCCCAGCCGACACGCGGGCGCACGGAGCAAAACCAGTCGGCTCGAATGCTGTGCTCAAGGGTGAAGGTGGTTCCAGGCGCGCTCAGATACTCCTGCGTAGCAGAATTGGCACGGTTTAAACCTAAATTTTCGAAGCCCGTCTCAAGACCAACGACAAGCTTGCGGGTTTGGTAGTTAAAGCCCGCCTGGCCGCCGCTGATAAAACTGCTGGGGCTCAGTCTTGCCGTGCCCGCATCATCGATCTGATTAAAATCTGTCGTGATAAAATAGTTTGCCCCGCGACTCGTGCTTCTGACAATCGTATGCGGGTCGGACCGTCCAAAAGCCCCCCCGATACTCGCGCCCACATACGGCCCGGTCCAATCATATTCGGCCGCCTGCGACACCGGCGCTAAAAAACTTCCTATCATGACCAGTATCATTGCAAAAAATATTTTCTTCACGGATCTCTCCGATCTTTAGCCATCGTCCAGGTTAGGCATCTGTTACCCAATAGGCAGACCTTGAAAGTATCGGCAAACAACAGGCGTTCCTGCTGGATCTGAACCCTAATACTTACTTTGTCAATAACTTTACTTCTGTTTGGGAAAAGGACGAATGGCACCTTTGACGGCATTCTTAATGCCCTTTTCCTTCGTAAAATTATATTGGATGCCTGCATTACTAAAATTGTGCCAAAGCAGATTGCCGTTGTCCCCATCCACCCAGGAAATATGCACTTGGCCCCCAGCGGTCGGCTCAACATAGAGAACCGAGCCGAGTGATGCGGCGCCGATCAAAAGCGTTTTTGCCAGATCACCGGCAGTTTCTCCGCCTGAATTTACAAAGCCTGACCCGCTGACAAAAATCAACGAATCTGTCTCGAGCAAATCAACCAAAGGATTCACTTCGGAAGTCAGACTGAGATTAAAGTCTTTCCATTGCATCTTTTTGACAAAATGATTTTGCACGTCGCCTAAAAGGGCCGAATACCGGTCTTTGATTTTTCCCAGCGTCAGAAGCACATCCGGATTCTGTTTCAGCTTATCTTGAATAACCTGCTCGGGAATGACCTGAAATCCCTTATTGGTCAATTCTTCCTCAACCGTATGGCGGGCTTGCTTGCCAGCCGCACTGCTTTCGTCATATAAAGTTTCATTGTCCCCTTTAAAGACCAAGCGTTCGATGGCGATATCAGGGTCCATCACGGCGACTGTTTTGATCTCTTCCAAACGTTTTTGGAAATCAGCGCTCTTGCGGACCGTGGAACAACTTGTGAGCGTTAACGCGACAAGCATCAGAAAGGGCAAACAATGGCGGGGTCTCATAATTTCTCCGGAAGGGCTGCGGGTGAAGAGATGTCTTTTAAATAACGCTGAACGCTGCGGCGGTCTAAGGCCTGCGGCGCAAGTTCCAAATACCGCTTAAAACTCGATTCGGCTTCTTTGAACATTTTTTTCTTCAAATAGTACTCACCCATGCCTTTATACGGCGGGGCATAAGCACCGTCTAGGTCTATCGATCTTTGAAAAGATTGAATGGCCGCCGCCAGCCATTCGCCTTCTTGTTTTACGCGCTCGACCGAATTAACTTCTTTCCAGCGCTCTTTTGAAAGTTCGTCTTTGATCTTTTGGCGCCGCTCGGTCATGTGCAGATAAATAAGGCCTTGATAGTAATGCGCGACCGGGTCCGAAGGCTTTTCGGCGAGCACGCTCTGAATGTCATCGAGCGCATGGTAAAACCGGCCGAAACTTTCGTTTAAAATCGCATTTTCCCGCCGCAATTCATAAGTCAATTGCCGGTAGCGATCGGTGCGGTCTTCGATAATGTCCAGGGTATCAATCCGCCCCTGGTTAGCGGCCATCCAAACCCGCACTTCGTTCTTCCGGCGTTCATTGGAAGGGTGAGAACTGAGAAAGAAAATATCTAAGCCTTTCTGATAATTATTTTTTTCATTCAGCAAATCGTCAAAAAATGAAAGACTTGCGTCCGGGTCATAGCCGGCGGCCAATAATTTTTCGATACCCAAAGCATCAGCGGCCGATTCCTTTTCTCGGCCATAACCCGTGACGGAACCGGCATACATCAAACTCAGCCCCAGACTGCTCAATCCTCCGGCGCCAAACATCGACGCGGCCGGCGTAAGAATAATATCAGCTAGTTTAAAACTCACGGTTTTACGTTTCAGGTTTTGCACGTAATAAAGAATGTCGCGGCGCTGCACGTGCGAAATCTCATGCGCCATCACAAAGGCCAGTTGATCTTCGTTTTTAAGTTTTGAAAATATGCCCGAATGGAAATAAATATGCCCCGTCAGCATGGCCGAAGCATTCAGCGTAGGGTCCCGCAGGACTTTAAATTGAATTTTTGTATTTTCATCCAGCTGTAAGTTTGGCACGAGTTTCTGCGCAATCTCCTGCAGATAAGCTTCAAGCGCGGGCGACTCATAAAAAGCGCGGCGATCCACATAGTACTGGTGCGCCCGCTGCGTTTCAGCACGCAGTTCATCCTGCTCCTGCTGCAACTTCGCCGGTAATGTCCCCTCGCCTAACGGGACAATCTCGGAAGAACTCACGGCGCAGCCTTGCAGAAACAATAGCGCGGCAGCAATGAGCGATAAGCCCCTTTGGCAGGGACGGTTTGGCATGGGATTCTCCGGTTTGGAATGCGTCAGTATAAGCCGAGGTTTATTGGCGAGTCTAGAACAACATAACTGATTAAAAAAGGAGAGCCGAACAGTATTTTTTTATGCAACTAGCTGCCAGCGGCCGGAGTGTTTTTCACAGGAGGGAAAGCGGTCAATGGCGTCAACAGATCCGCGCGGCAGAAGGTACCTGGCACCTTCTATAGTTGGTACCGGCACCTTTTCCTGATGCCCGATAGAGGGTTTCACCCATAGCCAGCGTCAGGCGAAAGCAGTATAACGTCTGAAGAGATAATTAAGGAGGTGATTTCAAATGGCAAAAAAAAGTAGGGGCGGCCGAATGACAGCCGCTAAAAACCGCGCAGCAAAGTCCCCCGGCGGAAAAGGTCCAGTCAGAAGCCGTAGAGCCGGTAAGAGAATCATGAGCACCTAATTACCCGAAAAATTAATGGGACAGACGCTCTTTAACTGTCTGTCCCTTTTTTGGTGTCTGTCACCGCAGTTCGACTAGTGAGGCACGCAGGCACGCCCGCCTTCTGGAACATCATGGCAGACGCCTACGAGGGTGCCGTGCGGGGCTTCAAAGTCGCAGACGCTTCCCTCGCTTTTGCCTGAACAGGCGTCCAAAGCTTCGGCCGGAGGCCCCTGCGGTCGGCCCCCGACAGGCCGTAGTCTTTGACCTTGGGCGCGACCGCCCGTATGCGGTCTTTCTTTGCGAAAACTCGGATCAGGCGTTCCTTTTAAACAGCGCGGCACAAAAGGAAAATCGCGGGTTACGTAATAGTGATAGGTGCCTTGAGGATACTCGGACGTTTCGCCGGTGCGGCCGTTGCACTCATCGAGATTACCAGCCCCAGGCACGTATTCATAATCCTGCACAAAGCTACCGTCATAACGACCCGGCGGGCCCGAAGGGCGCACGCCTTTTTTGATCTGATAACTCGACTGCACCGAAGGGGAAACATACACTGGGAAACCGTCAGCCGCAAAGCCAATCAGCGCGGGAGTTCCCGAACCCCGGCGCGCCAGAAGGCCTTGGGGAATACCGTGATAATGATAGGCGCCATTAGGCTGAACATGCGCCTGGTTTTGGTCCATCCCAAGATCGACTTTGCCCGAAAGCGCTTCGTAATTCCAGCCTGAACGCGGATCGTTATTCCAAAACTCAGCGGTCTCCGGATCAAAGGGAATGCCGTTGAGCGCTATCCCAAAAAGATTATGCCCGTATTCAGCAGGTCGGGAGTTGAGCCGCGGCTTGAGCGGAACACGAAAAGTATACTTTTGGGCTGAAATGCGATTAGGGTTGCGGCTGTTAGGAAATACGCCATGTTGATGATCTGGAATACCGTTAGATTCGATATACCGGAAACCGCTAACTTCCCAGATCCGGACTACATTCGTATCCGCAAAACAAAATCCGCAAAAAACACCCATCCCTATTTCAAGAAAGACTAAAACCCGTGCGGGGTAACGCATCATCACAGCCTTTCAAAAAGTGTCTGTTTCGGTACCGTTTTCCGTCCTACAAAGGTACAATATTAATAATCTTTTCTTGTTCATTCAACATGACTTGGATTTTTCTTACACTCCACCGGTCAAAACTTTTCTGCCCTTTCGCCTCGACCTTACCAGATCCTTTGGGCCCTTTGATCGAATAATTAAGGGCTGCTCTACCCGTTGAACCGGAAGTCGTAATATTCCCGGAAACGACCCAACTCGACGTTACAGGCTCGCCTATCGAGCGTATAATTTCTTCATTTTGCTCAATCTGACTAAACGACATTTTATAAACATCGTTATTTTTTAATAGAGCGAATATGCCGACCATTATTGCAGCTGCACTCAAACAAACTACAGCGAACAAAACGACACCCCACATCGCCCATTTACGCTGAACTTCTTTAAAGTGAGCCGCACTTTTCCATTCTTTATTTTTCCAAGCCCATTCATTCCCTTTGAAACCAAGAACAAAAGGCATAACGATGCCGACATAGGGCAGCAAAACAAGAAGAGCAATAAAGGTTTCATTGCCTATCCCCCAAATCACGGTCAGCAAAAAAGCACCCCAATTCCATCCTTTTAATTCCTCCGGCATTGGGCCTAAATTGCCCACGATTTGTTTTTTCACTCCTTTATTCCCCCAAATTTATCGATAGTCCGTTTATCTGCTGAAGGCATTATAGTTGGCAGCATGGCGCTATCAGCAATGCCTCCAGAATTTCAAATGACATGTCCCCTTTGGACCCGGTACCTTTCTACCGTTCTATGTTTTAAATACGGGCTGTCAGTGAATCGATTTCTTTTTCGCTGAAAGCGCGCAAGGTTTGTGATTTTAAATTTCCCAAAGAACCGACCTTCATCATTAAAGCCGCGGCCGATTCATCATCGGGCGCTTCCAGAATCGCCACCACGTCATAATGGCCTAAGGTCCAATAGATTTCCGTGATCCGGACATTCATTTGCTTGGCCGCATCATGAAACCCTTTGGCCCGCATGCCCGTATCCTTGATACCGCGCACACCTTGATCCGTAAAACTCGCCAGAACCACGTAATTTGCCATCACAACCCCCTTTGTTACCTGTCCCTTTATTGGTGTCTGTCACCGCAATCTACCCGCAATCTATTTTTCACTAGGTCACTCGTCTTGGTGTTTGTAATCGGATTTTCCGTTTAGCGTTTCACCGCAACGCCAACACTCTTCGAACTCGGGGTTGTTCTTTTTTTTGCATTTAGCACAGTTAATAGATTCGTTTAACGAATACACACCCTCAATTTTTTTCAATAAAAACGGCAAGTGGGCCGCAAAAGCACTAAAACAAATGGATATGAGACTTAAATTCCACCAATCGCCTGTTGGTGAATTAATACGCAGAAATGCGCATACAGAAACCGCTATACCAACACACCCCACCCACTCACTTGCGCACCACAGTATTCGGGTTGGATTTTCGATTTCCGGATAGCACTCAGATAGTTTTGTACGGTAATCTCGCCACGCTCGCAAATTGTTACTAATCAATAAAATAATACCTGCGCCAGCGCAAAGAAATGTCCAATTTAGTAGATCATATAAAAACTCACGCTTATTAATTTCTCGCTGTGCTTCAATATAAAACTTAGCGCCGACGATAACCGTGGCGATTTGGACAAATAGAGTGAAAGAACGAAAAATTTTATCGTCTAAGTATCGAAGATGCTCAGTGAAGTTTTCGTATTGCTCCACCTCTGGAACTTTGTATATTTTTTTCTCTTTTTTGATCATCATTCCCTCTAAAGAACGGCAAACCAATCAACTTATGGGGGGGGGGTTACTGTCGGTGCCGGGCTGCCAGCATGGCACTACCAGTAACGGCTCCAAAATGCACCTGCCGCCTAAATTTCTGAACCTGGCACTTTTGGAAATGGTACCGTTACCAATGAGTACCAATGAGTATGCGCCGAACAAAATCAACAAAGTCAGGATTTTTGGCTCGCAGGCAACCGGATTGAAAGTGCAAGAAGGCCCGTAGTTAATGCTATATTCCACGCCACAAGAGCCCATATTACTATAATTTGAAAATCATTCTTATTCGCAGTCAGCGTTGCAAGATTTGCACTGGTAGTTTTCAATTGCCCTTCCAAGGCATTTATACGTATTTCTGAACTCGCCGCATTTTCTTTCATTTGTTTCAGATACGAGTCCAACTCATTTAAGTAAACGCTCACTTCTTTAGAGAAATTATTCATTCGCTCCATGAACGCCGCGATAATTGCTGCGTCGCGTGCATTCAGCCCTTGTCCCGTTATTGCAATCGTACTGAAAGATGAAGATGGCGCTGAAATTGACCTAGCATTAAAAACATAGGCCATGGAATCGGCTCTCGAAAAACAATACAAAATAGACAAAGTAAAAAAACCGAGAAGGAGCATCCTTTTTTTCATTGGAAAAACCTCCAGTCATTGTTATCGGAGGCGTTACTGTCGGTACTGGGCTACCAGCATGGCACTACCAGTAACGCCTCCTAATTTTCAATTTTGCGAGTTGAACTCGGCACTTTTGGAAATGGTACCGTCATTCCGTCAATTCCTCTTTTTCAGCCGCAACAAGCTGGCTTGTGCAACATCAATATAATCATCACTAATTTTTTTTCTAGCATTTGAAATCCATCGAACAAAATAGGGCTTAAATTGTTTTATTGATTTCTGGTGCAACGAAATACGGAAGATCTCTTCTTGATCAATTTGGAAATAATCTACATATTCTTGAGCTTCTGCGACTAATGGCTCATAAGCAATATAAGCGCACAAAAATCTGTGATTGGTAAAATTCCCTGGGATCGAAATAACGAGGCTTGAGGTTTGCTTTGGGTAAAATGTCAAAGCGGCGCTACTAAACCATTTCCCGAATTTATTATTTTTTGGATTTTCGCTATCGAGATTAATGACTTTAAAAGCAAAGTTAACATCTGTGGCCTTGGTACTGCCTGCATTTGTTATATAAATTTTAATAGCGGTCTCATTATTCTTGTCTTTGGAAAACTCCACATCTTCGACAAAAATACTTGCGTCATGACCTTCCCCAATTCAGTGGACGTTTTGTTAAGAAGTAGTCGTCGTGCTTTCTCTTTCTTTTTTTGCTTCTTTTTTTCTTTCTCTTTGTGAACTCTGTGGATATGTGGATAACCCACTC
>JAHFHF010000124.1 GCA_023247055.1 Candidatus Omnitrophota bacterium
TAAAAACAAGATTCTTCGCTGCGCTCAGAATGAAAAAATTAGTCGTAGTGGCGGGTTCGTAACCCGCAATAAACCGATCATATTTCAAAGGCCGGTTTGGAACCGGCCACTACAAAATATGCCCATGGCGCATCGATAAAAACATTCACCGACGACACCCTCACCCTAACCCTCTCCCGCAAGCGGGAGAGGGAATAAAAAAATAAAATGACAAAGAACCGTAGGGAACAGGCATGTTTACCCGCCGTGCTTTGTGGCGGGCCGGTTCCCTATGACGGTAATGGGAAAACGAGGATGAAGGTGGTGCCTGTTCCCCATTCGGTTTCGACGTAGACACGGCAGCCATGCCGTTCAAGAATACCGTGCGTGACCGAAAGCCCCAAGCCTGTTCCGCTGCCCACGTCTTTGGTGGTGAAGAAGGGATCGAAAATTTTAGTGACATCTTCTTTTTTGATGCCGGTACCGTTATCCACGACTTCAACGCGGATTTCATTGCCGCTTTGACGGCCTTGAATACGGATCAGGCCTTCGGTTCGGCCTGCTGCCAGAATGGCATCTTTGGCATTGATAATCATGTTGGCGAAGACCTGTTCCAGTTCCCCTGCATTTCCTGCAATAAGCGGCAGGCCTTCCATGTCTTGCTCGAATTTGATGTTGTCCTGCAAAAGCTGATAGGACAAAAGGCCGCAGACGCTTGAGACAACGTCCTGAAGCTGCACATTTTGTTTGACCAGCCCCGGCTCAGCGCCTTTGCGGGAATATTTCATGAGTTTTTGAATAATGACCTGGCAGCGTTTGGCGCCTTCTTCGATCAGTGAAATCATTTCCATGTCGTCGGAATTTGGCGATGACATTTTTAGGATTTGTGCGTTGGTCAGGACAGCGGTGAGCGGATTATTGATCTCATGCGCAATCCCGCCGGCAAACGTACCAACCGTGGCCATTTTTTCAGCCTGAATGAGCTGTTTTTGCGTCAGTTGGAGTTCGCGCGTGCGTTCTTCCACGCGGTGTTCCAATTCGTTGTTCCACTGGCGTAATTCTTCGTGCATGGCACGCAGCCGTAGAAGCACGCCCACGCGCGCCAACAATTCTTCCTGATGGAACGGTTTGGAAATATAGTCGTTGGCGCCGATATGCAAACCAAAGACTTTGTCGCCCATGTCAGTTTTGGCCGTCAGCATGATGATGGGCAGCTCGTCTGCAGAATAAAGCTTGCGCACCTCGCGGCAAAATTCATAGCCGGACATGCGCGGCATCATCAGGTCGAGAATAACCATGGCCGGTTTTTCAGTTTTGACTTTATCCAGCGCATCCTGGCCGTCAACGGCCTCAATGACCTTGTATTGATGCATGCCCAGACGCGTATGCACGACTTCGCGGTTGACGGGGTTGTCATCGACTACCAAAATGAGTTCGCCGTGGCCGCGCAGCATCTCTTCATCCACGGCGTCATGCGTGAGATCATAAGTTTTTTCTTCCTGCACGCCTGCTTGAGGTAATGTCATGGGTTCGGAGGATTCTGGAATTGGCGCTGCATCCGCGGGCGGCGCGTCACGGCTTTCAAGGGACGGCTGTTCAAAAGATTCTGCCGGCAGTTCAAAAGCAAACGTGCTGCCTTCGCCAAAACGGCTTGTGACAGCAATCTCGCTTTGATGCAGGCGAATAATATCGCGCGCAATCGATAGGCCCAGACCCGTGCCTTCGTAGCTGCGCGTATCGCCGCCATCGGCTTGACGGAAACGCTCAAAAATGACTTTTAGGTTTTCTTCTTTAATTCCAATGCCGGTATCCTCCACAGCAATGCGGACTTTCGCACCGGCTTTGGCAATCCGGATGATCACGCTGCCCTTTTCGGTGAATTTAAGTGCGTTGCCTGCCAGATTGATCAACACGCGCTGAATTTTTTCGGAATCGCCGTAGACATCGGGAAGGTTCGGCTCCGCTTCGCATTTGAGCTGAACGCCTTTTTTGCGGGCCACGCCTTCGAGCAGGGTCAAGACCGCCGTAATCGCATTGAGGACATTGAAAGGTTTTATATCCAGATGCGTTTGGCCGGACTCCAGCTTGGAAAGTTCTAGCAGGTTATTGATCAGCTCTTTAAGATTGGCCCCGCTTTCCAGAATCATGCGCAAATGCCGCGATTGCGCGTTATTGACTGCGCCGTCTGCACCGTCCAAAATGGCTTCAACCAAACCTAAAATGCCGTTAAGCGGCGTACGCAACTCATGCGAGGTATTGGCCAAAAACTGGCTCTTGAGACGGTCTAATTCTTTGAGGCGTGTGTTCTGCTGCTGCACCTGCTCATAAAGCTTCGAAACATTTTCAAACTGCAGCGAGTTGGACAGAGCAATCGTGACTGGTGCTTTCAGGCGCGCCAAGAACTGGATTTCAGTTGAGCGGAAACGCTGCAGGTTTTCTTTACGCCCTAAATGCAGCATGCCCAAGAGGTTTCCTCCGATTAACAGCGGGATGGCGACCGAGGCATTGCGTTCGGTGAAATAGTCGAGCATCTGCGTTTTAACTTCATTGGCCGAAGGATCTTCCTGGGCAAAATCCAGCAGGACCACCTGGTCACGCTCTTTAGCCCATTCAAGAAAAGGATGGCTCAGAGGTACCGGTTTGATACCGCGCATGCCTTTGACAATGACGGGCACAAGCTGCGTTCCTGATTCATCGACCATGTAAAGCGACGCTTGCTTCACATACAGCGTGCGGCGCATCAGCCGCATGATGCGCTGTAAAAGCGAGCGCAGGTCTTTTAAATGCACCAAGTCATTGGAGAAGCGGTTAAAAGCGGTCTGCAGGTCGGCGTGCCGGCGCCTGAACAACTGATTCAAAAGCGGCTGGACGCGGCTGAAGTAGAAATAAAAAAGCAGGGTCTGGGCTGTGATCCATATCCCCCACCATACCGGACTAACCGTTTGAAGAGAGCCTTGAACCGCAAGGGTGAACGCAAAAAACGGCACAATCGCCACAATCGTGGTGGCGAGCCACATCAGGGTCTTATGGATGACGGTTTCAATGTCCATGGCTTTGTAACGCACAATGCAGTAGGCCACGAGAAGAATCCACAGCAAGACTGCGATGTAGCCCCAGGGATAAATACCAAGATTGAAAAGTTTCGGGATGTAATCGACCGAGCCGGTAAACGACAGCAGGAACGCAATCGCGATCAGGCGGATTTGTGTTCGTTTAAGCGGAACCGTTTCGCGGCGATAGCCGTGGACGAAATTATAAAAAGACGCGAAAAAGTAACCGAAGAAGAACAACAAGAAAATTTTTCCTGCGATGCCATAGATCGGATAAAAGCCCCAAAAGTATTTTCGCACCCCCTCAAAACCATACGGGGTCAACAGGCCGATCAAATAAAACGCCATGGCGCCGGCGATGCCGAAAAGAATACCGCGTATTTGTTCTGCGCCGCGGCCGAACCACAACGCCGAGAACGAGTAAACACAAGGGGCAATAAACGAAACCCCAAGAAAGGTGATCGTGCGGTAAACCAGCAGGGCGTATTCCGGATTTTGCAGGCCATAGATAAAAGCAATGGAGTAAAACCAGATGGCCACAGAAAAGCAGATCAGGAAGAAGGAAAAATTGACCGGCGAGCGGGTGTTTTGGACAAAGATGAAAAGACCGACTGCAAGAATCACCGTACTTACGAGAAGGACGGGCGTTACATAAGACGTCAGTACGAAGTCATACAGGATAGCGCTTAACAACGGGATATTCCTTGATCGGTTCGGAAAAACGAGATTGCTTCAGCTTCAGTTGAACGCTGCTTCGCAATGACGAGGATGACATGTGATAAACGATTCACATGCATGATCGTATTTGCCTCCGCGCAAATGCGAGAAGCCTCAAGTTTCGAGTCGCTCATAGTCCCAACGCATTGGCCGTTGGGGCAATGACGAGAAACCTCAAGTTTCGAGTCGCTCATAGTCCCAACGCATTGGCCGTTGGGGCAATGACGAGAAACCTCAAGTTTCGAGTCGCTCATAGTCCCAACGCATTGGCCGTTGGGGCAATGACGAGAAAC
>JAHFHF010000074.1 GCA_023247055.1 Candidatus Omnitrophota bacterium
GGGAAATGGAAAGAAAAAGATAACGACATCATCAAAAAATATCCTGACGGACGAGTCGAGGTTATTTTTAAGCCGGTAAGCGCGAAGGAAACTCCGGAGTTTATCGAGAAAATGTGTTTAGCTTACCGGCATTCTGTCACACAATTGAAATATCCGCCGCTTTACGCAACAGCTTGCCTGGTTCTGGATTTTCTTTCAATCCATCCATTTCGGGACGGCAATGGCCGTGTGTCTCGTTTGCTTACTTTACTTGCACTTTATCAGCATGGTTTTCAGCTCGGCAGATATATCAGTATCGAGCGCATCATGGAACAATCCAAAGAAACTTACTATGAGGCGCTCAACAAAAGCTCCCTGAAATGGCATGAAGCCAAGCATGACATTACGCCCTGGCTTAATTATTTTTTAGGTGTTGTGCTTGCAAGCTATAAAGAATTTGAGAACCGCGCCGGAAATGTAAAGGCCGTTCGCGGCGCTAAAACCGGGAATGTTGAGAATGCGGTTAAAGCGCAATTCGGAGATTTTGGTATTGCGGATATTGCAAAAGAATGTCCAGGCGTCAGCCGGCCGATGATTCGCGTTGTTCTGGAAAAAATGCGGGATCAGGGCTTAATCAAATCTATGGGCACCGGCCGCAGCGCCAAATGGCAAAGAATTCAGAGTTAGTACGAATTCCGGGGACACGCGCCCCGGATTTTTCGCCGGTTAAGCGGTGGTCAGTATAGTTTTACAGGTGATGTAAAACTATACTGATTATTTAACGGAGGTTGTGGATACCGCATGTGCCAACTAGCGCTAGATAACAATTTATAGCATTGTGGGATATCCCACTTGAAGTATTTCCCACTCTGGGCGATACTTAGGTCAGAAGCTGAATGCCAACGCAAACGCGAGGATCCCATGATAAAAGACAACATTATCCGTGAATCGGATTTTGAACCTTACGGAGAAGTCCGGGTAGATTCCAAGAATCGTATTTCGATTGGTAAAACCGAAGGGACAAAAATCACAAGTTACCGTGTTTACCGGAACTCGAGCGGACAGTTTATTCTTGATCCGCAGGTTACGATTCCCGCGCACGAAGCCTGGCTTTACAAAAACCCTAAGGCTTTGGCGGCTGTGAAAAAAGGACTTGAAGAAGCGAGAAAAGGTAAACTTGTTGATTCACCCGAAGATTTTTCAAAATACTACGATGGAAAATAATGTTCGAACTGCGTTTTACAGAATCTGCCAGAAACCATTTTGAAAGCTTGCTAAGAAATCCGGGGGAGGCTGCGGTCCTTCAACAGGTTCGTAAGCAGATGAGCTATTTGCAAATGAATCCTCGCCATCCGTCGCTTCAGACGCACGAGTATTACTCCATTCCTAACCCGATTGATAAGAATGGAAAGGTATTTGAAGCCTATGCGCAAAATAAAACACCAGGCGCTTACCGTATTTTCTGGTGCTATGGGCCGGATAAAAAGCAAATTACAATTATCGCAATCACTCCTCATCCTTAGAATGGAAATATAGCTTTTGATTTTAATTGTCCATAGGAACATAAAAAAGCTGACGGTGTGCATATGACCGCGGCCGCATTTGTCAAAGAAGGCAAATGTATAGACGAAAGAGAGCTGAGAGCAAATCTCGTCAAGGTGCTCAAAAGATTCCTTATGAGGTTTTGCTGGAGGATAAGCATTTGATTCAAGAAACCGCCTGGGGCACAGCCATTCGTTCGGAGGCAAATACCTCGAACTCGAACCCGGTAAACGTATTCGTTATACCGACAGGTTTGACGACCCCAATCTTCCCGGCGAAATGTCTGTCATGGTCGAATTTAAAAAAGTTCTCGGCGGCACAGAGCTCAGCATCGTTCAAGAAGGTATACCCAACGTCATTCCCACCGAGATGTGTTATTTAGGCTGGCAAGAATCGCTGATGCTATTAGCCCAACTCGTTGAGCCGGAGATTAAAGACTGATCACGCAAGATTATACTGAACCCGGCACTCGTTACGTGTCCCTTTGGTACCCGGTACCTTTCTATAAGACCCCTCAAGCTTTTCTGGACAAAGATTTAAATAACGATTACTATTATTGGCGAATAGTTGGCGAATAGTTGGCGATTAAAAAGAGGCTAAAATGGACCCTTATCCTGCTAAGCTGCAAGTGCTACACAAATGGAACGAAAAAGAGTGGGCCCGGATTGAAAAAGAAAGAATCCGGAAATCCCAAAGCCTGCCTCTGTTAGCCAAAAGCAACAAGCCGTTTTGGCTGGTATTAATTCCGGAAATCCTTTCCCTGATCTCGGAAATTGCCCAAGACCGAGGATTTTTGTCATCACTTAAACTTCCTGCAAATTACATCCGGGCACGTTCTGACGAAGCCCTTAAAAAAGAAGCGTATTACTCAAGCCGGATCGAAGGGGCCGTGACTTCGCTTGAAGCCGCGCTGCGCAACCTGGACAAGAAAAAGAAAAATTTTGCGGATGAAAGTATGCAGATGATTTACAACAACAAGCTCGCTTTGGAATTCATGCACAAACACAAGGGGCAACCTTTCAGCCATAAGATCATCAAAGAACTCCAAAAGATTTTAATTTACAACACCCACAAAGACAGGCCGATCACGGTAGGCCAATATCGCAAAGGCCCGATTTATGTTGTGGATGGACGCGGCCAAGTTGTGTACCAGGGGCCACCGCCGGACAAAGCAGGCGCCATGATGGACGCGTTTGTGGAATGGTTGAACCGAAAGCCGGGTATTCATGCTTTGGTCGATGCTGCGCTGGTTCATTTGTATTTTGTCCATGTGCATCCTTTTGATGACGGCAATGGCCGTAGCGCCCGTGCTCTTTCCAATCTTTATTTAGAAAAAAACGGTTACGACTTTATCAACCTTCTTTCACCATCTGATTATTTTGAGCATCACAAGGCCGCCTATTATCAGTCGATTCAATCCGCCGAAGCACACAGCTACGACGCAACTTATTTTATCCTTTACTATCTTGAAGCCTTGAAAGATCAGCTTGCCCATATCAAGGCCGAACTTCAAAAAGAGAAGCAGATTAAAGACATCAAAGATATGTTGAACAAAACTATATGGGCGAGGCTAAATAAAAGACAAGTTAAAGCACTCCGATGGATGATGGCAAGCAACGAATGGATTTCCACACGCAAATACTGCAAACTCAACCGCTGCTCCGACGAAACCGCCCGCAAAGATTTTCTTCAGATGCAGGAATTAGGAATCATCAAGGCCGAAGGTTCAGGTCGCTCCACCCAATACGCAGTAAAAGAGCAATAAATTCACTAACCTGCTTACGTTTTATCAGCGGTTAGCCAGAAGCAGACTGTTAATGGAAAGTGTTAACGGTTTTGAGGGTAAATAGCGGTCAAACGCATTTCGGCAAAACCTGCTCTAACCCTTGCGTTGTCAGTCATAGCAGAGAAATTTGGACAACATCGGTAAATCCGAATAGAAGCACTCATAACCCAAAGGTCACAGGTTCAAATCCTGCAATCGAATATCTCCCGCTTAGAGCGGGGCGATTACTACTTTACAGTAGGGGTGCTGCAAAAAATTGCAACGGCCCTCCATTGACAGCTGTACATTGAGTTTAAAGTGCCGAGACTCAAAAGGCCGCATAAGTTTTCGCAGGTGACCAAAAGATTAGCCTAGGAGACGGATTTAAGGCGGGGCTCTTCGAGGGGCAGGTCGACAATACTCGGGTGGTGGTCGGAAAGAGGTTCTTTCAAAGACGTATTCATTTCTTCCAGCGTTTCCCCGAAATGCGGTGCCAGACGGTAAGGCGCGCTGATGTCCTTCGGATGTTTCATGTCCGCTTTTACAAAAATCCAGTCGAGTCTGTATTTACCCACCACGCCGAGCGCACGCTTAACACTGAACGATGTTTTAAAGCCCTTGTGTCCGCGCTGATTCGAGTTTGCTAAAAATTTATGTTTGGCCCCGATGGATCGTTCCGGATCGCCGCGAAAATCAAAGGCCTTGCCGTCTTCAAACCGGAATTCGCGGATCATGTTAAACATGTCGTATTGCGGGTTCGGCGCGAGGATATCGATGTTTTTGGCAAAGGGGTTGTTGAAGTTTTTGGTGACATTGCTGCCGGCGCGCGTGCCGTTGATAGCCAGGCCGTAAGGCGAAATATAATTTACAGCCACACCGAACCAGGTGGTCGGGTTTTTGAGCGTGCGTTTGACGGTGCGGGTGACCGAGGTTGGACTGATGTCCGTGGGCGCGGCGTTGAAATCGCCGAGCATGATCACGGGGTTTTTTATTTTTTTGATCTCGTTGAGAATCTCACGCATTTGGATCTCGCGGCCGATGGGCTGGCATTTGATTTCCAGATGGACGTTGATGACGGTGAGAGTGCCGCCTGGCACTTCCGGAATGTCGAGATCGACGCGGAAATAACCGCGGCCGCCGACTTTCATTTCGCGCGTCATTTCGTTTTTGAAAACAGTACGCGTGCTCAGCCGGCGTGTTTTTTCGAGAAAGCCGATTTTCTTTTTCTCGCCGTTATACCAATCGTAGGCTTGGTATTTGAGCGGCCGGACTTCCGCGTATTTGATAGGGTAGCGTGACAGGACCGCTGAGCCGAACACGCCATGATGCTTTGCGGGGTCCACGTGGTAGTAGTCCATGGCTTCCTGGTCATCGCCGCCTTCTTCGAGTGTGAGTTTTTCGAGGCCCAAAATGACAGGATCTATTTCCAGATACTGCGGCGCATACGCATAGTTCATATGGAGCGCTTTGGCGATTTCTCCGGCTGCATTGAGATAATGCGAGCGTTTGATGCCGATTTCCATTTCCTGCAAAACAAGGATGTCGGCTTTGATCAAACGTTCACGCTGGCGCGTGATGGCTTCAAGACTGTGTTCGCCGCTGCCTAGCTTTTCAGGATCAAGCATCGCTTCAAAGGCTTTCCCGTCCGTCCAAAACCGGATGACTTCCGGCACTTTGAGGGATTTCTCAATATTCCAGGTGGCGGCACGGAGGATAGGCCCGAGCAGAGGATCCTTCGGGAGCAGCGGTTTTACGCCCTGATAAAAAGCTTCGTTGCTGATGAGCGGTTTATGCCAGAAGGCGTCGAGTTTCTTTTTGAGAGTTTTGTCTGCGTCGGGATTTTGCGACAGCGTTTTAAGTTCGTCAAAGGTGAGGAAGTTGAGCTCTTGAAGCTGGACATAGGATGCGGCAGCGCTGCGGGGGCTTGGCAGCAGCAGGCATAACGCTAAAAGAAGGCTTAAACTCTGAGTGCAGCGATAGCCATTCATACCTCCAAGTTAACAAAAAAAGATGCCCCTGACCATTCAATTTTGGTATGCTGAAGTTCATGCATATCCCGGCCCCTAAAACAAACGCCATGCTAGTGTGTGATTATGTCATCACCGAGCAGGGCACGAATAAAAAAAGCCTGATCGGCATTTTTGAAAACATCAGTGCGGCCCGTTTTCCGTGCACACATGGCGCTCTTTCGGTCTATATCAAACTCACGGATGCCAACGGCACTTACCGTTTCCGGCTGGAAATGGTCGATTTGCAGACCGATACGGTCATCGGCAAAGGTGAGATTCCGCGCGAAGTTACGATCCAAAATCCGCTTTCGACGCATGAACTTGTTTTCAATCTCAAAACCCTGCGTTTTGCGCATGCCGGGGACTATGAGTTCCGTATCTATGCCAATGATCGTGTTTTTGGGCAAAAGACCTTTAAAGTTAGCGCGATGACTCGGCCGGAAACTCCGCCGCTCGGGACTCCATAATTTATTTGCTTCAGGCCCCCTGAACGCGTAAGATACGCACACCCAACGGGCCCCTAGTCTCTCCTGAGACCCAAAGCGCCCCATAAGCTGTCGTTCTGGAAAGGGACGGCAAATCCAACCAAGAAGACCTTCCGGGATAAACCCTGAGAAGCATAAAGGAGCAGGATGAGCGACCAATTTGAAGATGATGAAATTGAAGAACAAGATGAAGAAGTGACCCCAAGCAGCGATTCAGAAGTGCTGACGCTGCTTAAAAGAATGCAGCAACAACTCGCTTTTCTGGAAAAGAAAATCGACACCTTGCTTCAAGCGTCAGGATCCCAAGGATCTCATGGTTCTGACAGACCGCGGTTTAATGACCGGCGTTTTTCCCGGCCTCCGCGTCCTTACGGCGGCCAGCCGTCTTACGGCAACGACCGCGGCGGACCCCGCGGCGGCGGAGATCGCGGGCCCCGAAACGATTTTGCACCGCGCGGGCGCAGTTTTGACCGCGGGCCGCGCAGCGGCGGCGGATTTGATAAGCCGCGCCGTGATGACAACCGTGGGGGCAATTTTTCCCAAGGGAAAAAACGTTTCTTTCGCGGGGATAAATAAAAAAGCACCGAGTCTGTAGACCGAGCACCGAGCACCCGAGAAAAACGGAAAAACTAAAGCAGCGCAGAGAAAGTTCGCGTTGTGCAAACCTTTCACCGTAACATCCGCCTAATTTTCCGATTCGCGTGGACTCGGTGCTCGGTGCTACGTGCTCGGTTCTAGACCTTCAGCTGCTTTTCAGCGTCGACCCAATCGCGGTTGATTTTGTCGATGGCGCGGCGGATGACAGTGCGGATTTTGTCCTCGACGTGTGAGGCGATATAAAGTTCGCGCAGCAGCTGGATGATCATGCGGAAGTGCCTGACGATTTCACCCTCATCGGCCGTGCAGAGCCGGAAAAGTTTGTCAAAAACCGCGCCCTCCGTCCAAGCCTCCACCATTTCTGCCATGTGAAAATGCGGCGGTTTGGTGTAGGGACGGATCTGAAACTGTGACTCCGCATGGTGGATTTTGCGGTGCGTGTGCTCGGCCAATTGCCGTACTTTTTCATGGCGCGGCTTGAGCTGCGGCGCAAAAATGCCGCGGCGCGGTTCGTAAATCAATCCCGAAATCAGCACGTTCAGCATGACTTCGTTCAGATCATGCAGGACCCCCGCAAAATACATCTCTGCCAAAATAAGTTCATAGCCGAAAAGTGCGGCTGTAAATTCCCCTTTGGCCGTCAGCGCCCCATCCGCCATCATGCCCAGTTCTTTGAGCAGTGCCAGCTTGCGCGCAAAAAGTTCGTAGCCGCGCGTGCGGTGTTTCTGCGACGACTGCCAATGGTGAAAACTGAGCGGATAGATTTCAAGCAGGCGCTCACCCTGGCGTTTGTAAAGATTGAGCACGGTAGCATAGGCGGCATTAAATTGGCTGTGAATGGATTCAGGCTTGCCGTAGACAATGCGCAAAAGTTCCTGATAAGGCAGGCGGTTGGGCATGATCCGCAGATACACATAGCCTTTCTCGTCCATGCCGCGGCGGCCTGCGCGTCCGGCCATTTGATAGAAATCGCGATTCGTCAGGAAGAAAAAACCGGTGCCGTAAAATTTTTCAAGTTCGTCAAAGACCACGCTGCGCGCGGGCATGTTAATGCCGAGCGCAAACGTCTCGGTTGTAAAAATCACTTTAATGAGCTTGCTTGTAAAAAGCCGTTCGATGACTTCTTTGAGCGAAGGCAGCATGCCCGCATGATGGTAAGCAATGCCGCGCTCGACTAAAGGCCGCATGTCTTTGGCGGAGCGCTCATCGGCCAAGCCGTAACGCTCGAGCAAGTCGTCAAAGAGTGTGACGATTTTTGCGCGCTCTGCTTCAGTCACAAAATCAAACGCGGAGGCTTCCCAGGACATATCCACCGTGCGCTGGCGGCCGAAGGCAAAATAAATGACAGGCAGCTGGTTGTGGTTCTTGAGACGGTGCAGCAGCTGCTCCAGCCGGTTGGGCTTGGCGCGCAGGGGATGCAGGCCGCGGCGTTTTTCTTTGGGTGACAGATGCCAGTCTTCGCGTGTCAGGTAGCCGTGGTGCCGCAAAGCTTTGGTGTCGTCAAAAAACATACCCTGACACTGAAAAACAAATTCGAGGGGCACGGGACGATGTTCTTCTTCAATCACGTGCACGGGTTTTTTTCGCACATGCTCCATCCACGCAGCCAGCACCCGGACGTTGGGGACCGTAGCGCTCAAGGCCAAAATCTGTATTTCAGGCGGCGTAAACAGCAAGGCCTCTTCCCAGACCGTGCCGCGTTCGGGATCATCCAGATAATGAATTTCGTCAAAAATAATCCAGCCGGTTTTCCGGATGCGTGGCGACATTTCAAACAGGCAATTGCGGTAAATCTCTGTGGTCATGATCAGAATGGGCGCCTCGGCGTTGATGGAGACGTCACCGGTCAGAATGCCGACGCGTTCATCGCCATAGAGCTCACGGAAGTCTCGGTACTTCTGATTGCTCAGGGCCTTGACTGGAGCGGTATAGATGACGTGGCGCTCGCGTGACAGCGCCTGTTGAATGGCGGCTTCGGCGATCATGGTTTTGCCCGCGCCGGTAGGGGCCGAGACTAGCACCGATTGGTCGGCTTCAATCAGTTCAATGGCCTTCTTCTGGAATGGGTCTGGGGTAAGCATGGGTCATTGTACCGTAAAAGCACTGAAAGTCACCATAAGGCACAGGGCACAAGTCACAAGACACAGAAGGGCGACAGTCTAGAGCCGCGACACTTCGTCAAGTCAGATGCCTTATTTTTTCGGTCCTTGTCTTTTGGATTGATCCCACTTGTGTCGTGTGCCTTGTGTCCTGTGTCTTGTATCTTGCTCTCGGCTGCCCCTCATCGCTACAATACTCCCCATGCTTCCCTATCTTACCGCCGATATTGCGCCGGTGCCTGGCGCATTCAAAGAGCGCCCGGAAGATTTCCGGGTCGAAGAAATTCCGCTCTATGAGCCCTGTGGCGAGGGCGAACACCTTTATCTTCAATTTGAAAAAACAAAGCTGACCACGCGTCAGGCCGTGGACCAGGTCGCGCGCGCACTTAAAGTTCCGCCGCTGGATTGCGGGATTGCCGGGCTTAAAGATGCGCAGGCCGTGACCGTGCAGACCATGAGCGTTAAAGGCGTTGACGCGGCTTTGGCCGAAAAACTTGAAATCCCGGGGCTCAAAGTGCTGAATTTAAACCGGCACAAAAATAAATTACGAATGGGACATTTGCGTGCCAACCGTTTTGAGATCAAGCTGCGCGATGTGCCTCAGGACCGCTTTGAAGATGTGCGCCGGATTTTTGAAATTTTAAAACAGAGAGGTGTGCCGAACTATTTCGGCGCGCAGCGTTTTGGCATGCGGGGCGATACGGGCAAAGTCGGCAAAGCCATAGTGCTGCGCGATTATACGCTGGCCGTGCGCCTGATTGCAGGCATGCCCGGGCCCTCAGATCCTGAAAAGATCCACGAAGCGCGCACGCTTTTTGACGCGGGCCGTTTTGCCGAATCGTCGCATCTGTGGAGTTCGGGTTTCCGCCAATGCGCCGCACTTTGCCGCGCTATGGAACGGACAGGCGGCCAGGCTGAAAAAGCTCTGTTTTCGCTCGACACCGCATGGCTGTGGTTTTTTATCACAGCTTTTCAGTCGGAACTGTTCAATGATGTTTTGACGCGGCGGCTTTCTTCATTGGAACAAATTTGGACGGGAGATTTGGCTTTTAAACACGTGAATGGAGCAGTTTTTTTGGTGGAAGATGCGGCTGCGGAACAGCCGCGCGCAGATGCTTTCGAGATTTCGCCGAGCGGGCCGCTGTATGGTTTTAAAATGATTATGCCCGGAGGGGAACAGGCGCGTCTTGAAGCCGAAGTATTGGCCGCCTCCGGCGTGAAATCCGAAGATTTTTTCAGGCCCGGGATTTTAAAATGCCAGGGCGCCCGGCGGGCTTTGCGGTTTCCGCTGGAAGATGCGGCGTGGCAGGCCGGGCAAGACGATGCCGGTGAATACTTCGAGGTTAGTTTTACTTTGCCGCCGGGGGCTTATGCCACCACGGTTTTGCGTGAAATTTTTAAGCAAGACGTTTCAGACTCAGCAGAGGGTCAAGCACGCCCATTGGGATTGCTTCGGCCTTAATGGGTTGCTGCCTCGCAATGACAAAAAAATGTGGATTATTATGCTGCGCTCAAGACTCATGGCTCATAACTCAGGACTGATTTGATGTATCACATTCTAGTTGCCGGGGCCGGGTATACGGGCGGCGCTGTGGCACGGTTCTTTGCCGGAAAAAAGCAAAAGGTCTATGCGCTGGCACGCTCGCCTGAAAAAGCGGCGCGTTTTGCAGGGCAGGGCATTGTGCCGCTCGTCATGGATCTGACCAAACCTGAAACGCTCGAGACTCTGCCGCCTGCGCATTTTGTGGTGGTGGCCGCCGCGCCCGATGAGCGCACGGAGGCCGCTTACCGCCAAGTTTATTTGGAGGGCGTAAAAAATCTACTCGACGCGCTGAAAAAAAATCCAAAGCCATTTCTGATTGTCTATCTTTCCAGCACAGGGGTCTGGCCAGATCAAGGCGGGGCGTGGATCGATGAAATGGTTCCTGCGGCTCCCGACACGGAAAGAGGCCGCATTCTGCTCAAAGCGGAAGAACAAGTGCTGTGCTCAGGATATCCGGCGGTTGTTTTGCGGCTGGCCGGCATTTACGGTCCGGGCCGCAGCCGTCTGGCGGCGTTACAAAAAATGCAGGCAAGCCCGCCGGAAGATCCGCGCTGGATGAATCTCATCCACGTTGAAGACATTGCGCGCGCTATGCCCGTGATTTTTAATAAAGCAGAGGCGGGTTCAATCATCGCTGCAGCCGACGACGAACCTGTTCTAAGCCCGGTATTTTATGCATGGCTGGCGGAAGCGGCTGGGCGCTCGGTCTGTGCGCAGTTTACGGCCAAACCGCCCTCAGGCAAGCGCATTCAAAACGCACGGTTGAAAGCCCTGGATTTTTCTTTTCAGTATCCGACGTTTCGCGAAGGCTACCGCGGGCTGATCGCCGCAGAAGGCCAAACCCATGCGTGAATCTCCGGATCAACCTGTCGTGATTGGCGCCGGACCCGCAGGTATGGCCTGTGCCTGGACGCTCGCGGCTGCCGGTGTGCCGGTCAAGATTCTTGAGAAAGAAGATCTGCCGGGCGGACTGTGCCGCACGCTCAATTTTAACGGCCATCTTTTTGATATCGGCGGCCACCGCTTTTTGAGCAAGTCAGCCGAAGTCAACCGGCTGTGGCACGAAGTCATGCAGGAAGACATGCTGCATGTCAAACGGCTTTCGCGGATTTATTTTCACAAAAAATTTTTTGATTACCCGCTTTCGTTTTTTAATACATTCCGGAATTTGGGGCTTTGGGAAAGCCTGCGCTGTATCGCCAGTTACTTCCGCTGTCTTTTAACCCACCCTGGAGATGAGCGCACGTTTGAAGGCTGGATCACCAATCACTTTGGACGCAGGCTCTACGAGATTTTTTTCAAGACCTATACAGAAAAAGTTTGGGCCGTAGTTTGCGGCGGCATTTCCGCGGATTGGGCCGCGCAGCGCATCCGGGGACTGTCGCTGCGCGTGGCCTTGCGCGAGATTTTTTTTAAGTCAGGAGCCCGGCCCAAAACCTTAGCGGAAGAATTTCTCTACCCGCGCACCGGTCCCGGCGAATTTTACCAGCGCTTTGAACGGCGCATCTGGGGCCTTGGCGGGGAGTTCGCCTACCATACGCGTGTCAGCGGCTTACGCCATGAAAAAAACAAAATAACCGCGCTTCTGGTTGAGGAAACCCCGAGCGGCCGCATTTTTGAAATGCCGGTGCCGTTTGTTTTTTCGACCATGCCGCTGCCGCTTTTAGTGCGGGCCATGATTCCGCAGGCGCCCGAGCCTGTGCTCGCGGCGGCCCGGCAGCTGCGCTTCCGCAGTTTTCTGGTGGTCAATGTAATTTTAAACCGCGAGCATGTTTTTCCCGACCAATGGATTTATATTCAAGATCCGGAGGTGCGCATGGGCCGCATCCAGAACTATAAAAACTGGAGCCCGGCCATGACCATGGACCTGCGCAAAACTTCCTTGGGCTTGGAATATTTCTGCACGCAGGATGACGATCTTTGGCGCATGAATGACGTTGACTTGATTGATTTTGCGCTGATGGAACTTGAAAAAACGGGGCTGGCCGGCCGGCGCGATTATGTGAACGGTTTTGTCGTCCGGCGTGCGAATGTTTACCCTGTTTATTCGCTGGGCTATGAGAAGCATGTGGGTGTGATCCGCGCGTGGCTGGAAACGTTCGATAATTTAAAAACGCTTGGCCGCGAAGGGCTTTTTCATTATGACAATTCCGACCATGCCCTGCTCACCGGCATATACGCGGCGCGCAATTATCTGGGCGAAGGGCCGTATAATGTATGGGACGTGAACGTCGATGAGAGTTATCTGGAAACATAAAAAAGTAGCCTGTTCCCTTTTTCGCGCAGCTTGAAAGAGCATGGGCTTTGGAGTATCTTTGTGAAGAATCAGGAGAGTTCCAGTGAGCAAGAGAACAATCGTGAGCGAGAAGCTTATGCGAAATTCCTTCTCCCTTTTGGGGGAGAGGGTTAGGTTGAGGGGTTGGCCCGACTTTCCCCTCACCCTAGCCCTCTCCCCGGATGGGAGAGGGAAAAATGCTGCATTCACCAAAGCGCTTCTTTTGCTTGCGCTTGCTCTGATGCTGGGCGTTTCCCCGGTTTTTGCTACAAGCGCCATCCCCGAAGAATACGCCAAATACCCGGTCATGATCAGCCTGGACACCGGCGGTTCGGCCAGCGGCTTTTATTTTCACGATAACCAGCGTGGAATTTATTTCGTGACAGCCGGCCACGTTCTTTTTGAGCGCGATCCACAGAGCCTGCTCGAAAAGCCGCGCGCTATGCGCGCGCTGCTTTTGTCCTATCCGGCCGAAGATGCGGACAGCCCCATTTTTATGGAACTGGATCTGGCCAAGCTTTGGCGGCAAGGCGCGCTGATCCGTCACAAGACGCAGGATGTCGTGCTGGTGCGGCTAGGTACCATTGCGACGGACGGAGCCGTGCGTGAGATTGCGCTCACGGACGGCGTTTTGCGCAAGGCCTTCAGCGGCCAGGAGATGACAGGCACGATTCTAGGCGCCAATCCGGACATGATTAAAAAATTCGGCGATATTTTTGTCGGCAATGAAGTATTGTTGTTCGGCTATCCCACCTCGCTAGGCATTGAAAATTATCCCCAGATCGACTACCGCCGCCCGCTTTTGCGTAAGGGCATCGTGGCCGGTAAAAATGAAGAGCGCAAAACCATTATTTTGGACAGCGCCACGCATTACGGCAACAGCGGCGGACCCGTGATTGAAGTCGAACATCAAAACCTGACGGAAACACGGTTTTCGATTATCGGCATGGTGGTGGAATACATTCCCGTCACGGCCAGCGACACGTATGGTAAAAAGAAGCGCGTGAAAATTACCCGCACAGAAAACTCCGGTTATTCGGTCGTGCTGCCGATGGACGTGATCCTGGAAATGATTGAGGCGGACCGCTCTGAAGCCACGCGCTCCGGCGGGCCAGCGGCGCCAGATCAAAAACAAGTCCAAGTCCTTGAAGTTTAAGAGGTTAGGAATGGTATCGGATTCCTCGACTAAGACCTTCGAGGACGGCTACAAAGCAGCTGCTTGCAGAATGTGCTATAATCTTTTCAGCTTATGAGAACTCAGACAACCAAAACCCATTTTAAAAAACAGACCCTTACGGCGCTGCGCATGCGCACGTCCGCGTGGGTACGGTTTTGCCCGGCATATCGAATTCATGCCGGTGTGGGCTTGAGGAGGTTTGAGGCGCTCTAAGAAGTAAGCAGTAAAAAACTTAAACCAAGTCAAACCCATAACCCAACCGGTTATGGGTTTTTTGTTTTTGTCCCTGCCGCAGGCAGGGACAAAAACAACCCGCCGCGCTTTTTGGCGAGTCTTCGAATGGTTTGAATTTGAAAGGAGGTGATTTCAATGGCATTGCAAAACGCAAGTTTAGTCAGGCCTTCACGGGTTTTGAGACACCCGTTAAGGCTGACGGCGCTCTTGTACCTCGCGGAAGCGCTGAGGGATGAGCGGTATGAAGACTGCGCGGAAATCGTGGCTGTGGCGCAGGAGTTCGGCGCCGGAGCCAATGAAATCCGGAATTTACTGGAAGACCGGAGAAGAGCGCCTTCCCGGTAACACAAACAAGGAGACAAGGAGCCGTTTATGAAACACAATTTGAAACGAAAACGAAATTCGGACAAAAATCTCAGCCGCTTGCAGGGGCTTGGGCGAATTGCTATGATGAGAATTCTAAAAGCCTCGATGCGCATGCATCGCGGATGTCCGGCGTATCGCGGTTTTACTCCGCAGGGCGTATGAAAAAAACTTTTCTCGAAGTGATTTTAAAAAACAGCGAGATCGAACTGACGATCCTGCCTGAAGCAGGTTGTCATTGGCCGCGCCTGCGCATTTTTAAATCAGGCGAATGGATCGACCTGCTTTCGCCGGTTTCTGATTACGCCACGATTTTGTCCGCGCCGTCGTCCGTAGGCTCCTACATCATGGCGCCCTGGGCCAACCGTCTGCCCGGCGGGGTGATGGAATTTGACGGGCAAAAACACAACCTGCGTCTTAATTTTCCGGACAATACCGCGATCCATGGCGATCTGCGCAAACGCACCTGGAAGGTGCGTGAAGCCACGGACTCGCGTTTTCGCGCGGAACTTAATTCCGCGGACTATGCGGATTTTAATTATCCTTTCCGGCTTCGTTTTGAATATATCGTTGAGCTTCAAGACAGCACTCTGACCCAAAGTTTTTTTATCACCAATAAAGACACACGGCCTGCACCCGTCGGTTTCGGTTACCATCCGTTTTTCAAAAGACATCTGCGTCCGGGCCGCAAAGACCCGGTTTTAATTCTGCCCGCAGCAAAAATCTTCGAGGCCAAAGACCATATGCCGCAAGGCCCCGCCATACCGGTGTCGGGCCGCACGGATTTGCGCAGCCCGAAGCCACTTGGAACCCCGGCGCTGGATGATTGCTTTACCGAACTTACTGAAAATCGTATCCGTTTAAATTATCCGGAAGATGGCGTTGAGGTTGTTTTTGAATTAGCTCCGGTATTTCAATATGTGGTGTTGTACATTCCGAATAAAGCCACTTCAGAAGGTGCCAGGCACCTTGAGAAGCAGGAGCTAGGCACCTGTCCGCCGCTCGCGGGGGCTGAATTTTTAGCGATCGAACCGCAGACGCATGTGACCGGCGCCCTGCCTTTGGCCGCCCAAGGCTGGCACGACACAGGCCTGAAAGTCCTCGCGCCCGGCGAGCGCTGGGGCGCGCCTATGAAAATCCGCATCGAACAGACGGCTTAGTCTTCTTTGGCGGGGGCGAGTTGGAGAATGCGGCGGATGAGTTCGGGGTAATCGAGACCGGCTTTTTGTGCAGAGAGCGCAAAATCTTCGTCTTTGGCCAGCATGGGGTTGGGATTGGCCTCGATAAATACAAGTTCACCTTCCGGCGTCAAACGCATGTCGAGCCGCGCATACCCTCGGATTAAAAGTTTGCGGTAAATACGTTTGGCAATCGTCCTGATTTTTTCTTCCAGCCCCTCGGGAAGATCGTCTGCGAATTTATTTTTAATGCCCCATTTTTTGCGGTAAGCCTCGTCCCACTTAGCTTTGTAGGTGGCGATTTTGGGATCTTCGTCATCCACGCGCGCGAACACCATTTCACGCGGCGGAAAAACCTCCAGCCGGCGGTTGCCCAAAATGCCCACATAGATTTCACGCCCCGGAATGTATTCTTCGGCAATGACGTCCTGGCCCAGGGTTTCATGCAGAAACGAAACGCGTTCGCGAAACTGAGCATCGTTTTCGACAAACGACGCCTGCGAAATGCCCAGCGAGGCTTCTTCGCGCAGGGGTTTGATAAAGACGGGAAAATCCAGGCGTTTGGGGCGATGGATGGGTTTTTTGACCGGCAAAATGACAAACTGCGGTACGCGGACCCGGTGATAGGCCAAGAGTTGTTTGGCCAGGCCCTTATTTTTGCAGAGCGTCATGGCTGCGGGATCGCAGCCGGTAAATGGCACGCCCAGCAAATTCAGGTGCGAAGCAAAGTCGGTTTCATAGACCGAGTTATTGTTGAAACGTTCGACGAGATTGAAAATGATGTCGGGTTTAAAAGCCGCGGCTTTTTGCTGCAGCACGCTCAGATCATCGCACAGCCCGGCGAATTCAAAGGGGAATTCCAAGGCGGTCAGCGCGCGCGCCACATCCGCTTCGGTCTGCCAGTCAGGCTGTTTGAGTTCGGCAGTATAGTCTTTGTCTGCCGGGAATGGCGTGAGGGTATTGAAAACAACTAAGACACGAGGAGTTTTCATTTTTCGCGGTCTCTACAGGGACAGGTCCAAACAACAAGGCCCTGTCCCTGATTATTTCGAGCGTTTAAACTTTCCCGTAAAAAGATACGTGGTCACAAGCGTTGAAATAAAAGCCGTGGTTTCGACGTCGGTGTTGTCGTGCTGCCGCACAAATAAGCCGAGTTCGCCGGCACGGCGAATCAGCCGCTTCAT
>JAHFHF010000075.1 GCA_023247055.1 Candidatus Omnitrophota bacterium
AGCTGAGTGAGATCACCAAAGCGTCCCGGCTGGTGTCGCATCTGACCGGCATGGTGGTCCAGCCCAACAAAGCCATTGTGGGCCGCAATGCATTTTCGCAAGCTTCCGGCATTCACCAAGACGGCATTTTGAAAAAGCGCCAGACCTACGAGATCATCGACCCCAAGAAAATCGGGCTGGCCGGCACGCAGCTTTTGCTGGGTAAGTTGTCCGGCAAGCATGCCTTCAGCGAACGGGCGCAGAAATTGGGTTTTACGCTGAATGAAAAAGAAATGGACGATGCGTTCCGCCGTTTCAAAGAATTGGCGGACAAGAAAAAATATGTTTTTGACGAAGACGTCGAAACGCTGGTGCAAGAGGGGATCGGCAAAACGCCTGAAGCCTGGAAGCTGGAGCACCTTTCCGTGCGCACCGAGACCGGCCAGCGGCCCTCCGCCAAAATCAGTTTGAGTTTCAGCGGCAAAAAGCAGGAGGCTTCTTCGGAAGGCGATGGGCCAATTGATGCCTGTTATCTGGCGATCGAACAAATCATGAAAACCGGCGCCCGCGTGACGCACTACGGCATTCAGTCGCTCACCGGCGGCAAAGACGCGCAGGGCGAAGTGGTCGTGAAACTCGAATTAGAAGGCAAGGAAGTCACGGGCCGGGGCATGGACACGGACATCATCGTAGCCAGCGTCAAAGCCTATCTTCATGCCATCAATAAAATTTGTGCGCACATGGTGGCCCCGGAAGCCGGGCCGTCGCCGGTGTAAATTGGCTGAATCGGCGTTCGAACTGTACGGAATTTTCGGACATCCGCTGGCTCATACGCTGTCGCCCGTCATGCAAGAAGCAGGTTTAAAAGCAGCAGGCCGCAAAGGGTTTTACCTGCCGTTTGATTTGACGCCAGCGGATTACCGCAAAGTTTTAGCGAGCCTGCCGCGCTTGATTCTTGACGGGTTCAATGTGACGGTGCCGTATAAAGAATGGACGGCACGTTCCATAAAACACCGGACGCCTGAAGCGCAGGCGGTCGGCGCCGTCAATACGGTCTACCGCCGCGGCCGTCAGTGGGTCGGGACGAACACGGATGTTTATGGTTTTTGCCGGGCGCTGGCCAAAGACGGCCATTTCCGAACTCAGGGAAAAAAAATTGCCGTGCTGGGCGCAGGCGGTGCCGCGCGCGCCGTGGTCTATGGGCTTGCCCGCGAAAAAGCGGCGTGCATTTTGATTTTGAACCGGCATCCGGAACGGGCGCGCAAGATCGTCCGGGATTTTCAGCGTCTTTTTCCAAAAACTAAACTGCAGGCGTCCGCCTTGGTCCCCGGGACTGCCAAGGCGGCTTTGAACGAAGCGGATCTCGTGGTGAATTCGACTTCGGTCGGCATGAAAAAAGGCGATGCCAAACTGCTTCAAGCCGTCTGGCTGCCGCGCGCCGGGACCAAACCCAAATTGTTTTATGATTTGATTTACCGCCCGGCAGAAACGGTTTTTCTGCGCCAGGCGCGTCTGAAAGGACACCGCACTCTGAACGGCATGAGCATGCTGTTGTATCAGGGTGCCAAAGCCTTTGAATGCTGGACCGGAAAAAAAGCTCCGGAAACATTGATGCGCCGCGCGCTGACAGAGGCTTTGCAGACGCATGGCTGATTTTTTCATGGTGTTGTTTGGGTTGGCGGCGGGCAGTTTTTTGAATGTTGTAATTCATCGTTTGCCGCGCGATCAATCCGTGATACATCCAGCGTCGGCATGTCCAGCCTGCAGCCAAGCCATCCGCTGGCAGGACAATATTCCGGTGCTGAGTTATGTGCTGCTCGGCGGACGCTGCCGGCACTGCCGCGCCAGGATTTCCGCGCGCTATGCCGCGGTCGAAATACTCAACGCCGCCCTGTGGTTTTTTCTTTGGAAGCACAGCGGCCCCGGGATTGAATTCGCATTTTCAGCGCTGCTTTTTTCGCTGCTGCTGGCCATTGTTTTTACGGATTTTGAAACCGGCCTGATTCCGGACGAACTTTCACTCGGCGGGCTGGCGGCCGGATTGGTTTTTGCGGCGCTGGTCCCCGGGCATTTTGCAGCTGCAGATTGGAAGGGCGCGCTAATATCCTCCGTCACGGCCGCATTGACCGGCGGCGGGCTGCTCTATTTAACCGGGCTGGTTGGGCAGCTTTTATTCCGCAAAGAAAGCATGGGCATGGGCGACATGAAGCTTCTGGCCATGCTGGGCGCATTTTTAGGAATGCCCGGTGTTTTTTTTGTTTTTTTGATTGCGCCGATTTTGGCGCTGCCGGCCGCTTTGTTCGGCCGTCTGGTCCGCAAAGAGGAAACGCTGCCGTTTGGGCCGTATTTGGCAATCGCGGGTGGCTTTATTTTTCTTTGGGGGAGCGAGATGCAGATTTTTTTCTGGGGCTAGCACCTACACGGCAAATGGAGTGATTAAAAGCGCGCTCGTCATTGCGGGCATAAAGGTTAAAAAGTGTTGCTGTTTTTTAGCGAATGCTGAAGCCATCTCAGATCAAAAACGAGATTGCTTCGTCCTTCAAAAATCCCTGGGCTCGCAATGACAAATGACGATAGTAGCCGGATTGGAATTAGTTTTTAAACAGACAGGAGTTTTATGCTGAAATATTTTACGACAGGCGAATCTCACGGCCAGCACATGGCCGCGATTTTGGAAGGCATGCCGAGCGGTGTCGAAATTGACCTGGGAAAAATTGATTATGAACTTTCGCGCCGGCAGGGCGGCTACGGCCGCGGCGGCCGCCAGAAGATTGAGAAGGACCATGTCAATCTGATTGGCGGCGTGCTCAAGGGCAAGACTACTGGCGCGCCGGTTGGGTTTCTTTTGACCAATAAAGATTTCAAAATCGACAGCATGCCCGAACTTTTCCGTCCGCGGCCGGGCCATGCCGACCTGGCGGGCTCTTTGAAGTACCACCAGGGTATCCGTCCCGTGCTGGAACGCGCGAGCGCGCGTGAGACCGTGATGCGTGTCGCCGTCGGCGCGCTCTGTAAAATTTTTCTGCGGTCATTCGGGGTCGAGGTGGTTTCGCATGTAGTGCAGATCGGCGCGGCCAAACTGAGTAAGCCGGTGACCCTGAAGGCCGAACAGATCCGTGAGAAGGCCGCGGCGTCACAAGTTTACTGCGTTTCCCCGGAGACTGAGAAACAGATGGTCGAACAGGTGGACCAGGCGCGCCGCCGTAAAGATACTTTGGGCGGGAAATTCGAAGTCCGTGTGACGGGTTTACCGATCGGCCTGGGTTCTTACGTCCACTTTGAACGCAAGTTGGACGGCCGGCTGGCGCAGATTTTGATGAGCATGCAGTCGATTAAAGCGGTCGAAGTCGGGGAAGGCGAAGCCTTGGGCGGCGTATTCGGTTCCGCAGCGCACGATGAGATTTTTTACGATACGAAAAAAGGCTATTACCGCAAAACCAATCATGCGGGCGGCCTTGAGGGCGGCATGACCAATGGCGCTGATCTGGTGGTGCGCGCGACCATGAAACCGATTTCAACGCTGGGTCAGCCTCTGGCTTCCGTCAACATGCAGACGCGCCAGCCCGAAAAAGCTGATTTTGAGCGATCCGACATCTGCGCGGTTCCGGCCGGCAGCGTGATCGGGGAAGCGCTGGTGGCTTATACCGTTTGTGACGCTTTTTTAGAAAAGTTTGGCGGCGATTCGGTGGCGGAGATCCGTCAGAATCACACGCATTATTTAAAAACGCTCCGTGGCTGAAATTTCAAAAATTTTTCTTATCGGCATGATGGGTTCCGGCAAATCCGTCACCGGTAAAAGCCTGGCTGCGATGCTGGACGCCGCTTTTGTGGATCTGGACCGCAGCCTTGAACAGCGTGCCGGCCTGCCGGTGGCCGAGATTTTTAAGAAACACGGCGAGACCCAGTTTCGCGAATGGGAAACGCAGGAACTGAAGGGGTTGTCCCAAAGCTCCGGTCCGCTGGTGGTGGCGACAGGCGGCGGCATTATCCTGCGGGCTGAGAATGTGCGCTGGATGAAAGAAAACGGGACGGTCGTCTATCTGGAGTCTTCTCCGGAAGTTTTATGGCAGCGGGTCAAAGATAACCGCAGCCGCCCGCTTCTGGCCTCAGAGAATCCGCGTGCGGTGCTTGAACGTTTGTGCGTGGAGCGCCGGGCGCTCTATGAAAATGCCGGCAGCCTGCGCGTGCAGACGGACGGCCGCACGGCCGACGATGTGGCGCAGGAAATCAAAGAAAAGCTGAATTCATGAAAACAGAAATCATCCGGAGCATGCACGGGGCCTATCGCGTCATCAGCGGTAAAGGCTTGATCGCTTCAACCGGAAAACTTATGGCTGCGCCGGGCGTTTTGCCGCGCGGGATTATTCGCGGCCGCACGAAAGTCATGGTGGTTGCGCAGAGCCGGGTTTTGGCGCTTTATGGAAAGCCGCTTTTACGCAGTCTGGCGGCATCCGGTTTCAAGACAACGATCCACCGGCTTCCGGACGGCGAGCGGGCCAAGTCTCAAACAGAACTTTTCCGGCTTTATCAGGCTTTGCTGCGTGCGCGTTTTGACCGTTCCGATGCGGTGCTGGCGCTGGGCGGCGGCGTGACCGGCGACCTGTGCGGGTTTGCGGCCTCGACGTATCTTCGCGGCTTGGCTTTTGTGAATGTGGCTACAACGTTGCTGGCCCAGGTTGACAGCGCGGTCGGCGGTAAGACGGGGATCAATCTGCCGGAAGGCAAGAATTTGGCCGGTACGTTTTATCCGGCGCGGCTGGTGCTCGCTGACTCGGGCGTTTTGCAAACCCTGCCGGAACGGGATTTCCGGGCCTCGCTGGCGGAAGTGGTCAAATACGGCGTGATCCGGAATGCGGCGCTTTTCCGTAAATTGGAAAAAAATGCCGGGAAAATTTTACGCCGCGATCAAGCGCTGCTGGCGGAAATCATACATGCCTGCATCCGCATTAAAGCGCGCGTGGCCGAGCGTGACGAACGCGAAACTAAAGGCGAGCGCATGATTTTGAATTATGGCCATACTTTTGGACACGCTTTTGAAAAAGCAGCGGGTTATAAAGGCCTGCTGCACGGAGAAGCTGTCAGCGTCGGCATGGCTGCTGCCGGACGTTTGGCGGTGAGGCTGGGACTGTGGCCCGCGGCAGAAGCTTGGCGGCAGGAAAAATTACTGGTGCGGCTGGGACTGCCGGTGAGACTGGAAAGAACGTTTAAGATACAGGCTTTGCTTAAAGCGATGCAGCATGACAAAAAAAGAAGTTCGGGAAAACTGCGGTTCGTTCTGCCTGTGCGAATCGGCAAAGTGATTGTCCGGCAGGATGTCGCTCCGAAAATCATCGGGCAAATTCTGAAAGATGTGGGGGGGAAGTCATGAAGGATCGCGGGGTCTGGATGTTTACCGCCGGAGTGACCTTGGGTTATTTGCTTGTGCAAGGCGCGGCTTATTTAAACCAGCATTATTTATGGACGCTTTTTTACCACAGATAAAAAAATGAAAAATTCCGCTGTCTCCGCACAGAGGTTGGGATGAGGGGAAAACAATACGAACTTACCCTCACCCCGACCCTCTCCCGAGTACAGGAGAGGGAGTTAAACGATGTTTCAGTTGCACATAACAAAAAAGGTGGGCTGTGTTGAACTATGAAGAATTGAGAGCGCTGCTTTGTTTGAACCGGACGGCTTCAGGCCTTGCGGCGCGGCAGGCGCTGGCTTTGTTTCAGGAGGGCCTGCTGCCGCGTGAAGTCTGTGAACGGCTGATGGCTGCGGGCGCGCTGAGCGAAGAGAAACTTTTTCCGGATGAAACGCTGTTCCACCCCGGCCGCGAAATCGAATCTGCGGGTTTGGCGGGCATCCGGTTACTGACATGGTTTGATGCGGACTATTCGCAGAGCCTACGGTCCATTGAAAACGCGCCGCTGGTGCTTTACGTGCGCGGCACTTTAACGCCTCAGGATGCCGCTGCGGTCGCGGTCGTCGGTTCCCGCCACCCCAGTTTTTACGGCTCGAGTCAAGCGGAGCGTCTTGCCCGTGAACTTGCGGAAAGCGGCCTGACGGTGGTTTCGGGCCTGGCGCGCGGCATCGATGAGGCCGCGCACAAGGGCTGCTTGACGGTGGGCCATGGCCGTACGCTGGCGGTTTTAGGCTGTGGAGTTGACCGCATTTATCCGCGTGAAAATGAAAAGCTTTATGCGGCTATTGCGGAGCGCGGGGCATTAATCAGTGAATTTCCTTTGGGCACCGGGCCGCTGGCCTGGCACTTTCCGCGCCGCAACCGCATCATTGCCGGTTTGAGCATGGGCGTGCTGGTTGTCGAAGCGCATTTGCGCAGCGGTTCTTTGATTACGGCCCAGTTGGCTGCGGAGCAAGGCCGGCAGGTTTTTGCCGTTCCCGGACCGGTGGATCAATGGACTTCCCGGGGCGCGAATCAGCTGTTGCGCGAAGGTGCCGTCCTGGTTGAAAGCGCACAGGATATTTTGGAAGACTTGGCGCCGCTATTTAAAACCGGCATGGCCCAGACGAGCGCTGTGACCCTGCAAAAACAATTCGATTTTTCGACCGAAACGGCTGAGCCTGAAAGTTCAACCCCGCAGTCCGGCACCGCGGATTTAGATGACGTACTCCTGAAACTTTTACAGGAAGAACCACTGACGGCCGATGAGATTCTGGTGCGGCGTACCCAGGAGTCCCGTGAGGTCCTGGCGGTCCTGGGGCGGCTTGAGATCAGCGGCCGCATTGCCAAAGCCCGCGACGGCCGGTTTGCCGTCTGTGTTTAGAGCGCCTAAAAGCCTGTTTGCAAAAGGGGCGTATCTGCTGTAGAGTATTTCGATAGAAATGATCCTAAGCATTTTCGTTGGAGGTGCCCGGCATGCCTGGCGCCTACGGGAATAATAAAAAGAATCTTATTTCAAACAAGCGAGGGAAAGGAGTTTCACATGACAGATGCTTTGAGCAGTGGATTTTCCGGCGGGAAGCCGGCTTCAAAAGGCAAACGTTTTGCCGCGGGGGTCATTGATCTAGTCCTTGTTCCGATTCTTCTTGGCCTGGTCATCGGTCTTTTGCTGGTCGCTGCACCGGACTTGATCCGCAGCGTGGTGCTGGTGGTTGCCAATATTGCCTGGTTGATTGTGCGTGATGCCGTTTATGCTCCGGGCCGCCAAATGGTGGGTCTGAAGCTGGTTTCTTTGACGGGCGCAAAGGTCACGCCCCAGCAGGCGGTGGTCCGCAACATTTTGCTCATTATTCCCTTCGTGCTCGTGATTGGCTACATTGTGGAGATTATTTCCGTCGCCTCCAAGGGGAATCGCGTAGCAGATGCTTGGGCCAAGACACAGGTTGTTGAAAAATAAAAGCTGGATTCAAGGTCAATCCCCCTGTCCTTAGAGCGGACAGGGGGATTTTCTTTTAGCGGAAGTATCGGGTAAGCTTTGGGAAGAGCGGCTATGCCAGGAAAAAAGTCCAAAAAGACAGATAAGGATAAAAGGCGGAATGCGTCCGAGGATGCTCCTCCGGGGGAAGAGGCTTTGTCGCTTTATACAGAATTTGCTCATTTGAAGCGTAAGCTGGAGAAGACAAGCGAATTAGCGGATAATCTGGCATCGCGGCTGGAAGATGCTGAAATTCATATTAACCTTCTAACCCGTTTTGTAACAACGATTTGCATTGAAAAAATCGGTATGCGTGTGGGTGTTTTAAAGCGCCTGCTGAAACGGGTTGAAAGTGAGGCTGTACGGGATTCCCAGATTCATCAGTTGGAATCGCTGTACAATCTTCCTGCAATACCACCGAAGAAGAATACGCCTTCCAAGCAGCCGCCCAAAAAAGACCCCTGGGACGACATCGCTTAACAGATTATCCTGTCCGATGGTCGCCGGTTAGCACAAAATAGACTTCTCTGGCGCTCAGACAGTCCTCGGCCTTCGGCCTGTGGAACTCGCGCAGAGAAGTCTATTTTGTGCTAACCTCCCAGTTCTCGATAATCTGTAAGTTGATTATTTAAAATGACTTAAAGCGAATGAATGTAACGTCCGATAAAGTCTTTATTTACAAGGCCGTATTTTTAATTAAAATAGGGCCTTTTATAAGGCAGGTATGCAAAAATGCCGATCTTTAAGCGATCGTCTTCTTTAAAAAAGAACAAAATTTTAAAGATAAAGGGCTAAGTAAAAGGTCAAAAGTCTTATGGGAGTTCAACCCGCCGGAGAAGCTTTTCGGCTGGTTGAAAGGGACCAAAACTTATGAAATCTTACTTAGGACTATTTCCATGAAAATCTATCTGAATGGTGACACGCGGGAGATCGCGCCGGATCTGAGTCTGGGGCAGTTGCTGGACCACCTCAAGGTCCGGTCCGCTTCGGTAGTCACGGAATATAATGAAAAAGTCGTCATGCCGCCGGAGCGTGGGGCCTGCCGTTTGCACGAAGGGGACAAGGTTGAAATTGTGCACTTTGTCGGAGGCGGCAGCGAAGAAACTCCGCCCCCGCCTGTGGAGCCCGGCGATGGCAAGCCTGTTACGGCGGACAAGCCTGCAGAACCTGAACCGGTTAAAAAGAAAAAACCCGCAGTTAAAAAACGCGCGAAGGCTGTGAAAGCGGCCGCCGGTGAGAACGGGGAAAAGCCCGCGGCTAAGCCCCGCCGCCGGGGCGGAGCGCGTTACCTCGTCATCGTCGAATCGCCGGCCAAAGCTAAAACCATCAATAAATTTTTAGGGTCTGATTATAAAGTCGAGGCCTCTTACGGCCACGTGCGTGATCTGCCCAAAAGTAAAATGGGCATCGACATGGAGCACGGCTTTGAACCGCATTACATCATCATGCGCAAGGCGCAGAAAAATGTCACGCGCCTCAAAAAAGAAGCGCGCTATGTCGAAGGCATCTTTCTGGCGCCTGACCCTGACCGCGAAGGCGAAGCCATCAGCTGGCACTTGGCGCACATCTTCCGCGAAGACGACAAAGATAAGCCGATCTCCCGCGTCGTGTTTAATGAAATCACTAAAGAGGCAGTGCAGGAATCGTTCCGCAATCCGCGGGATATTGAGATGCACCTTGTGGACGCCCAGCAGGCGCGCCGCGTTCTCGACCGCGTTGTCGGTTATGAGTTGAGCCCGCTGCTTTGGAAAAAAGTCGGACGCGGTCTGAGCGCCGGACGCGTGCAGTCCGTGGCGTTGCGCTTGATTGTGGACCGCGAGCGTGAGATCCGTAAATTTGTGCCGGATGAATACTGGACGGTCGAAGCCAAGCTTTCCTCGCGCCGCGAAGCCGAGGCCCAAAAAATCTTCAGCGCCCGGCTCGACCGGATCGATAGCGAAAAAGTGGATTTGAAAAACGGCACGGTAACCGAAGCTGTCCGGCAGGAACTGTTGAAGCAGACCTTCCAGGTGGCGGACATTGATAAAAGCGAGCGCCGCCGCAAACCGCAGGCCCCCTACACGACGAGCAAACTTCAGCAGGAATCGTTCAGCCGTTTGGGTTTTCCCGCCATTAAGACCATGCGCACGGCCCAGAAACTTTACGAAGGCGTGGACCTGGGCGGCGAGACGATCGGTTTAATCACGTACATGCGTACGGACTCGGTCAATATTGCCGAGTCGGCCCGCAAAGAAGCTGCGGATTTCATCCTGCAGCGCTACGGCAAGGATTTTCTGCCGGAGAAGCCGCCGGTCTATAAAGCCAAGAAAGGCGCGCAGGAAGCACATGAAGCGATCCGGCCCACGTCCGTCATGCGCGAACCGGATAAAATCAAAGGCTTTCTGACGGACGAAGAATACAAACTCTATTCGCTTATCTGGAAAAAATTTATGGCCTCACAAATGGCGGGCGCCGTCGATGAACAGCTGACGGTGACCATCCAGGCCGGTCCGCGTTTTTTATTGAAAACCACGGGCCGCCGCAATCTTTTCGCGGGCTTCAGCTTGCTTTATCAAGAGGCCCGGGTTGAAGTCGACGAGAATGTCCGGGCCGATGCGGACAAAGAAACGGCCATGGAAGAAATGCCGGAACTCGAAAAAGGCGAGACGCTGAATCTTCACGATATTCTGGGCGAACAGCATTTCACCAAACCTCCCGCGCGGTTCAACGACGCCAGTCTCGTAAAAATTCTGGAAGAAAAAGGCATTGGCCGCCCGAGCACGTATGCGCCGACGCTTTACACCCTGCTTGACCGTGATTATGTCCAGCGCCAGTCATCCGCCTTGATTCCAACAGAGTTGGGCGAAATCGTCGTCGATCTTTTGATCGAACACTTTCCGCAGATCATGGACGTACAGTTTACCGCTCAGATGGAAGGCCAGCTGGATGAAGTCGAAGAGGGCAATATCCGCTGGCAAAAAGTCATTGAGACTTTTTATGGGCCGTTTAAACAGCACTTGGACATTGCGCAGGAAAAAATGAAAAATATCCGCAAAGAAGCGGTGGTGACGAAGTACACCTGCGACACCTGCGGTAAACCTTTGCTTGAAAAATGGGGGCGCTTCGGCAAATTTTTGGCCTGCTCCGGTTTTCCCGAATGTAAATTTGCGCGCGGCCTGCCCACCGGCTTTTTTTGCCCCCAGCCCGGCTGCGGCGGCGACCTCGTGAAACGCAAAGCCCGCACCGGCCGCACGTTTTACGGCTGTTCGCACTATCCAAATTGCAATTACATTGCCAATAAGCTGCCCAAAGCGGATGACGGCGAAACCCCGGCGGCCCCTGCGCCTGGGGAGACCCCGCCGCCGCCGGCCCAGACGCCATGAACCCGCAGGTCCAGCACTTTCTTGATTTTCTGAAGTCGGAAAAAAACGCCTCGCCGCATACGGTCAAAAATTACCAGATTGATCTGCGTGAATTTTTTGTATTCCTGAAGCAGAAAGCGGTTTGCGACATTACGTATCTGGATATCCGCGCTTTTCTGGCCGAGATGAAAACGCGCGGTCTTTCTAAAAGCACCATGTCGCGCAAACTTGCCTGCGTGCGGTCCTTTTTCAAATTTCTGGCGCGTGAGAACATTCTCGCGGCCAATCCCGCGTCCGGCATTGCCACGCCCAAGCGCGATAAGCGCTTGCCGTCATTTCTGAATTCCGATGAAATTACCAAACTGCTGGAAGCGCCGTCTCAAGGCACTTGGGAAGAAAAGCGCGACAAGGCCATTTTGGAGACGCTTTACAGTTCCGGCCTGCGCGTCAGCGAACTTGTCGGGCTGAACCATGAAGATATTGATTTGGGGGGAGGACTTGTGCGGATCCGGGGTAAAGGCAAAAAAGAACGGATCGTGCCGGTGGGACGGCTTGCCCTTATAGCCATTCAAACCTATTTGGACAAGCGCTCACCCAAACCATGCAATGAAGCCATCAAGAAACCGCTGTATATTAACCGCCTCGGCAGCCGTCTGACCGACCGCAGTATCCGGCGTGTTATTTTGAAATATACTAAACGTATTGCTTTAAACAAAGAAGTTTCGCCGCATATGCTGCGGCACTCTTTCGCCACCCATCTTCTGGACCGCGGCGCGGATTTACGCAGTGTCCAGGAACTGCTGGGACACGAGAATTTGTCGACAACCCAAATTTACACGCATGTCACAACCAAACGGCTCAAGGAAGCTTACAATCAGGCGCATCCGCGAGCCTGACTTTGCCATGACCTTTCTTTATAACGCAGCCTTCATTCTTTTCGGGTTTTTCTATTTGCCGGTTTTCCTCGTCAAGGCGGGCCGTGCAGAAAATCCGCGCGAACTTTTCCGCCAGCGGCTGGGCTTTTTCCATCGCGAATGGCAGCAGAAATTCATCGGCAAAAAAATTATCTGGATCCACGCCGTCAGTGTCGGGGAAGTGCTGGCCGCCAGCCGTTTTATTTCGGAATGCGTACAGCGCTTTGCAGACCATCACTTTGTCTTGACCACTGTAACTCCCACGGGCCAGAAAATGGCCAAAACGCTGGAAAGTAAAAGCGTCACGGCCTGTTACTTTCCGTTTGATCTGACGTTTGCCGTACGCAGTTTCATGAAGACGTTGGGCCCGGAGTGCCTGCTGCTCATGGAAACCGAACTTTGGCCCAACCTCCTGGTCGAAGCCCGGCGGGCGCATGTGCCGGTCATTATTTTGAACGGCCGTCTCTCGGAAAAATCATTCCGGCGCTACAAGCGCGGCCATTTTTTCCTCAAAGGCCTTTTCGGTAAACTGGATTTTGTGATGACGCAGACTTCCCAGGATTTGAACCGTTTTGCGGCGCTGGGCGTTCCGCAGGACCGCCTGCTGGCTTTAGGCAACATGAAGTTTGACAATATTCCGGTGGGAGAGGCAGATACCGCACTATTGTCCCGGGCCCTCCGGAATGAGTGGGGCTTTGGAGCGCAGGATTTGATCTGGGTTGCAGGCAGCACACACCCGGGTGAAGAAGAAAAAGTGACGTCCATTTTTCTCGACCTGCGGGCCACGCATCCCCGCCTGAAACTGGTGCTGGCGCCGCGCCATATTGAACGCGCGAAAGCGCTGCGCCAAAGGCTGGTCCGTCAAAAGCTTAGGGTAAGATTGGCCACTCAGCCGGCTCCCGAAGGAGAGTTTGACGTCCTGCTGGTAGACTGTCTTGGTGTTTTAAAAAATCTTTATGCCCTGGCGGATCTTGTATTTGTGGGCGGTAGTTTCGTTAAACGCGGGGGCCAGAATCCGATTGAGCCGGCCGGGTTCCGCCGCGCGATTCTTCACGGTCCGAATGTTTTCAATTTTCTCTCAGTCTATAATCAACTTAATGCCGAAGGCGGTGCCATCAGGGTGCGCGACAGCGCCCAGCTTGATTTTGCCGTCCGTCGTCTTTTAAATCATCCCGCAGAACGCGCTGAACTTGGTGAGAATGCTTTCAGGACCGTCAAGAGCCTGCAGGGGGCCACCGAACGCCACCTGTCCTGGCTTGCCGGGTTTTTGAAAGCCAAGTCCCAGCCTGAAAGGATTGCGCATGTCCATGCCATGTAAGACCTATTTCCGTTTAGTGGCCGAAGGCCAGCTGAACGATTCCACCACCCGGGTGCTCGCTCCCGTTCTTAAAGCCGCCAGTTTTTTGTACGGCCGGGTCAATGCCATCACGCGCAGTCTCTATGAAAAAAGAATTTTGAAACCCAAGCGTCTGCCGATTCCGGTTGTCAGTATCGGAAATTTAACGTGGGGCGGCAGCGGCAAGACGCCGCTGGTCGAATATGTGGCGCGGCGCATTACGGAGCGCGGTAAAAAGGCCCTGATCCTGACGCGCGGCTACGGGCAGGATGAAGTTCAGCAGATGAAACATAACTTGCCGGAGACCGTGATCGCGGAAGGCAAAAACCGCTATGCCGCCGGATGCGCAGCCCTCAAAAAACAGCCGGCGCATGCCGCCATTCTCGATGACGGTTTTCAACATTGGCCGCTGGCCCGTGATCTTGAAATCGTGGTCGTGAATGCGCTCGACCCTTTTGGCAGCGGCCAGCTGATTCCGGCCGGGATTTTGCGCGAGCCGCTGACTACGCTCAGCCGCGCTTCCTTTGTCGTTGTTTCGCATGCTAATCTGATCAAAGCGGCGGAACTGGAAGCCCTTAAAATCCGCCTGCGTGCAGCCGCGCCCAAGGCGGAGCTTGTCGAAACCTGCCTTGAGCCGCTTTTTTTCTACAAAGCGGAAAAGAAAATCCGGATTCCTTTGCAAAAACTGCGCAACACGCGCGTGACCACGCTTTCCGGCGTGGCGGCGCCGAAATCATTTCAACTGCTGCTGAAAAACTGTGACATCAAACCCACGCGCAATTTTGAATTTACGGACCATCATGATTACAGTGAGTCGGAGTTGCAGGAAATCAAACGGGTCAGCCAGTCAGCGGCCGTCGAAGACATCATCACCACGGAAAAAGATTTTTACCGCTGCCCTGAAAAGATGACCCGGATTTTAAACCCGCTCATTCTTGCCGCGCGCCTGCGCGTTTTGAGCGGGGAAGGCCGGCTGATCGAGCGGATCTCCCGCCTGCTAGAGGCCTTTGGCACGAATGCGGCCATGCCTCCCGGCCAACAGCCGGGTGGACATGGCCGTCCCGATCTCCGCAGCGGGGCAGCCATAGCTCCCGGCCAACAGCCGGGTGGACATGGCCGTCCCGATCTCCGCAGCGGGGCAGCCATAGCTCCCGGCCAACAGCCGGGTGGACATGGCCGTCCCGATCTCCGCAGCGGGACGGGAATGACGCATGGCCAGCCGGGCCTATAAACTTCTTGGCGGTTTGATCACCGCTTTCACCCGCCTGCCTTTTTCCGTGGCTGTCCAGCTGGGTAGTTTTGCAGGCTGTATCGCTTTTTACCTCCTGAAACGCCGGCGGGCCGCAGCCTATGCGGACTTGAAAGCCGCCTTCGGCAGCCGGTTTGATGAAAAAGAACGCGCGCGAATTGTCCGCCGGCACTTTGAGCATCTTGGGCGTGTTGGCGTGGAAATGCTTTACTTCCCGCAGCTGAAACTTGAAGATTTGAAAAAGCGCCTGACGCAGCATCATTGGGAACGTTATGAACGGCTGGTGAAGGAGAAAAAAGCGGCGGTGCTTTTGACCGCTCACTTTGGCAATTGGGAAGTGCTGCAAATCATCGGCACGCTGGACGGCCAGCCGATTCATGTGCTGCAGCGCCCGCAAAAACAGGCGCTCTTTGACCGTCTTCTTTCCGACTTGCGTGAAAGCCGCGGGTCGTTCACCATTTCGCGGGGCATGGGTGTGCGCGATTTAATCCGAGCCTTGCGTGAAAAGCAATTCGTGGGGCTTTTGGGCGACCAGGATGCCGGCAAATATGAAGGCCGCATTGAACGGCTCTTTGGCCGTAAAACGACGGTGCCGTCAGGCCCTTTTGAACTGGCGGCCCGTACGGGCGCGGTCCTGCTTCCCGCTTTTATTGTCAGCGGGCCGGAGGGCAAACACGACGTTTTTATCGAAGAGCCGGCCGAGGGCGATGCCATGCGCCGCTACCTGGATCTTTTGGAGTCTTACGTCAGCCGTTATCCGGAACAGTGGTTGTGGGGCTCCAAACGCTGGAAATATAGCTGGACCAAACGCCTGGTTATTTTGTCAGACGGCAAGCCGGGCCATGTCAAACAGTCGGAAGCGGTCGCGGCGCGTTTTCAAAAAGTTGAAAGCCAGTATGGCCGTCCGGGCATGGAGTATCCCACGCAGACCCTGGAGGTGGAATACCGCAGCGTCTGGCACCGGCGCCTGTTTGCAGTTTTCTCCATTTTCTTGATCCCCTTTGCTCAGGGACGTCTGGCCTGGCTGAAATTCTTTTTTAAACCGGAGACTGCAGCAGCTCTGCGCGAGATCAGCGCTGATTTTTTTATTTCAAGCGGATCGAGCCTGACGCCGCTCAACTTGTGCCTGGCACGCGAGTGCCGGGCTAAGAGCATTGTGCTGATGAAGCCGTCGTTCCCTTTTAATTTTTACCGCTACGATCTGGCGCTGGTGCCCGCCCATGACCGCGGACCGATGCCGCCCGAGGCTTTCCGCACGCTGCTTGTGCCCAGCCTTTCAGGCCGGGAAAAGCTGGCGGAGGCGGCAAAACCTTTTGTGGCCGCGATGCAAACGGCTTCGCGCATACGTCTGGCGGTTTTTCTCGGCGGCACGACGCGCCACTACCGTATGACGCTTGCAAGCGTGGAGAAAATTATCTCTACGCTGGAAAAAGTTTCGGAGCGGATGGGGAATTACCTTGTGACCACTTCGCGCCGCACGCCCGAAGGCATCGTGCGCTTTTTGAAAGAGCGCAAATCCAGCCTCAAAGGCTGCCAGCAGCTTGTCGTGGCCAGCGAGGACCCGCGTTCCGAAGTCGTGCCGGGGATGATGCATCTTGCGGATATTTTGATTGTGACCGAGGATAGTATCTCCATGATCTCTGAGGCGGTCGCCAGCGGAAAAAAAGTGGTCGTGCTCGGACTTGCCACGGAAACCCTGCCTGCAAAACACCGCCGTTTTATCGAACTGCTGCTCGAGAAGTCGGCGCTGGTCATGGCCGGCCCTGAAAATTTGGAGGCCGTGCTGGAAAATCTTGAAAGCGCGGCCCAGCCTGCGCTGGCACGCGAACAGGATGAGGCGCTCGTCAAAAAACTGGAGGCCATTTTGTGAAGACCCTGCAGATCCTGCCTTCGCTGGAAGTGGGCGGCGTTGAACGCGGTGTCGTGGATTTGGCCAAAGCCATGACGGCGGCGGGCCACAAGACCGTTATTATTTCCTCCGGCGGTTCGCTTGTGCAGGAACTTCAGCGCATGGGCGTGATGCATTATGAACTGCCGGTGCATGCGAAGTCCCTTTTTTCACTGCGGCTGGTGCCCCAGATTGCCGCCATCATCCGCCGCGAAAACATCGATCTTGTGCATGCCCGCAGCCGCGTGCCGGCTTGGATCGGCTGGCTTGCGGCGCGCGCCGCGGGCGTTCCGTTCGTGACCACCTGCCACGGGTATTATTCGACACACCTTTTAAGCCGCG
>JAHFHF010000125.1:0-1499 GCA_023247055.1 Candidatus Omnitrophota bacterium
AAGAAAGCGGCAAGCCCCAAGATTTCTAAAAAAAGACCGGGCATTAAAAAAGCAGCCGCAAAAAGGGCCGTTCGTCCGGCCAAGCAAGACAAGCGGACGATGGTGGGAGAAGTGACGCATTATTTTGACCGCATTAAAGTCGGCGCGTTTACGATCACCGGTGCGCCCATAGCCATCGGAGACACGCTTGAATTTGAGGGTAGGACCGGAAGTTTTAAGCAAGAGATCACTTCGCTGCAAATTAACCGAAAATCAGTGCCCTCAGCCCGCGCCGGCGATGAAGTTGGCATGCTCGTTAAAAAACCCGTCCGGGAAGGAGATTATGTCTTTAAATCAACTGAGACCAGACGGTAGGGAACTGTTTTAAACCGAACCAGGCAAGAATTGCGGTCCGGGAGGCAGGTTTAGAACCTGCCACTACAAAAAACATACGCTCAATCATGCAGGCCCCGGGTTCGTAACAAATGAGATCATCGATTACGTAGCGGCGGGTTCCAAACCCGCCAGTCAGGAATAGGGTGCAATTATGGCGCATGAATACCTCAGAATTTTTAAAGAATTCAGCATCGAAGAAGTCCGCGACCATCTGCTGATTCTGGGTGATTTGAGCTCCGATTGCGGGAAATGCCGGGCCATTGGGCTGGATTTCAACAAACACGAAAACTGCCCGGAATGCGGAGCGCCCTTCCGCTACGTGACCAGCCGCCGGCTTGAACTGCATCCGGAAGAACGCTTCCGGATCGTGCGCCGGGCTTTGGAAAAACGGCCGCACTGGACCTTTATTGATTATCTGGACTTTCAAAAAACCCTTGGGCAAAAAAAAGCGAGGGATTTCTTTGCTTAAATTTTTTAAGCATTCGCGCGATGTCAAACACCTGGCGGCGCTGGTCTACTTTACCCAGGGCGCGGTGGGAATTACGTCCGTGGGGCTGCCGGTCTATCTGCGCAAAATGGGCTGGAGCGTGGCTGAAATCGCAACAGCTTCATCGATTATCGCCTTACCCTGGATTTTTAAAATTTTTTACGGCCTGCTCTCCGACTGCCTGCCGCTGGCAGGTTACCGGCGCAAGTCTTATCTCATTCTGTTTCCGCTGCTTGCGGCGGTTTCCTGGTTCACGCTTTCAGCAGGCGGCTTTGAGCGGTCGTTTATCATTACAACGCTCATCATCGCCAATATCGGCTATGCCGCGACCGATGTGATCACCGACGGACTTATTGTCGAACACTCCAATGAGTTTACGACGCACGTATACCAAAGTATTGCCTGGGGCGCGCGCAGCGTAGGGGCCATTTTAAGCAGCGGACTTGGCGGCATTTTGGCCCAGCGCGTTGAACCCCAGACGCTTTTTTTGATCGCGGCCTGTTTGCCCATTTTGACACTGTGGGTGGCCCTTCATATCCACGAAAAAAAGCAGCCTCGCACTCCGTTTAAGACGGTGGCCGAACCGCTAAGACGCTGCGCCCGTATTTTGTTTACGCCGCGCCTGCGATGGTTCATT
>JAHFHF010000125.1:1509-3991 GCA_023247055.1 Candidatus Omnitrophota bacterium
TTTTGATGTAGGTTTCATCCTGTTACGGCGTGCCCTTCTTTTTTCACATGCGGGAAGCCATGCATTTTGACGAGACGTTTTTGGGACTGCTCTTGAGCGTTGGGTGGTTCGGTGCCGTGCTGGGAAGTTTGCTCTACGCCAAGTGGCTGAGCCGAAAGTCCCTGACGTGGGTCTTGCGGGTCGCCGTGGCAATCAATATTCTCAATACCTTGAGTACGCTGCTGATTTCAAGCAAGTTGACCGCGGTCGTTTTTATTTTTCTCGGGGGGTTGATGGCCTGCATCACGATTTTGCCGGTCATGTCGACTTGTGCCGTGTTTGCCCGCAACTCCGGGGTTGAAGGAACGCTCTTTGCCATTCTGGCGAGTATTTACAACGTCGGACAAATCGCCTTTGCCTATATGGGCGGGCGTGTGCATGAAACCACGGGAATTCCGTTTTTAATTCTATTTGCTGCCGCCGTCAACGCGCTTATTTTTATCATCGTGGCGCGCCTTGATTTGGAACCCGCGGTGCCGCCCGAAGTCCAGCCGGCCTGATCCTATGGAATTGTCCTCACCCTCGGCCAAAATTGCTCTCGCCGTAGCCCGGCGTATTCAGGCGGCCGGCCACCGGGTTGTTTTTGCCGGAGGCTGTGTGCGGGACTTCCTGATGAAACGCACTCCGCAAGATTTTGACCTGGCCACATCCGCTTTGCCCGATGAAGTGGAAGCCCTTTTCCCCAAAACCATTCCCGTGGGCAAACAATTTGGCGTCATTTTGGTGGTCGAAGAGGGGATTCAAGTCGAAGTAACGACTTTCCGGCGCGAGGGGAGTTATAAGGACGGCCGGCACCCTACGGAGATCAGCTTCACAGATGACCGTGAAGACGCCCTGCGCCGTGATTTTACCGTCAACGGGCTCTTTTACGACCCTTTTGCCGGCAAAATCCTCGATTATGTCCAGGGCCAGGCCGACATCATTAAACGTCAAATCCGGGCCATTGGAGACCCTCAAAAACGCTTTGAGGAGGACAAACTGCGCCTGCTGCGGGCGGTCCGCTTTGCGGCCAATTTGGGCTTTGAAATTGAACCCGCGACTTGGATCGCGCTCAAAGCACAGGTACCTGCGATTCATCAGGTCAGCCCGGAGCGTATTCGCGATGAACTGATTAAAATTTTTACGCGCCCAGGTGCTGCCAGGGGCTTTGATTTGCTTTCAGAATCGGGCCTTCTGCGGGCAATTTTGCCGGAGATCGAAGCGATGAAAGGCGTCGAGCAGCAGCCCGACTATCATCCGGAGGGCGATGTGTTTATACACACGCGGCTGCTTTTGGAAAAACTGGAAAATCCGACGGTGACGCTGGCTTTTGCCGCACTGTTTCATGATGTTGCCAAGCCCGTGACCTTTGCGCGCCGGGAGGATGGACGTATTACGTTTTACGAGCATGCGCCCATCGGGGCCGAGATGACGCGCCAAATTATGAAACGCCTGCGTTTTTCGAATCAAGAAATCGAGGATGTCGCGGTCTGCGTGGACAACCACATGAAATTCGGCGATGCCGCCAAAATGCGCTCCGGCAAACTTAAGCAATTCATCGCGCACGCGCAGTTTCAAGAAGGACTGGAGTTACACCGCATTGATTGCCTTTCGTGTCACGGGAAGCTGGATAACTACCACTTTTTGCAAGAAAAAATCAAGGTTTTCAGCGAAGAAGACTTGAAACCCAAACCCTTGGTCTGCGGGGATGACTTGATCCGGCTGGGCATGAAGCCCGGGCCGGCCATGAAGCCGCTGCTCGAAGATGCCTACGTCCTGCAGCTGGAAGGTCAGTTTGCTTCTAAAGAAGCAGCCCTGGCCTGGCTGCGCGGCCGTCTGCCAGCGCCATGAGCCGAAGCGCGAGCGGACGGGGATGGCTCGCCACTTTTCTTACGGGGATACTTTTGTTGGGAGCGATGGGCTTTTTTTTGCAGACCGGCCGCTTTTTTAATGATGCGGCCGCTGCTCAGCCTTTTCTCGTCTTGGATCGAGCCTCGGTGTCCGGATTTTTATGGAGAACTCGGGGCTGGGTCTTTACGAACTTTTCGACATCTCTGCCCGCGGCGCCCCGCGTCAATTTAAAGGCTGAACAAGGTGAACTCTTTCCGGATTTCGGAAATCTTCTCCTGGGATGTCCGCAGAGCGCTAATGTCCGGCTGCAGGCGTATGAAATGGATTTTTCGAGCGCTCCGGAATTTGCTATTTTTTTGAGGACTTTTTTAAACCCTGTCTCAAAACAAAAAACGGGATGGCGGAAAAGTCTTTGCCAGCGAACTTGGTTAAAAACCGCTCAGGGACAAGTGCGAATCCAGGACCAGACCTTATCACTTCAACGCTTAGAGATTGAAGCCGGCTTACCGTTCCGGCTGCTGGCTGAAGGAACGACGGCGGGCAGCACGCCCTTTGGCGTGCGTCTGAGTTCAAAGCCTGAAACGGACGTTGTCGATCTCAGCGTAAACCTGAA
>JAHFHF010000076.1 GCA_023247055.1 Candidatus Omnitrophota bacterium
GCCTTTTTCCTTTTTGGACCGGCCGCTACAGCAATTGGTATACGGAAAACAGCCACCGGATCGGCGAATATTTGGCCAACCCGAATAAAAGGCATTTGCGTGATATCGAAGAATTTGCCGATTTAGTTTTTAGTAAATTTCCGCCGAATTCTATTCTGTTTGATGATGATTCGCGGACGTATTACCCGCTGGCCGAATATTTTCAGCGCTACTACCTGAAACGTCCGGATATCCGCACTTACCTGGTCAATTCCTGGGGGTTCAAAAATTGGGGCGCCAGTGAAAGCGTTTTTGCCGACGAACTCAGATCCGCTTACAACACAGGCAGGCCTTTTTTCCTGATCGCGCTCAAACACCCGTTTACCGGGCTCTTAAAAGCCATGCCGGACGGACGCCGCTACCGGTTTGACACTTTCCGGCTGGATGAAAAACACTGGGTTTACCGCCTTGTGACGGCCAAAGAAGCGGGCGATGCGGCCCATGCAGTCAAAAATATCTGGCAGGCTTATGCGGCAGACGGCAACATCGAAATCGACGTTTTGCGTGAGCATGCCCTTTATGTCAAAAACGGGACGTTGATCGAACAGGATATGTCCACTTTCAGCGGGCAATGGAAAAACAATAATCATCTTCTTCTAAGCGGCGCAGATCACGGCGCTGAATTTGCCGTGCTCATTCGTCTTAAACAGCCGGCGCTTGCGCATCTGACTCTCACCATGACAGCCGCCAATGATTTTGGCTTGGCGGAAATCTATTTGAACGGGAAAAAAATTCAGGAAGCCGTGGATTTTTATGCGCCGGAGGTGCTAACACGAAAAATCCTCATCCCGGAAGCCGCTTTTTCAAAGGGGATTAATCTGCTGGCGTTTAAAAATACGGGAAAGAATTTCAAATCGAAGGGTTACTACCTCGGACTCGATACAATCCTCATCGAACCTTTCGGAACTGCCCAGGATGAGATTTAGCAGGCTTAACAAAACTGTCATTCTGGCAGAGGCTTTGTTAGGCGCTCTTAATCAATGCTGTGTGCGGGTTTATTCTTTTCCCACCTTAATCCTCCCCCGAAAAGCACGGGGGAGGAAATAGTAGAACCTTTTTTATTTCTCCACCCGTGTTCTCCGGGGGGAGATTAAGAGGGGGGATCCGCACACGGCGTTGATTACTCCCGGATGAGATAACAGCTGCCCGGAATTTTTTTGACTTCGCCTTTCACAGGGACCGCACGGCCCAGGCAATCATAATAATCGGCGAAATCACGTTTTGCATTGCTGATGCCGGCCAGCGAAATGGCCATGAGCGGAATTTGGACTGTTTTTCCGATGTCGCCGGCAAGTTCCGCGCGGCGGTCAATGCCCAGCATATAACCGCGTTCGAAATCTTCAGGTTTGTAAAAAGCCTTGGTAATCTGCGCATGAAAATGCGCCGTGACATACTCGGCGACGGGTTTCGCGTGATTGGGACTTAAAACAAGCAGGAAATCATCGCCGCCTTGATGGCCGACGAAATCCAGTTTCGACCCGGCGTGCTGAACCGCTTCGCGCAAGAGCTCGGCCGTTTGCTTAATGACCTCATCGCCGCGGGCCAGCCCGTAATAGTCGTTAAAAGCCTTAAAACGGTCAAGATCCGCGTGAAAGACCACGAATTTCTGCTTCTCATGGATGCGTTTTTTAATTTCATCGAAAATACCCTGGTTGCCCGGCAGCCCCGTCAACGGATTAGCATCTTCGGCCTTTTGCTTCATCAACCGCAGCGATTGACTCATGTGATTAAACGTATGGGCCAGCGCTTCAATTTCATCGCCGGTTGAAATGGTGACATGACTGCCCAGGCGGCCCTGCAAGATTTCCTGAGAGGCTTTATTTAAAGTTTGAATGGGCCGCACAATCGTGTTGGCCAGCCCGCGCGCAATAAAAAAGCCGGCGAGTAAAATAAAAAAAGTCATGGTCACGAGGCTCCAGCGCGAATCCCGCAGGGCGTCTTCAATATGTGAAAGTGGAAATAAAACACGGGCTACGCGGATTTGCCCTGTTTCCGTACCGCTTTGAAGCGGAATATAGGCAAACAGGCTTTTGTTTCTTTTGTCGACTTGAATCAGGTAGGGGCTGGATTTTTTTTGCCCGTCGATGCTTTTTTCCGCAGCTTGGTCATCGGCCAGCGACCAGTGGATGGTCTCGTGGCTGAAAACAGGCTGGCGGTTTAAAAGATCATACATATCCACGATGATTCTTCGTTCGGGACGGCCTAATTTTTTTTCAAGCGCGGATTTGAATTTAAAAAGCTGGCTGTCTGTTTTACCCGCCGCTACAGCCGAGGATAATTTTTTCTGCAGGGTATCAAAAATAATCCGGCTTTCAATTTTGTAGAACTCATTCATAATCTCCATGCGGTTGGTCAGCTGGATGAGGGTAAACGCGAAGACCAGAAAAAAAAGCGGGAAGATGAGGCGGATAATGATCCGCCGGAAAAGAGTCGTTTTTGCGTTATGAGACGAGGGCATCGTCAGCCTCGTTGGTTAAGCCTGTTGAAAAACACTTTAATCGGTTTATTGTTTAAGTGTCAATAACGATATATACATAAAAAAATATAACATCAAATATCTATTTAGTCAAATAAATTGCAAGTATTGACATTTCTGCGGTGCCTGGTTATGCTTTTAGTAAGATAAGTCGTTATATTAACGGGAGTTAAACGAAAGGACATCCCGTGCGAACATTTTTAAAATGGCTTGCGGCGTCGTGTGCCGCTGTCGTTTTAATGGGAATTTTTTTTACTCTGTATTCTCGCTTTCTTGTGGATTATTCCCTTGAGAGCCTGGAGACGGCTGGGCGTATTGCCGAGAGGACTTCGGCCACTTCTTCCAGCCTTCAGGTCTACCGCAGTCTCATGCAAAATGCACTGCTTGATGAAGCAGCGCAGGAGAATCTGGATATCCGCAATCTCGCCTATCTGGAAATGGCCTCCCGTTCGGCAACTGAAGACACGCAGGGTGATTTCCGGGATCGTTATAAATTTTATCTTGGCGAAGTCAAAAACCAAAAAAAACAAGACCGGACTGTTTTTTTAAAAGGACTGGACAAGGTTTATGGCTTGGCGCGCAATTTGACGGCTTATTTATCTTATCTTTGGAGTTATATTCAAGGCCGTGGCCAGCCCCGCCGACACGAACAGGCGCTTGATTTGACTTCGGCGGTTCTGTTGAGTCAGGCGGAAGCCGGTGAAAAACAGGGCGATTGGGACCGGGCCGTCTCACTTTACGAAAAGTACCTGGAGCGCAATCCCGAGAGTGCGAATGCCGGCTATGTCTCGATCACGCTTGCGGGTGTCAAAGTTAAACAGAAAAAATGGACGGACGCCGTTGAAATTTTAAACCGGACGCGTAAGGCTTTTGCGGGGCAGGAAGAACAACAGATTGCCGAAAGTCTTCTCCGGCGAATTGACACCCTCAAACAGCAGTGGCAGGAACTGGAAAAAACTAAGGCGGAACTTGCGATTGAAACAGACCCTGCCCGCATTGAAAAGCTGCGTTTCAAACTGGCGCTGCTTTTTCTCCGCGTGGAACGGTTCAAAGAAGCTCAAACGTATTTGAATCAATTAACACAGACATCGGATAAAAATCTTAAGGTCAAAGCGCGTTTTTATCTGGGCTGGACTTATAAGCTTATGCAGCAGTATGACATCAGTGCGGATGTTTTATCTGTGCTTGCCGAGGATACGAGCCTGGATGATGAATTGAGAAATGGCATCAAAGCAGAGCTTGCGGACATTCACTATCAGAAGGGTGATAATGCGGCCGCACTCAAAGGGTATCATAGCCTTGCCGGGGAAGGCTGTGTGGAGGGGAACTCGCCCAAAACGGCGGATAAAGCCTGGGTCGGACTGGCCGAACTGGAACAGAGTTTTCTCTATTTTAATCTCGGCGATGACGTTACGGCGGGTGAAAAAATGGGCTGCCTTGCGGGAGTGTATAAAGGCAATGCGGCATTCAGCCAGCTGGAAGGCGTTACCCAGGATGCGGCCCGCACCGATTTTCATGCCGTGGCTTTTGCCAATCTCCAGAAAGGCCGGGTCGAGCAGGCGCGCGAATTTTTTCTGCGCAATCAAGCCCAGGAGCCCGGCGAATATCTCAACTATTCCGGCATGGCCATGGTGCACATTTTGTCTGCGAACTTGAACGAAGCGGAGAAAGCGGCGCGTAGAGGCTATCAGCTTAAACCCACCGAGTTCTCTTCTGCGGTGATGGGTTATGTGCTGGCGTTTGAAAATAAACCGGACCAGGCTATTGCCTTTTATCTGCAGTCGCTGGAACTGGATGCAGAATATATTCCATCGCGATTTAATTTGACGTGCCTTTACCTCAAAGGCCGGCAGTACCGGGAAGCGCTTAAACATTTGCTTGAACTCGAACGCCGTTTTGTAGACAGCAAGTCGCTTTTATATTCCAAGGTTTTGAACAATCTGGGCTGCGCGCTTTGGTGGCTCGGCAAAGAGGAAGATGCGCTGCGGCGTTTTAAGCGCGCGATTGAAATTACGCCGGGCTATGTCGATGCCGAATTGAATTTGAAACAAATACGGCTGGACCGCGCTCCTCAGCCGGTGACGGTTCCGCAAATTCTTAATGTGGACGGATGATATTTTTTGGACGTTTATTTTTATTCATATTCATCGGCATGGCGGGCATGAGGCCGGTCTATGCGGCTGTCGAAGAGAATGCTGAAAAATTAGACCAGTTTAAAGAAGAAGACCTTAAGTCCTTTCAAGGCAGCCTGGTCCGTGAAGAAGAGGTTAAACAAGTGCGAGACGCTAACCGGACATTAAAAACTATGGACAAGCTGGATCAAGCCGCTCAAAAGGCCGAAGATCAGGGTGAAATCCTGTCTAAACAGCAAATCGAAGACCTGCGTAAAAAACTTTTGGGCGTTCAGAAGAAAGACCGCTGGCGTTTTGGGATTGACGGCGACCATTCCTACACGTCGAACGCGAACGGCGCCGTGCCAAGGCAGGAAAAAGGCGATCACCAGTGGAATGCCACGGGCAACACGCAGTTTAATTTTGGCGGCAAAAAAACGGATATGGGGCTGGAACTGCGGGGTACCAAAAACTGGAACCTGATCAACAGCACCAATGACACATGGCAGGTCGAAGAGCGGCTGCGGTCGCGCCGGAAATTTTTCAAAAAAACAAATGTCAGCGCGAATTCCAGGATTGCTAGGAACAATTCCAAGACCCTGGAAATCGATACCAATAAAATCCGCTGGGATGCGGCCAACCAAATGTCCACAAACTATGCCTTTTCGCCCAAACTGGCGATTAATTTGGATTTAGCGAATCAAAAGCGTCTTTTTTTGCAGGAGGCTTTTGACCAAGACTCCGGCTGGCAAGCCACCGCGAACCCCAGCGCTTTTTGGAACGTCACGCCCAAAAGCCGGATTTCGCTGGGCTATGGCCAAGGGGTCAACCGCAACCGTCTGAAAGTCGGTAATTCCAACAGCAAGGACTTTAAGCTGGGATACTTTGGCCAGGTCACGCGCAAATCATCCGCCAGTGTCGATCTGTCTCTTTCGCGGCAGAACTCCTACAAGGCCGATTCGATTGCGACAACCATGACTTTTGGAACCGGCTACATCTGGCAGGTGACGCCGAAAACCCAGACGAGTGTCCAGTTAACCCGCGGTTTTTCCAACACGACTTCGGAGTCCGTTACGGGTGATACTTCAGATACGGCAGTTGTCACGAAGACGGACAACTATGCGGTCAATGACAATCTGGCTTTGTCCTTGAATTACCGCATGACTTCCCGGATAACCGTTTCAAACTCGATGGGCGTTTCGCATACGCGGACGGAAACTTTCACGACCGACCAGGAAGATGCCGAAACACGTATCTTTACTTTTCCGGTGACGGCAGGCTTCGCACTTAATTTGACCAGTTGGCTTTCGATGAACTTCCGCTATAATTTCTCGTTTAAAACCGGGGATGAGAAAACCGACACGTCGCGAGTCCATACATGGACATCGGCGATGAGCATGAGTTTTTGAAAGAAAGCAGGGTTTTTATGAAACGGATCAACTCTTTCATTTTTTTGTGTCTGATCAGCCATTCGGTATTTGCCGCCGAAACACCGGCGAAGCCGGCAGAGCCGGCGGCGAAAGCCGCTGCACAGACCCCGGCTGCGGAAGCCGAAGTTTCTGCAAAAAAGCCGGAGCAGTCTAAGCTTTCGGTGCTCGGGGAAAAAGACGATAAAGATTATGTCATACAGACAGGCGACCGGATCAAGATAACCATCTATCCGGAGGATGACCATATCAAGGGTGGCGAGATGGAAATTAGTTCCGAGGGCAATATCACGCTGCCGCTTGCCGGCAAGGTCACGGTTGCAGGAAAAACCGCAATTGTTGCGGAAAAAGAAATTGCCGCGATTCTGGACGCTGATTATCTTGTGAATCCCGAAGTTGTGATTGAGGTGACGGAAAAATACGCGTCCGAAGAGGAAAAGAACGTGGTTTTACTGGGCGAAGTCAAAACCCCGGGAAGCCAGCCCTTTCCAAAAGCCGGCCGGTTTACGCTTCTGCAAGCCATTGCCGTCGCCGGCGGGTTTTCCGATATCGCCAACATTAAAAAAATCAAAATTATTCGCGGCGGGGAGGAAAAAGGCGAAGTCATCCGTGCCAATGCCGAAGATATCATCAGCGGAAAGAAGCCGGACATCGAACTTGAAGACGGGGACATTATCAATGTTGCGGAAAGTCTTTTTTAGAATACGTAACACGGCGTATGCGCCGAACCGAAAGTTTTTTTGTGAAACCAACAGCTGATTTTTTAGCCTATGAAGACGAGAAGCCGATTGATTACAAACGCTATCTCTTTCTGATTAGGAAGAATTTCTACATCGTTTTCACCTTTCTGATCATTACCGTGACTTTGGCCGCGATTTACGCCTACAAAATCCCCGACCTTTATCAGGCGGCCACCCAGCTGATTGTCGAGCGTACGGAAAGCGCTTTTTCAGAGAACGAGCGCCCTGGCGGGGGACCTGGATGGGGTGGAACCGATTTTTCGATGGAGTTCTACAAAACGCAGCAGCAAATCATGGTCGGACGCTCCATTTTGACCGAAGTGTCAAAAGCGCTGCAACTTCAAAATTATTTCGAGGTCAAAAGCGACGAAGCCGCGGCGGCCCGGCTGGCACAAATGGCTTCCGTGACCCAGGTGCCGCGCAGCCGTATTTTTTATATTACGGTCAAAGCCGCCGAGCCGCGTCTTGCCGCCAATATTGCCAATGAAATCGCAAAGTCTTATATCCGCAAAAGTTTTCAGGACAGCCTTTATTATAACCAGGAGATTTTGACTTGGCTGGAGCAGGCTGAAAAAAACGAGACGAAAAAAGTCACGATTGAGGATCCTTTCGGTAAAGTCAAGGAAGTCAGCTATGATGAGTTGATTGAAAGTCTTCCCGCTATCCAGACCGACCAGACTTTGCGCCAACTCAAAGAAAAAGAAGCTGAAATGATTGCGGAAATCGAATCTCTCAGCCTGCAATACCGCGATAAACACCCCGTCATGATCAAGGCCAAAGCCAATCTGAAATTTATTCAAGACAGCCTGCGCAGTGAAGTTCAGCGCATCATCAAAAGTCTTAAAAGCAAGGCCCGCGGTAAATTCAAAGCAACGCCGGGACGTGTCATCGAAGAAGCGAGCGTGCCTCAGGCTCCGCTGCCAGTCAACCGCCTCAAAATTATCTTGATGGCAGCGCTGGCGCAGCTTTTTTTAACCTGCCTGATTATTTTCCTGATCGATCACTTCGACGATACGATCCATTCCATGGAAGATCTGCAGCGCAAAGGGATTTTATTGCCGTTTCTGGGGCCTGTGCCGATGCTGAAAGGCCGGCACAAATCGCGCGAAGCGGTCATGATCTATGCGAATTCAACGGAGAAATCGGAATTGGTGGAGGCCTTCCGTTACCTGCGCGTGGCCATCAACTTTTCGGCAACGCCCGAATCGCTGAAAACACTGACGCTGACAAGCTGCCTGCCGCATGAAGGCAAGTCGTTTGTTTCCCAGAACATCGCAATCTCGCTGGCCAATGACGGCAACCGGACGCTGCTCGTCGATGCCGATCTGCGCCGCCCGACAGCCCATCAAGCCTTCCGGCTCGACAACGCCACGGGTTTAAGCAATTACCTGACCGGCAATCTGGACATGGAAGCCGTTGTCAAGGAGACCTTCGTAGAAAACCTATTTGTCATTTCAAGCGGCCCGGTCTCGCCCAACCCTGCCGAGATTTTGGGTTCGGACCGCATGATTAAACTGATCGAATATGCCAAGCAAAAATACGATCGTCTGATTATCGACTGTCCGCCGCTGACGGGAATTGGAGACGGTTTTGTCGTGGGCAGTCTCATTGGCCATACGATCCTGGTCATTGCGGCCGGCAAAACACCGACAGACCTGATTAAGCACACCCAAAGCCATCTGGACAAAGCCGGCATCAAAATTTTAGGCATGATTTTGAACATGGTTGATCTGGAAAAAGAACGCCATGGCGGCTACACCAAATATTATTATCACACCTATAACCGCTATTACGCCCGCGACGAAGAAAAGCACAAAGAATAGTGGATAGTGACTAGTGACTTGTGGATAGTGAATCGTATTGGAGCCGCTTCGCGGCGTTTTGATTTTTTCAATGTCACGAAGTGACATAACAACAAGTCACGATCCACCAGTCACTAGTCACTATCCACAGTTCCCAGTCCCTCGCATTGACAAACCCGCCCAGCGTGCTCATAATAACCGGCTCCTTCTATGAGAACGATCTATCTCGATTACAATGCCACCACGCCGGCCGCTTTGCCTGTTGTTCAGGCCATGGAGCCGTTTTTAAAAGAGTATTTTGGCAATGCTTCCAGCCTGCATGGCGCAGCCCGTGAACCTCGCAAGGCGTTGCGCGACGCCCGCCGTTCACTTGCCGCGCTTTTGGGCGCCGCTGATGAAAATTCGATTGTGTTTACGAGCGGCGAAACCGAGAGCAATAACGCCGTGCTGCGTTCGGCGCTGGCTTCCACCGGCAAGCGCCGCATTGTCACCAGCAGTATCGAACACTCCAGTATTTTAAAGCCCGCGGAGCAGCTTGAAAAAAAAGGGTGCGAAGTGGTCCGGCTGAGCGTGGATGCTTCCGGTCAAATCAGTATGGAGGAACTGCGCCGCGTCCTAACGCCGGATACGGCTTTGGTCTCGCTGATGAGCGCGAATAATGAGACCGGCATTTTTTTTCCGCTTGAAGCGGCTGCGCAGATCATTAAAGAGCGCGGAGTTTTGTTGCATGTGGACGCGGTGCAGAGTATCGGCAAGCACCCGCTCGATCTCAAAAAAAGCCAGATCGACTATCTTTCTTTGTCCGGCCACAAATTTTACGGCCCCAAAGGCGTGGGGGCCTTGTATATAAAACCGGGCGCGGCCTTTGAACCCTTGATTACTGGCGGATCTCAGGAGCGCGGGCGCAGGGGCGGCACGGAAAATATTCCCGGCATTGCGGGCCTGGGCAAAGCCAGTGAACTTGTGGCGCAGGATTTGACGGAAGAAATCGAGAGGCTCAAAGGCCTGCGTCTGCGCTTCGAAGAACAGATTACTACGGAGTGTGCGGGCGTCGATATTGCTGGCCGGAATGCCGCCCGGCTGCCGAATACAACTCTGGCTCTTTTCCAAGGCGTGGACGCCGAAGCCCTGCTGTTTGCGCTGGATGGAGAAGGCGTGGCCTGCTCTAGCGGTTCAGCCTGCATGAGCGGGGCCCGTGATCCTTCGCATGTCCTGACCGCTATGGGCTATGACCGTGGCACGGCCCTTTCGGCGATCCGGTTCAGTTTTGGACGTTTCACGCAGCCGGAAGAATTGGAAGAAACCGCAGTTATCCTAAAGCAAGTCCTGCAGCGCCTCCGTGCTTTGCCCGGCAAGGCTGCCGCAGGTTCCTAGGGACTACCCAAGCGCAGTTTGATGAACTGCGTCTTGGAACGGTCCCTAGATTAAAGAGGACTCATGAACCCCGACAAAAACCAAATTTTAGAAGTGCTTAAAAAAGTACTCGATCCCGAACTCCAGCGCGATATCGTGACGCTGGGCATGATCAAAGAAGCAGCCGTACACAACGGAGAAGCTTTTATTCATCTCGAGATTCCGGCAGGAAATCCGGCTTTGCGCGAAACCCTCAGCCGCAAGATCGAAGAAACGATTTGTCAGGTTTTTCCCGGTCTTAAGACGTCGATTCAGGTATCTCAGCCGGCCCGCGGCGGCGCGGCTGCACCGGCAAAACCGGCAGGGCCGCAGCCCTTCGGGGCCATCCGGCACGTGATTGCCGTCGCCAGCGGTAAGGGCGGGGTCGGCAAGACAACGGTCGCTGTCAATCTTGCGCTGGCTTTGCTCAAACGCGGCGCCAAAGTTGGGCTCATGGACGGTGACATCTACGGCCCGAATGTACCGTTGATGCTGGGCGTTTCCGGTGAGACGCGGCCTTCGGTGGACGAGCAGGAAAAACTGATTCCGGTGGAGGCCCAGGGGCTTAAAATGATTTCCATGGGCGTGCTGGTGCCTGCTGACCAACCCATGATTTGGCGCGGTCCCATGCTGCACAGCGCCGTGACTCAGTTTGTGCAAAAAGTTAATTGGGGCGAGCTTGATTACCTTCTTGTGGATCTGCCGCCGGGCACCGGCGATGTGCAATTGTCTCTGGCCCAGGTCGTACCGCTGGCCGGCGCCGTGATCGTTACCACGCCGCAGGAAGTTGCATTGATGGATGTTCGTAAAGGCGTGGCTATGTTTCGTAAAACGAACGTGCCGATTTTAGGCGTTGTTGAAAATATGACCGGTGAAGTGTTTGGCCGCGGCGGCGGACGCAAAGCTGCGGAGCAGTTCGGCGTGCCGTTCTTGGGCGAGATCCCGCTCGATAAGCGGGTGCGTGAAAAGGGCGATCAAGGCAGTCCGATTGTCAGTTCTGAGCCAAACTCCGAAGCAACTCGTGCTTTTATCCAGGCCGCAAGCCTGCTTGAACAGGGTTTTACCCAGAAAGCCTGATCCTATGGAAAAAAACATCCGCGAAATTTTAAAAGGCCTTGGGGAAAACCCGGACCGTGAAGGCCTACTGAAAACACCCGAAAGAGTGGCCGAATCCCTGAAGTTTTTGACCCGCGGTTACAAGCAAGATCCGCACGAGGTTTTAAACGGCGCCATCTTTAAAGAGCCTTACGATGAAATGGTGGTCGTCAAAGACATCGAGATTTTCTCCCTCTGCGAGCACCATCTCCTGCCGTTTTACGGCAGCGCCCATGTGGCTTACATTCCGGATGGCAAGATCGTCGGGTTGAGTAAAATTCCGCGGCTGGTCGAAGTGTTTGCGCGCCGCTTGCAGGTGCAGGAGCGCATGACCGCCCAAATCGCCGAATGCCTGATGGAAGCGCTTAATCCGCGTGGCGTTGGGGTCGTGATTGAGGCTTATCATTTGTGCATGGCCATGCGCGGCGTAGAAAAACAGCATTCCCTCACCATCACCAGTTCCATGCTCGGCAGTTTTAGATCCACCACCCGCGTTCGTGAGGAATTCCTTAGTCTGATCAACCGTAGAAAAATTTAAAAAGCAGTGGATTGGTGATCAGTGACTAGCAGCGGTTTCATAAGTCCTTCTAAGTTCAATTCCCATTTGTCATTGCGAGGAGGCCGACAGGCCGACGAAGCAATCTCCGAGGGAAAAACGAGATTGCTTCGCTCCCTACGGTCGCTCGCAATGACAAACAAAGAAGTTAAAGCGACTTATGAAACCGCTTCTAGTGAATTGATGCCGCTTCGCGGCATTCGATGTCACGAAGTGACACCTTGACTAACCACGGGTCACTAGTCACCAGTCACTGCTTTTCAAGTTTTTCTTCAAGGGCGGCGACGCGCTTTTTCAGTTCCCGGACTTCATCGAGGGTTTCGGCAGAGCGGAGTTGGGCGCCGATCTGGCGGCGCGCTTCGTGGTAGGGGCGGGCCGGCTGTCCAAAGACGATTTGTTTGGAAGGAATTTTTTTGTTGCTGGGAAAACCCGCGCCCGCGCCGACCATGACCCAGTCGCCGATTTCCACGTGATCGCCGAGTCCCGCCTTGCCGCCCATGGTCACATGCGAGCCGATTTTGCAGCTGCCTGAAATTCCCGATTGGGCGGAAATGGCCGTATGCGGGCCGATCACAACGTTGTGCGCAATCTGGACCTGGTTGTCGATTTTAGTGTCCCGCCCGATGACCGTGGACCCGACGGTAGCGCGGTCAATCGTCGAACAAGCGCCGATTTCCACATCATCTTCAATGATCACGTTACCGACCTGAGGAACTTTTTCCTGCTTGGCCGGCGTGGCCACGTAACCAAATCCATCTGCCCCAATGACGGTCCCGGCATGGACGATGACGCGCTCGCCGAGAACACAACTTTCATAAATCACCACGCCGGAGTGCAGTATGGAAGACTTTCCGATGCGCACATTTTCACCGACAAAAGCAAAACTGCGGATGACAACCCCGTCCGCAAGAACCGCCCCTTCGGAAATGCGGGCAAAAGGTTCAACAGTGACTCCTTGGCCAATTTTCGCTCCCGGAGCAATGGACGCTTCGCCTGAGACCTTGCCGTTAAAGGCCAGAGGCGGGTGAAAAACAGGCAGCAGGGCGGCCCAGGCCAGTTTGGGATGTTCGACGGGAATCACCGGCTTGGAAGAACTCTGCACGTCTTTGGGAACAATTAAGCAGGCGAGATCGGTCGCTTCAAGTTCCGCCAAGTCTTTTTTATCCTGAATAAAAGCGATAAACCCTTTTTGGGGAGTTTCGATATTCGTAATACCGGTAACAAGGGCTTCGCCGTCCCCCAGGACTTGGGATTTCAAAAGCTGCGCAAGTTCTTTGACTTTAAAAGGCATGGGGCGGATTATAGCAAAAAGAGGATAATAGGGACAGATCCACTTCGTCAGGACCTGTCCCTGGGTATCGACCGTCCCCTACGTAGCCTGCGGCATGAAGTCCTGGAAGCGGGCGCGTTTGATGAGATTAATGTGCCAATCGAGGAAACGGTCATAGCGTTTACGCTCGAGCAATTCTTCGCGGTATTTTTCCCCGATGCCCGGCGCGTCATAGTCGGTTTCCGAAATTTGCGTTTTGCCCGTGATTTTAAAAATCAAAACCCGGCCGCTGCTGAGTGTCACAGGGTCTGAAACGGCGCCCTCGGGCAGCGTATAGATTTCCTGAACCTGGGCTTCTGTCAGCGTATACGCCAGCATCCAATCACGCAGGCTTTGCAGCGGAATTTTTTCAAGAGCCGGCCCTCCGGTGATTCCGGTTTTAGCGCGCCAGTTCTCATCCGCAAGCATGGCCGGCCGGAAATTTTTAGCCGCTTCCGCATCCGGCAGGCTTACGATTTCGGCTTCAACCTTGCGTTTTTCGAGCAAAAAGCTTTTGCGGACCTCGGCCTCGTCGGGCGCGTCCATGGGGGCTTGCCGGACTTCGCGCAGCAGTTTTTGAATGCGCAGCATCTCCCGGACCATTTCTTCGAAATCGCGCGGAGCGGCCCCGCTGACTGAGCGCACCCAGCCCTCGTAAACGGCGCTGTCAGCGGCGATTTTCTGGGCGTCCAGCATGCGTTTGATCTCATCGCGGACTTCATCATCCGAGACCTTGATCCGCTGCCGCCGGGCCTCGCGTGAGAAAATAACGTTCTGCCAGGCGTGCTGGTGCAGGATCCCCGGATCTTCGACGCGTTCGCCGGTCAGGGAGAAGATCTCGGAAGCCTTCACGAATTTATTAAATTCCTGATAGCTGACCGGCCGGCCGAAGACCCGTCCCGCGATCTGGCCGCGCTGATTGAATTGAATACCGACAGAAAAGGCGCCCCAGAGGCAGAAAGAGATAATGATGAACCAGATGATTGATTTCGTGTTTTTTCTGAGGGTTTTCAGCATAAGACTTTCTCCGCGGCGTTGACAGTGTAAATTCGTTTGAGTATGATACCGCAAATGGTACCCCCTTCATCATCAAAAAATCAATTTCTTTCCTTAAATCCTTGTTTTTTCCCAACGCACGGAGTTTCGCATGTCTGAATTTATTGGTCGTGACCGCAAAGCGCGCCGCGCTTATGGCTTTGATGAAATCGCTCTTGTCCCCGGTGAAGTGACGATTAATCCCGAAGAAGTCGATATTTCTTTTAAACTCAAAGATCAGAAGTTTGAAATTCCGTTTTTGGCTTCGGCCATGGATGGCGTCGTCGATCCCAAGTTCGCGATTGCCATGGGCAAGCTGGGCGGCATTGCCGTGTTGAACCTCGAAGGCATTTACGTGCGCTACGCCGACTACGAAACGATCCTCGATGATATCGCCAAGGCTCCGCCTGAAGAAACCACGGCCCTCGTACAAAAACTTTATGAAGAACCCATCAAGGAGAAATTGATCAGCCAGCGTATTCAGGACATTAAAAAGGCCGGCGTGCGCGCCGTGGTCAGTTCGCTGCCGCAGAAAGCCGAGCGCTACGGCAAGATCGGTGAAGAAGCCGGCATGGACTGCTTTGTGGTGCAGTCAACGGTGACCACGGTTAAACATTTGTCCAAATCCTATCAGGTGACAGATTTCAGCAAGCTTTGCAGCACGCTCAAAGTGCCGGTGATTCTCGGCAACTGCGTGACCTACAAGGTCGCTCTCGAACTTATGGAAACCGGCTGTGCAGGCCTGCTCGTCGGCATTGGTCCCGGCTCCGCCTGCACGACGCGCGGCGTCCTCGGCCTCGGTGTGCCTCAGGTCACCTCGATTGCCGACTGCGCCTCAGCGCGTGAAGTCCATTTCAAGAAAACCGGGCAGTATGTGGCCATCATCGGCGACGGCGGCATGTCCACCGGCGGCGACGTCTGCAAAGCCTTTGCCTGCGGCGCCGACGCCGTCATGGTTGGTTCGGCTTTTGCACGCACCAAAGAGGCGCCCGGCCGCGGTTATCACTGGGGCATGGCCACGCCGCATGCGAATCTGCCGCGCGGCACCCGCATTCGTGTGGGCACCACCGGTTCGCTTGAAGAAATTCTCTACGGGCCGGCGCGTCTGGATGACGGCACGCAAAATCTGGTGGGAGCGCTGCGCACCTGCATGGGCAATGTGGGCGCTCAAAACATCCGTGAATTGCAGCTGACCGAAATTGTGATTGCGCCCGCCATCCGTACGGAAGGCAAACTCTTCCAGGCCGCTCAGCGCGTCGGGATGGGTAAGTAGGCAAGTCCCCCCTCCTACCTCCCCCCGAAAAGCACGGGGGGAGAGAAAAGATGTGTAAAACACAGGAGGGAAAAAATTAAATTGCTTCTTATTTTCCTCCCCCGTGCTTTTCGGGGGAGGATTAAGGTGGGGGAAAGAAAAGTTTTCAGAGAGCGTTAATTTTTAATGCTATGCAAAAAAAAACACTGCCCCCACATGAAACCCTGCTTATTCTCGATTTCGGGTCGCAGACGACGCAGCTGATTGCGCGCCGCGTCCGCGAACACAAAGTTTTCTCGAAAATCCTGCCGTACAACGCCAGCCTGGAAGAAATCCGCCGCGAAAATCCAAAAGCCATTATTCTTTCCGGCTCTCCGGCCAATGTTTACGGCCCCGAGGCTCCCATGCCCGCGAAAGGGCTCTTTGACTTGGGCGTTCCGGTGCTGGGCATCTGCTACGGCCTGCAGCTGATTGCGCATGATTTTGGCGGCAAGGTGCATAAATCGCTCAAACGCGAATACGGCCATGCCGAGGTGACGGTGGATCAGGCTGCGGGCCTCTTCGACGGCCTGCCGCGGCAGCTGGTCTGCTGGATGAGCCACGGCGACAAGCTCGACAAGCTCCCGGCCGGCTTCAAACAAATTGCCCATACGGCCAGCGCGCCCGTCGCGGCTTGCTTTGATCCCAAACGTAAAATCT
>JAHFHF010000006.1 GCA_023247055.1 Candidatus Omnitrophota bacterium
TGGCCGGCCGCAGTTTTACGCTGATTCAGAAGGCCCAGGGGGGATTGCTGCTTGTCTCCGGCGAGGAACGCTACGAATCGCAGGCCGGCGATGCTTCGATTCAAATCGCGGGCCGCACTTACCGAATTATTTATGAGCCCGCGCCGAAAAATGTCGGTGATCCGGTGCGCGATGTGGTGCTGGTGGAAGAAGCGCCGGACCTCAAACTCAGCAGTCAAATTTTCCAGGCCTTCTCGGCCAACGGCCTTGTGACCCTGCATGATTCGTTTAATCCGGACCGGGAATATGCCCTGCAGTTTAATCCGGATGAAACCTATACGCTGACTTCGACGGATGCGTCGCACGGCTATCAATTTACCAGCCGCATCGTTAACGGCGAGCATTTGATTTTCTTTCCTACGGGCCGGCGCGACCGCGAAAATTGGCCGGAGTATTACGCGCGCTACCGCCTGAAGAGCGATGCGCTCGGCAATGTGACCTTTACGCGGCTGAAGGATGCCATGGTAAGTATTTATGATTACTCCGGCGAGCCCGGCATGGCCGGCATGGGAGGCGGACCGAGTTATTATGACGTCAGTTTCGGCAGCGATATCCTTTTCCCGAACTCCGAAACGATTCCGGGCGAACTTGTGGTCAACGGCCGCTATTACCAATTTACTTCTTCGGGATACAATGACGAAGCGGCGGGCATGGAGGGCGGATGGGCGCCCGATCCAAACTCCTACCGGTTTGTGGATGCCGCCGGCCAGCCGGATGAATATGGACAGCTGCCGGTCTATACTTCAAATCCGCAAACAGGGCTGGTCACCCTGGCCGACGGCTTGACTTACCGCGTGGTTGCGCCGGATTCCGCCATCTCCGGCGGGGAACACGTGCTGCTGGTGGAAGTGCGCCAGGACAAACAAATCATCAATCCCTTCCAGCAAAGCGGCTGGAAGGCGCTCGAGATCGATGGCTTGTCTTATCTGGTTGAACTGCGCGATCAAAAACCTTATGCCCTGCATCGCGAGGGCGTGACCGCGCTTTTTGATGAAGACGGCCGCATCGTGATCGACGGCAAGACTTACCGCATCGGCATGAACGACTATTATTACAATTCAGTCAAAACGGGAGAGGATGGCCGGGTGCAGGCGGTTTATACCGATGAGCGCATCACCTACGGCAGTTATCCGAATATCCGCGTCTTTCCGCCCAATGCCTTTACGGCCGCCGACCGCGAGTACTTCCTGGTGGAAGATTTGGGACAGGCGGAACTTTACCGCACCGAACATCATTGGCTCCCGGCGGGATATACCCAGATTTTTGGCAAAACCACGCTCAAGATTGATTACGAAGATTACGAAATTGCCAAAGTCACGCACCGCGGCTTGGAACTCGTGGCGTTTATCAAATTGGATGCGCTTGGCAATCGCACGCAGATGGCCTATTACATGCGGCCCGACGATCAGGAAATCACGCTCTCCGGCGGACGCCGCTTCCGCATTGTGGGCGATGTGACCGGTATTCAAAAATCGGCAACGCTGGTGGAGATCAGCCGCGCGGGCACGCTCGGCAGTGTGAGCGGTTTTGAAATCCTGAACGGTGAAAAACTGACGCCGGGTTACGGCTATACGCATGCAAGTCAGCCGCTGGCCGTCGTGCTGGACGGCGTGACCTATGAAGTCTTTCCGCGCAATGCCGCGGGCCGTATTTTTGCCACCGACGGCCGCACGGTGTTGGCCAGCGATGCGGACGGTATTTTGAATATCAACGGCCGCCGTTTCCGTCTCGAAGAAGAAGCCGTCACGTATGAGATTTTCAACGATACGCGTGTTTCGCATTTGAACTACTACCTGACGGAAGACTCCTCGCGCCGCTACCGGTTGAATTCCGTGAGCGATGCGGCGGGCCTGCCGCAGGCTGAACTTCAGCCGCTGACAAGCGACGGAAAATATTTTGCCGCGGCGGACGAAGTCACGCTTTTTGACGGCCTGCGCTACCGCATGACGGTGAGCGCCAAAGGTGAGGTTTCCTTGACCGAAATCAATCCGCCGGCGCGGCGCGAAGCGCTGGTCAGCAAAGCTCCCGGTTTTCAATTGACGCGTCTGGCGCTGGAAGCGGGTGATGGTTCCGCCGGCCGCAATCAACTTGTGGCCAGCCGCCAGACGGGCGCCGTGACAACCGATACGCTGGGCCTGCGGCATACTCCGCTTGTGATTTTGGGCGAATCCTATGAAGTCGTGGAGCGCAGCGACGGCACGTTTGAATTTTATCCGGCCCGCAAAGTCAATGTGGATGAAATTCTGGCAGCTTCCGGCATTCAAAATGCGGCGGAAGCCAATGCCTGGCGTGCGGCGGTGGAGAAGAGTTTCACGGCCCAAAGCGTTGCCAGCGATAAGATTTCGGGGACGGTTGTTCTGGACGGCATCCGCTACCGTATTTCCAAACATCCTGTGACCGGTGCGGTCGAACTTGCCGGCCGGGATACACGGGTCAAGCCGGACGCCGATCCCTTGGTGGCCGGCAGTATTGATTTGACGGTCTGGAAAAATACGGACGGGAGTTATTCGGTTTACTGGCCGCTGGACAAGACCGTTTACCGCGGCGACGGCGTCACCAAGACGGTGGTGCTGGGCAACTCGGTCAAATACGATATCGCTGAAGACGCGGCGGGACGCATCACGCTCAAGGAATCCACCCGGGTGATTGCCGCGCCGCCTTTGGCCCAGGTCATCGAAGTCTATGGCCGCAATTACGGTGTGGTCAAAAATACGGACGGCACGTACGCCTTCTATGACGGTTTGTATACGTATAAGTCGGATGCCCAGGGCAAGACCGTGAAACTGGGCGAATTTATTCTGGCCAGCTATGACGACTACCTCAAACGCAGCGCCGAAGGGACGCTGGATGAAGTCCGCGGCGTGCTCTATGACATTGAGGCCGACGGACCGAACCATGTCCGCCTGGTTGATCATCGTGAGGCTGAAACCAAGATACAGCTTTTTGAATTGGGCGGGCGTTTCTATACCAGCGGCCGTGATACGGTTGGCCGTATCACGCTCAGTGACTATGCCACGGGGGAAATCGTCCTGCGTATTCCGCAGGGCACGAGCGAACTTGTCTTTGACCGCGAGACCTATACGTTGAGCGTTGACAGTGTGACCGGTTTTATCCGCCTGGTTTCGAGCCAAAGCCAGAATGCCTCGCGTGACGCGCAGGTTTTGCGCCTGGGCGAGCAAATCTATCTGGCTTCGGCCATGGGTGACGGCCGTTTCCAGTTTTATCTGGACGGGCAGCCGTTTATTTCCCAGGCGGCGGCCGGACGCGTGACGCTGGGCGACGGCCTTGAATATCATGTGACCGCCGGCGCTGACGGCCGCATTCAGCTTGAGCAAAAATATATTGACGCCTTTTCCGAGGAACGCATGTCCATTCTGCTGGACGGCCAGATCTATGACATCCTGCACACCGGCAGCCACCGCTGGCGCTTTACGGATGCCGCGGGATTGTCTTTCGACAGCGATGCCGTAACGATGAAAGTCACAATCGGCACGCTTATGTATGACTTGGTCGAACATGCGGACGGCAGCGTCACCGCGATTGCTCAAAACGATATTTCGACCTCGCTCATCCGCAAGGTGGTCAATATTGGCGGCCTGCTTTATGTGGTCACGCGCCAGACGGACGGCCGCTTTGCCTTTACGGCCGGCAATGTCACGGCTTATGCCGCGCTCTCCGGCCGGCTGGATCTCGATAAGGTCTTTACGGTCACGTTCAACGAAACCACCGGCCAGGTGCGCGTCACGGAAACGGTCGTGCGCCGCAGTGCGCCGGTCGAACTCCTCGAAATCAAACAGCCGTCGCTGACGCGCCGCATGACAGTTGCCGGAAAAACCTATGACCTGAAGTATGACCGCGTGGACATGCTTGAAACCAGTCTGACCGGCGCGGAAATTCACAAACAGCGGCCGCTTTTCCAGTTTACGGATGCGGGTTCGGGGACGGTCTATGAAAACCGCACTTATAAATTCGGCGGGTCGGTCGGGGCCTGCTCCAACGAAGAGTGCGAGAGCCAGGATATTTTAAGCACGGACCGTAATCAATTTGCCATGGATCTGCCGGAGGCCACGTTGAAACTCGAGGATTGGCCGCGGGTCTTTGCCTTTACCATCATGATCGACGGCAAATCCTACCTGATGTCCGAGACCGAGGCGCACAAGCATACGTTCTTCAGCGAGGACAAGTATTACCACTCGTGGATCCAGCCGTGCGGCGAAAAGTGTATTCAGGAGTTTGTCGAACTGCCCGACGGCAAAGGCGGTTTTGTTAAATTCGAACTTTATTACAGCAACAAGTACTACGACGAACCGGCTTCACAGGCGGATTTTGTGGGTGACCGGCTGCTGGTGAGAATTGACGATGCGGCCGGGGCGGCCGACATCCGCGTCATTCCCAAGATGGAAATTCCGACCGAGCCGGTGGAAACGTCGCAGTATTATCTGGCGGAACGTTCGGCGCAGGACGGCCGTTTGACCCTGCGTGAGGAAGCGACCGGGCGTGCGTATGAGGTCAAACAGCGCATTTCGATCGACGGCCGCAATTACGAGGCGTCCGTGGATAGCGCAGCCGGCAAAGTTTCGCTGACCGAAGAACACGCGGCCAGCACGCGGGTGCCGGGGCGGCTGGCCGTGCGCGTGGGCCGGGATGCCGCCGGTTACAGTTATGAACTCAAGACCGACGGCCGGTTTGAATTTTCCGACGGCATTCATACCTATTACAGCACGCGCGAAACCGGCCGGCCGCAGGTCATCTTGTCGGATGGAAACGTCTACACCATCGCTTACAACGCCGAAACCCAGGAATTGGCGTTGACCGAGCGCTATGAAATTTCCACGCCGGCCGGAGCGGGCCGTTTGAATGTCGGCGGTACGGTGTTTACGTATACGATCCGCGCCGATGGCAGCGTGCGTTTGACGGCCGGTACGAAAACCTATGACAGCCAGGGTGAGATGGACCTTGTCTCGGCGCTCAAACAGCCCATTCAGTACAAACTGCGCGAAGGACAAACACTGCCGGCCGGAGAAACGTCCACGGTGCCGGGTTATAGCGGCTTACGCTGGGAAGACGCGGGTATGGGCGTGACCAAGCCCTATCTGGTGAAGTTTGATCCGGCGGCAGGAACGTATACCGTGCGTGAAAAACCGCTGCCGGTGGACCCGCAGGACTATGTGGCCATCCGCGGTTTTGCCAAGACCTTGCAGGAAATCAAAGCTGCCTACGGCGCTTTCGGCGACACGAGTGATATTTATGATGCTGAAAATCTGAGTTCACTCAATTACGACCGGCTCTATGACGCGGAGTATGAGCACAACAGCCTGAGCGGCTACAACAGCCAGTTCCTGTCTAACTTCAATGCCTATGAACTGACGCTGCGCACAGGCCTTGCGCCCTGGCAGGACAGCCCGGTGGCCCTGGTGGATTACCGGGACGGCGTGCCGGACAGCAGCCTTGTCGGCTCTCAGGCGAAACTCGCGGGCGCTTATGACATTCTCTTTGATACGCCCAACCATACGCCGGGCAGCAGTTATCTGCCGGTGCGCGAATTGCAGGTCTATCAGGATGAACTGCGCATCATGCACCCCTGGATTAACGGCGTGGAGCGTGTGTTTGAACCGGTCTACAACGACAATGCGGGCATTAGCCTGGAAACCGGTCCGTTTGCGGTTTTTGCCGGTGATACGTCAACCAACTACCGCAACCGCGGCGTGACGCTGAATGGCAAAGCCTATGACGTGGCCATGGATCCTGTGACCAAGGCGCCGGTCTTTACGGAACTTTCGTCCTACCGCGCGGCGAATGCGGATGAAGACGTTCTGCTGGTCTACCACCTCAAGGATGCGGAAGGCAACGAAACCGGCGTGGAGTACAATTTATTCGATGCCACATTTACCGCGCTGGATGTTTTCAAAGGGGTGATTCAGGCCCGCGCCAAACTTGGCGAGGCCTATGACTATAAGAACCCGGCCAATACCTGGGAGAAGTTGTCCCTGGCGGACATCGAGGCCCAAGCGCAGACATTCCAGTACAATGCCCTGACGCGCAACTTTACCCTGCATGGCGTCAACTACCGCGTGTTTGAACAGCCGGTGAGCGGCGAAGTTTCAATTCTGCGCGCGGGCGGTACTCCGCCTGTGGTGCTGAACGCTCTGAATACGATCGAACACAATGACCGGCTGTATGAAATCCGCAGGAATGAAGACGGCCGTATCATCCTGACCAGCGATACGGGGGAAGAGTTCCCGAGCGATCCGGACGGACAGACGCTCAGTATCGACGATTACCATTTCGATATCAGCCGTGATCCGCTGACGCAGGCCTGGAAACTGAAGGAGCAGAGGGTTGAAAGCTACTACGGCGATTTGGCCGTTGTGGATGAAACTTCAGACGGCGGCGGCCGCATCTCTGCCCATTTTCATTCCGTCGCCAATCCGGGCGTACCCCTTGGGTTTGAAGTGCCGGGTGCCGGAACCCAGGTTGAATTTTTGAATCAAGCCGTGATTGCCGGGCCGGACGGGCAGGAACATGGTTTATTTGTGTTCCGGATTGGCAGCAGTTTTGTGCTTTCTGACGGGCTTAACGGCGGTATTACACAAGTGCCGGATCAATACCGTCAGATTACGATCGACGGCCAGCGCTACCAGGTTCAGGTGTTTACGAACTCTTCGGGCCAGACCCTGGCGCGCATTGAAAAAGTGCTGCGTACCCTGGATTCCAAGCCAGGCGTGCGCGCGGACGGCAAACTGTATCAGGTGCAGGACACGCCCGGCAGTTATACCGTTCAGGTTGGCGGCAGTAAGCGCAAAATTACATGGGTGATGGCCGTCTGTGCCGGCGCCATGTGCCGTGATGTGGACCCCACGCCGTCTTACCTGCCGTTGGAATTAGAATCCAATCCGTCGCGCAATACCATTACGCTCAACGACGGCATTGAACGGACGCTGGTCATTGATCCCGATGAACCCACGAATGTGGATATCCTGCCGGATCAGATCACGAGTTTTGATCTGCCGGATTTGAAACTGGGTAAACGTTTCTTCTACAGCACGGTCCATGCGAACGGGTCAGTCACGCTGACTGAAACCTATAGCGCCGATCCGCAGACTTACATCTCCGATCCGCTGACGCGCGAAGTGACGATCAACGGAAGAGTGTGGAGCGTTCAGGTGGCGGGCGGCAAGGCCGTGCTTACGGCGCGGAACATCAAGGAAAGCAGCGCGCTGCCGGGAACTTATGCGGAAGTGGACGGCCGTATTTACCAGATTGAAGCGGATGCCCAAAACCGCTGGGTTTTCAGCGACGTGTATCTGTCCGGCGTGGCTTTCACGAGCACAGCCGACGGCAAGAGCGTGACGATTCATGAGCATGTTTACGATATCAGCGCTGCAGCGGGTAAGGTTTCTCTGAAGGAGCAGCCGCGCTCCTATCCGGTGAAGGAAGATCACGTCATTCTGAACAGCCGCATTTACAAGGTGCAGATCGTGCGCGATATCCTGGGGCTGGAACGCGCCTGGCTGTCGGACGGCACGAACCTGATGGTCTCCGGCGAATTTAAAGATGCGGATGCGGTCAGCGGCGAAAACAAACAGGCGCGCGCCGAAGTCGTCATTGACGGTAAAACCTTCCTGGTTTCGATTGAGCGCGATCCGTCTATTTACAGCACTTTGTCGGATGAATTCCTGATTGTGAAACAGATTAAGCCCGCGCCGGCGCAGGGCGGCGGCACGAGCGGTATGGAAGGCTATGAAAGCGGGGACGGCGATCAGGACATTTTTGAGGAGTTAGGGCTGAACGACATGCCCGGCGGCGGAGGGTCCGAAATTCCCGATTGGCAGCAAGAACAACAATGGCAATTTGAAAATCCGGCGATTGCGCAAACGTCTACGCCGCAAATTACGGAAGTCCTCAAAACGGATGGCAACGAACGCTGGGTACGCATCCGCGCCCGGGTTTGGAAGTCGGGGGCTGCTGCGGTCAGTCTGGACGCGCCCCGTATTCAATCGAGCGCCGCTGAACGTCTAAGCGTCAACGGACAGGATGTTTTTGCAATTCAGGAACCGGCTGAAACCAGCGGCCGGCCAGACGGACAGCCGGGCGCCCAGGGCTATGTGCTCAATCCCAATGCGGGCATGCTGCGGTTTGTGACGCCCACGAAAGTTTTTTGGACGGAAGGGGCCACTTCAAGTGTTTCGTTTGGAGATGGGATTGTCTACCGCGTGAGCGGCGAGCCGGGAAGCCATGTCACTCTGCGTGAGACCGGTACGGCTTCCATGGCTGTGCAAACCATGCAAATCGACGGGCGTTTCTATACGGCTTGGCAGGACCCGGATGATCCCAGCCATGGTTTCCGCTTTAACGACGGGTTTGGCGAATACGCCAGCGTCCGCGATACATTCGGTTTCTATGAACGCAACGGCGTGCTGACGTCCGCGCCTTCGCGGATGGGCGCGGGCCGTTCCAATCCCGAAGGCATGGCCGCAGCCGACATTCTGCCGCAAGCGGGCGCGCGCGAATTGGGAGAAAAGTATACGGCCAATGAAATGAATTACCGCATCAACCTGACGGCCGACGGTTTCTACCAGGTGGGCTTGTCGGCCGCGCTCAGTGACGACATGACGGACGCCATCCGCCGTGCAGGCGCTCTGAAACTGGAACCGGAATATGTTTTTCATGTGTTTCTGGACGGCCACTTCTACGGCGACTTCTATCTGCAGCCCGGCGAAGATTTCCGCCAGGCGGCCGTGAAACTGCGCCTGACCCCGGGCGAGCATGATTTGAAGATCGTCTGGGATGTGCCGGAATTTTATCAGCAGAATCAGCTCACGGGCGGTGCGGACCTGCGGGTGCGCCGCGTGTTCGTCATGGCGGACCAGACTTACCAGGCGGATCTCAATGGGGACGGAGCGGTCAATGATGCGGACGAAGCCCTTTTGACGGCCCGGCTGACACCGGCCGGATTTCAGGCTGAGACTTCGCAGATCACCGGCGCGCCCGAACGCGAAGAAGTTGAAGGCGCGGTCAGCCGGCTGGTGGCGGACAATGTGCTGGAAGCCAACGGCATCCGTTACGAAGTTAGCCGCCAAAATGGCAAGTTCATGCTGGATAACGGCCGCAAAGTCTATGAGGTGGCGCCCGATGCCGCGCAGGTCAATTTGGATGGTTACGTCTACACCTTGGTGATTGAAAACGGGCGGCTGACCGGCATGGTGGAAATCCTGCCGGATGTACGTCCGGTGGATTTGGATGTGATTGAAGCTGCCGGCCGCGTGCTTTCCGTTCAGCAGTCGGCGGACAATCCGCACGAATACCGCTTCAGCGACGGCACGAATCTATTCCTGAGTTCGGCGGCGAGCATGACGGTTTCACTGTATGGTTTGGTTTACGACATTGAAGAATTGGGCGGCGGCGGTGTTCATGTCAGCGAAGCGGCGGTTGAACTGGAACGCCCGAGCGATACGGAACTGAACCTCAATGGCACGCGCTATCTGGTGCAGCGCCTGGGTGATGGATCGTATGTGTTCTCCGAACCCGTGGAGTTTGAAGATTCTGCGATCCGTGACGGACTGGAACAAGTCGAGATTGGCGATGTGAATTATTTTGTGGTGCGGGATCAAACAAACCGCATCCAACTGCTTAAAGAAGTCCCGGAAACCAGCCGGCTTCTAGCCCAGACGGTGGTTTTCATTGGCGGGACGAGCTATGCCGTCACGCCGGATGCGGATCATGCCGGCGAATGGATTTTCCGCAGCCCTGCGGCGCAGTCGGCCACACAGAATCGTGAAATCACTCTGAGCGGCAAGAAATACCGCGTTGATCTGGATCCGGCAAGCAGCGTCTTGACGGTCGCGCCGGTCAGCTTCGGCAGTCTGGATGTGGATAAGAACGGTCTTGCTGACGCGCAGGATTTTGCGGCCATTCAGAGCCGCTTTAATGCGCAAATTGTGACAAAAGATCCGCAGCAAGCGCAGCAGCTCGGGGCGCAGGTTGATTTTTGGTGGACCCGCATTGCCGCGGCCGCAGGCACGGAGTACGGGGACTATGGCTTTACGTATACGTTTGATGCGCCGTCGGCCGGTGATTTTATGCTGGGTCTGAAGACGGCCATGCTGCCGGTGTCCGGCGCGCCGGTTCAGTTTGATCATTTTGATTTCGACGTTTTTGTGGATGGGTCCGCCGTACGCGCTGGAATTCTGCGCGCCGATGCGTCCAGCGGTTATGTCACCCATGAAATGCCGGTAACCCTTGCGGCCGGCACGCATCAATTCCGGTTTGTCTGGTCCAATCCCGTGCCGCGCGTCAGTTTTGGCGTGCAGTCCGCCAGCTTGCGTGACAGCGATTACCTGGCTGCAGCGGATCTGAATCAGGACCGGCGCATTGATGAAAAAGACCAGGCTCTGTTCCTGGATCAGACCGGCTCAAGCGCCTGGACCCAGGCCCTTGCGATTGGCGCCAAAACCTACACGCTTTACCGCCGTCCGTCCGGCGCCATGCGGCTGGTGGATGCGGCCGGTACGGTGATTCCGAGCGACGATCAGGGCCGGTTCTTTGTGGTGAGCGGCAAGAAATACTGGATTTCGGGCGCTAAAGATTCGGCGGTCACGCTGGTGGCCGATCATGCGGCAGATCTCAATAAAGACGGTTTGATCAATGAAGCCGATGATGCTTTTCTGGCCGCTGCTCTGGCCGCGCATCAAGTGGACACCTTTGCCGAATTGCAGGAATTTGAAGCCTATGAAAAAGCCTCGGATACCGGCGCCAGCATTCATGGCCTTGTTTCGAAAGGAACCAATGCCAGCGGCGAAGGCGCCATGGGCTTCATGATGGGCTTTGGCGGGGGCGAAGAAGGCAGCCTGATGGCCAACGGCCCCTCGATCAGCTTTGATGAGACTTTGGCGGAGGCGGGCGATTACCGTATCGGCCTCTCCGCCCGCAGTTTCAGCCACGAGTTTCTGCCGGCCTGGCAGGGCTGGCAGGTGACCGGCGGTTCCAGCAGCGCGTTTACGCCCGAAGGCGCAATTTCCGTGCAGCCGGGTAATCACTGGTCGAATATGCAAAGCTGGATTGAAATCAATGGTTTGAATTTTGCCGCGGACAACCGCACGGTCCTGCTGCTGAATATGTTGACCGATGCCGGCAGTTCGGGCCGCGTCTACTTCAAGCGCACGGGCGATACCGCCTGGGATGAAGAACGCAGCGTCGACTTTGACTTAATCGCCGACGGGAACGCCCATGAATACATTCTGTCCATGAATGACAGCGAACTGTGGAATGGCACCATTACCGGCCTCAAGATCGTACCCTCGGATGAACCCTCGCACTATGAAATCCTCGGTGCGGCGTCGCGCCAGTCGGTCGATCTTCCGGCCGGGTCCGAATGGGGTCTTTACGGGCCGAAAGAAACCAGCAAGTTCCGCTATGCGGTCGTGGTTGATGGTGTTCAGAGGGGGACGTTCGATGTGCCCTGGAATAAGACGCAGGAGAAAGAAGGCTATGCGGAAATCCAGCTCAACGCTGGTGCTCATCACATTGATATCGTTGAGATGAATTTTTACGACTATCCCTACGCTTCGATGGCGGCATTTAAATCCTATGTGTCCAAGACTCTTGTACGCCGGATTATGCCGGCGGCGGATCTCAACGCGGATAATTATGTGAATGAGGCGGATGCGCGGATTCTGGATACGCTGCGCTCGCGTTTCGAAGCGCCGAACGTTATCGGCCTGCAGGAAGAATTCTTCTCGATTTTGGATAACGGCGACCTGACGCACCGCTTTGTGTCGCGCACGGCGCAGGGCCGCAGTTTTACAAGCGACCCGGCCACGGGGCAGGTCACCATTAATGGCGTCAAACTGCAACTCGGCTATGATGAAGAGCGCGAGCTCTGGCAGGCGTCGCTCTTTGGCCGTGGCAGTGTCAACGTTTATGATCAGGTTCTGCAAATCGGCACTGAGAAAATAGGCGTTACGCGCCGCAAAGACGGCAGTCTTCTTTTCACGGCCTTTGAGCGCACGGAGCCGGTGACTTTTGAATCCGATCCTGCGGCTGAACAAGTCACGATCGGCACGCAGACTTACCGTATTGAACGGGATCCGGAGACCCTGCAGGTGCGTTTGTTTGAAAGCGCAGAAACAGCGGGGCCCAGCGGCTGGCAGTCAGCCGTGGCCGGCGGCGTTGCCGTGTGGGTGCGGCGCGAAGCGAGCGGGCTTGTTTTCCGCACCGGCGGCGAAGACCTGGAATTTAACCCGGAAACACGCCGGCTTTCGATCCACGAGAAAAACTACACGCTTTTTGAAAACCGTCTGGGTCAGCTGACGCTGGTGGAAGTGGATCCGGCTGATCTGGACGGCGACGGCCTTGTGACTTTTGCCGATCAGGCCTTGATGAAAGCCTCGCTGGGCCGGCAGGCCGCATGGACGCTGGAAGCGATTCAGGCGCGCAATGTCGAAGGCTTTATCCGCGGCCAGCGCAGTGATCAACTGTTTGCGGTCTACGGCAGTTCGGAAAATTACCGCATGGATTTTGATCTTTTTGCCGACAGCGCCCAGCCGGCGGGGCTTGCTTATTACAACATTATGCTGCGCGCGCAAAGCTATGACCAAAAAGCCCTGCCCGCCGATTATGAATGGCAGCTTGCCGTCGCTGTTGACGGCGATGACCGCGGCATTGTGATCATTCCCGCGACGGCAGGAAGCGTCTCCGAGGAAAGCTTGCGCACGCTCATGGCCAACGGTGCGCATACGATCAGCCTGCGCTGGCTGAATCCGCGGCCGGGAACCAGCCTGGCCATCGACCGGTTGAGGGTCGCCGAAGAAGGCGTTGATCCGGAAGCCAACCTCGTGGTGCGTTCCGGAATTCCGGAGCAGGCGATTGGCGTGCAGACCGAACATTCGGGAGCCGGCGGACAACTCATCTTACGGACAGCGGCGGGGGAAACAGTTATAACAATTCCGGCGCAGATGCCCTGGCCCGGCCCGGATGATTTTTATTGGGCGGAAGTGGATGAAAATACGGGCGCCATTCTGCGCCAGGGTTCGCTGCGTTCCGAAGATGCAGACGAAACCGCGCAATTCCTGCTGGATGTGGAAACCCTGCCGGAAGGCCGCATCCTGGCCGCGGCTTCCTGGGACGGTTTGACGGTGACGCCGTCTTTAGCGCGCGCGCTGGAACGGCTGGGTTCAAAACTGATTCGCAGCATGGATGGCGCGCATGAATGGGCTTTTGCCGGCGTCAAAGGACTCCCTCCAGGCAGTGCTTCGGAACAGATTCAGGCGTTAACTACGGGTGACAGCCGTTTGGATTTTGATCTGGCCATAACCGGCGGCAGCCTTGAAGACCGCCTGCGGATCAACGCGGCGGACTATGCCGTCTTCCGCCAAGGCATGAGCGACACGGCTGAGACTCAGGTCTTTACGCTGCAGGGCAAGGATTATTATGTCAGCGAAACTTCACCGGGAACTTTTGAAGTTTTTGACGGAATTTTGACGAGCGTGCAAAAAATCGTGGACGGCCGTCCGGCGCTGGATCTGGGCAGCCGGAGTTTCTTTGTGGAGCGCGGCGTGAACGGCGCTATCCGCCTTGAGGGCATTCTTACCGGCGATGTTTTTAGCGACGGTCAACTCGACGGCGCAGATCAGGACTTGCTTGCGGCCAGCCGCGGCCGGTTCAGTTTGGACCGCCGTGACGGCACCGTGATTTTCAACGAAAGCCAGCCGCTGGTTTATGCCGTCGAAGTGCCGGAAGACGGCCTGTATTCCGTGGGCCTGGCGGCGCGCAATTTCTTCAAGGCAGGCCTGGATTGGCAGATCGAAGTGGACGTCTATGTGGATGATGAGATTTATCCGCGGACTTCATTTGACGTGCCTGCCGGCCTCAAAGACACGGCAAATTATGTCAATGACCTCGATTTGACGGCCGGAGCGCATACGATCCATTTTTACGTGCGCGACCTATACGGCGAGGGCGACCACATCACGCAGAATCCGCATCCTGATCTTGCGGACCAGCCGGCCGGAGTGGGTTCCGCGCTTCTAGCCGAAAATTTTATTTTCCGGGCGCAGGGTTACCGCAGTGACATGGATCTTAACCACAATCAAAGCATTGACACAGGCGATGAAACGATTCTAGCGGGCTTGATTCTGGCCGGGCCGGTCAGCGTGCAGACGCTCGAGCCCCTGCCCGTGAAAGTCCTGCGTCTGGCCGGCAAGTTTTACCGGGTCGAAATTTCCGGCACTGCCGTGACGCTGGTCTCCGGCAGTGAAAGCATCACTACGGCCGTGGATGAAGTGATTGAGAAGAACGGCGTGTATTACCGCCTGCTGCAAGATGCCGCCGGCGAACTGGCCTTGGCGCGGGAACCGTCCGTCTACGCGTTCCGCGATCCTGCGTTTGAATTCGGCGCGAGCCGGGCGCTAGACCGTCCTGTTGTTTACGTGCGCGGCCGTTATCTGGAAATCGATCGGGCACCGGACGGCCGCTGGCGCTTTAGCGATGCGGTTGGCGAATTCCTGTCCAATAGCGAAAAAACCGAAGTTCTGATCATCGACAAGCTTTTCAAAATCCAGGGCGCTCAGGCCGGCGAATTGTCCCTTGAAGAAGTCCACGCCGAAAGCCTGAAAACGGTGGATTTGGTGATCAATCTAACGGGGGAAGACTACAAGGTCCAGCGTGAAGGCAGCCAGTGGCGTTTTATCCTCGCGACGAATGCGGCCGTGAGTTATCTCTCCGTCGACGGTGTGGTCACGATTCAAGACAGACCCTACGCCTTGCGCTGGGATGATCAGCTTCAAGAGTTAGTTGCGGGCAATCACCCTGTTATTTCCAGTGATCTGGCCGGCCAGTCGGTGGTGCTCGACGGAGTGCTCTATACGATTCGCATGGATACGGCCGATTCGATCAGCCTGCTGGGTGAAGGTCCGGATGCGCTCGCGGGCGGGACTGTCCCCGGAAACCTTACGCTGGCAGGGGCGGTTTATGCGGTCGAAAAACTCATCGACGGCCGTTATGTTTTCTCCGGTCAGGTGCAGAGCCGGCCGGCGGAAGAACCCATCCGGTTGTTTGACGGCAAGTTTTACAGCGTGGCGCATGACGGCGAGTATTTTACGCTCAGCCAAGGCGGAAAGAATTATTCCAATCGTCCGCGTTTAGCGAATTTGCCGGAAGTCGCATCGACCGGTGATTTAACCGCGTTTGAATACTTGAAAGACGGTACGGTGCGGCCGGAGATCAGCGATGTCTATGACTCTCAATCCGGCACGCTGACGTCCGGCGTTTTTACGGTTCCGGGGGATCAAAACTATACGTGGACCTGGGAAATGGCCGCGGGCGGCGAGAGCGGTACCCTGAAAATTCTCAATGCATCCGGAACCGCTGCCCTGCAAGAAACCATCAGTGAATCCATGATGTCGATGCCGGGCGGCTGGACTTTAAATTTTCTCAACCCGTTTATTTCGGGCAAGCATGCCGGCTATAAAGTCAGCTACAACACCGGAACGAATACGCTTACTCTCACGCCCGCCGGCATCACCGGCAATTTTACCGCGCCGGATGGAACGGCTTATCTTTGGGGCCTGACGCGGCATGAGCGCAAAGACTCCGGAGGGCAGCCGGATACGCTCAATGACGGTTATGTTTTCCGCCTGAGTCAAGCCGGCGGGACGGGCCTTTATGAAAAAACCGGTATCGTTGCGAAGTCTCAAGAACTGAATGCGGATTTCACGGGTCTTGTTCAAATGGCCGGCTCGGGCTGGATGGTGCATCTGGATGAAAACAGCGGCAAACTGCGTTTTGATCCCAAGCATTCGAGCGGGAGTTTCATTTCGGCTGTGGACGATGAGCGCTACATCTGGTCGATCGATTGGACCCAGACCGGAGAATTTATGAAGGGGTGGACCTTTACGCTGGAGGATGAGGCCGGCGTCAATACGTTTACGCGTTCCGGTACGCTGAACAGTGATCCGACTTTGGCGATGCCTGAGACGTTTCCACAGCCGTTTGAGGGTGTTTACGCGCTCGCGAATGCCGTGGAATATCAAATCAGCTTTGATCCGCAGACGAACCGTATGACCCTGGCGCCGCAGCGCGTGCTGGTGGAAGAAAGTTCTGACCGGATTTTGATTGACGGGCGCTGGTTTGCGATCAGCGGGACGGATACCGGCAGTCTTGTGCTGACGAATGAAATTTTGGAAGAGGCCGGTCAATACCGTTTAGCCGGCGAGCGTTATGCCCAGCAGGTTGAAACGAGCATGAACGAGATGGGTTTCCCCGGGCCGCAGGTGCTGGTGCTGACGGATGAAAACGGCCGGCGCTTTGAAAGCGTTTTGAATACCACATCCGCCGCGACCGGCCAATACGGGTATAACGCCTATGGTTACTGGGGGCCGATGTATCAATACACCCATACGTACACGGTCACGATCAAAAACATGACGTTTGAAGTGCGCCTGCCGCCCTATGATCCCTACGACTCCAATCCGCCGCCGCTTGAAAATTATACGCTCGTGCCGTATCAGGCCGCGGCCGTAACGGCGGTTGTGCCGGCGGGGACGCTGGTGAAAATCGGCGGCGCAATTTATGCGATTACCCCCAAGCCGGGCGTTGAAAATGTCTACCTGATTAGCGACGGCCAAACGCTGACGGAAGCTGGGCTTGGCGAGCCGGTGCGTTTGAATGGCATCGAATACGTCATCCGCCGCGCGCCTTCCGGAGCGCTCAGTATGATCCAGCAGGTGCAAACGCTGTCCGGGCACCAGGTGATTTTGGAAGGTGTCCGGTATTCGGTCGAAGAGCAGACGGGCCGGGTCATTCTCTCCGATGGTGTTCAGTCGTTTGAGTCCGATGACGCCAAAGCGAAGATTACGGTCAAAGACCGCCTTTATGATCTTGTGCGCACGGAAGCCGGCGCCCTGGTGCTGGTCGAATCCGGCGTGGTCCGCTCGTACCAAACCCTGGTTTTCCAAAATAAAACCTACGATGTCCTGCGCAATAGCGACGGTTCGATTTCGCTGCTCTATCACAAGGCAACGCATGGCACGTTGGCGCCAAAAGAATCCGTCCAGATGCCTGCGCAATTGCGCTATAAAGGCGGAAATTACACCGTGAGCACGCTGGAAGACGGCCGGCTTCAGATCGAAGGTCCCGAAGGTGTTTCCACCAGCGCGGCGGAAACGGGCCTGATTGATTTTGACGGGAAACTCTGGCAGGCCGTGCGGCTTGCGGACGGCCGCTGGACGATTGAGGGAACATTCGAAAGCGCTCCGGCCTCCGGCCAACCGCTGTTTTTTGACGGAAAGATTTACACGCTTGCCATGCAAGCCAATCAATTCGTGCTTTCCGACGGACGCGCTCACTATACGGCGGATGTCTCGGGTTTTGTGAATTTGAACGGCCGCACGTTCTTCTGGAGCGGGACCGGGCTGGAGGATTTCCAGATGTTCAACCGGCCGTATCTTGGCAGAACCGATACGGAAATCCAGCTTGAAGGTTTGAACCTGGCCTATCAGATTGAATATTCCATGATGACGGGCCCGGTCCTTAAAATCACGGATTCTGAACGCAATGCGGTTTATACCAGCTTTACGGATCAAACCAGGGCCTTCATGGATATCCGGGGCGTTCGCTACGAGATTACGGGCAGCTTGTATGACAGCTTCGGCGAGGGGTTTGGCCTGCGGCCGGCCGCCGGAAACGTGCCGGCTTCTGCGCCCGCCGAGGAAGGAACCCGGCTTGTGGTGGAAAACCGCATTCTCAGCGTAAGCCTCAAAGCGGGCACCGGCGATATCTATCTGGCGTCCGACGGTACGGAGACGCTGGAAGTCCGGCTCGGTGAGACGCTCAACGTCAACGGCCTTCCTTATATGCTTAGTCTGCCAGCCTCCGGCGAACTCAAATTCAGCCTGAGCAGCCGCCAGATCAGTCTGGCGCAGTTGGGGCTGGATTCGACGTCCTATCTGGCTTTTGAAACCGCGGCCGGCGAATGGGCCTTCCAGGGAACTTACGATCCCACGGGTGAATTGAGCACAAGCACGGGCGGCGGCACGCTGGTCCAAATCGGCGATCTGAAATATCACATCGAACGCCTCCCTGACGGCGGCCTCAAACTGACCGAAACCGAAGACAGCGCGCCGGTGGTTTATGAAGATCAACTCTTCCGCAGCGACTTGCAGGCCCGCACGATCCGCATTTCCGGCAAGATCTACCGGCTCGCACTTGCGGCGGACGGGGACTGGGTCTTGAGTGAAGATTACGAAACTTCGCAGGCCCTGCAGCCGGCGGTGGAAATCGGCGGCCGCAAACTGCAGTACCGTTTAGAAGACGCGCAGGTGATCTTGACGGACGGGAAAAACAGCTTCCGCAGCAGCCGCGACGGCTCAAACGTGACGATCGACCATCGCCGCTATGCGATCCAGCGCAGCGGCAGCGCGATTACGCTTTCCGAGCCGTCTCTGCCGTACAGCCAGACGATCGATGCGCTTGGCGCAATTTGGCTGATCCGCCGCGACGCGTCCGGAAAAATCATGGCCGACAATCCCGAAACCCAGGAAACGTTTGCCGGCGATACGGCTGGTCTCGTGATTACGATTCGCGGCGTGCAGTTTGATATCACGGGCGAGGAAGGCCGGCGGATTTTCACGCCGCGTATTTCAGCCGAACCCACCCTAGCCGACGGCGCTTTCTTGCTGGCCGGCCGGATGTTCTTTTACAAGACCGAAGACGGGCAATTGACCGTGACGTATGCGGACAGCGGGGCCGCGGCCGGCGCAGCGGACGAAAATGCCGGACTGATCGAAATCGCCGGTACCGTTTATCAAGTGCAGCGCACGAGCGGCCGGCTTGAATTCCATAAGCAAGCCTTTGAAGAAGCTCAGGAAATTTCAGGAGCGGTGTTTTACATCAACGGAACGATTTATGAGGTTCAGTATGATGAGACTGCCGGGTCTTTCGAAGTACGCAGCGGCCAGAAAACTTACACCAGCGATCCGGCCACGGGGCATATTTTGATCGGCGAAATTGCGGCTGAAATCCGCCGCGATACCGCGAGCGGCGAAATTACGATCACGGTGCCCACAGCAGCCAGCGTCAAGCGCGCCGACCAGGCGGTTGAACTCAAGGGCCAGATTTATTGGCTGACGCGCCTGGAAGCCGGCCGGTACGAAGTTTATGATCCGGCTGCGAAAACGCCGCATGCGTCCCGCCTTGAACAAATTGACGGCGTCTGGCTACCGGTGGTGGATCTGGCCGGCAGTGTTTACCGCGTGGTCGAAGACCGCGGTGAACGCATGCGTCTGGAAGAGGTGACAGAGGAATTTATTTCCGACGACCGCTTCAAGGTGCTGGCCGGCGGTAAGGAATACACGATCGGCCAGGATTCCGTGGATCAACGTTTCTATCTCGATGACGGCACGCACCGTTTCTATGAAACCGGGGTGGATGGCATTATCAAGATCGGCGCTGATTCCTTTAGCGTGCGTGAACTGGCCGGCCGGCGCTTGTTTAATCCGGAGGTGGTCAAGCGCGCCGATCTGGATCAAAACGGCGAATTCAACGCCGAGGATGCGCGCATCTTGACGCGCCTGGCCAGCCACTACAAAGACATCAACGGCGACGGTCTGGTCGATCAGCAGGATATTGACGCGTTAAATAAAATTATTGATCTCACGCCTGAGATCCGTGATGCGGTGCCGGATGGTCAGATTACATCCGATGATTTTACTTCGCTTGACGTCAACCATGACCGCAAGATTGATTACCGCGATGCCAACGCGCTCAACCAGGTGGTGCAGAACCGCTTTGACATCAACCGCGACGGCCTCACCTCGAGCGGCTCCGGCGTTCCGGCGACGGATGACCTGGCATTTTTCAACGCCCTGTTTAGCCAGATCCGCCAGCTGCAGGCTCAGGGCATTGTGGTCGAGCCGGCCAAACTAAAAGCGCTGGATGTCAACAATGACGGGCTGGTGACGCATGAGGACGTGACGGCGCTTGGAAAAGTGATCGGCAAGAATTTCGATATCAATGGCGACGGCAAACTCGATGACCTGGCCAATCGCAAGGATGAAAAACGGCTCGACGATGTGATCAGCGCGCTCGCTTTGAAGATCAAACAGAACGAATTGACGCTGGCCGATGTGAACCGCAACGGCAAGGTCGATGACAAGGACCGCTCCGACCTTTCGGAATCGATCCGCAAGTATACCCAGCTCGCGGTTGCCGCGGATTATGACGCCAGCGGCCTTTTTGATTACGGCGACCTCGTAGCCCTGCAGCGGGATGTCGGCGAAATCCGCCGCGGCAGCCTGCTCAGCCCGCAGCTGCTCTCGCGCGCGGACATCAATAATGACGGGCGCGTGGATGACCGTGACTGGAGAACGCTGGAGCAGGGCCTGGCTTCGCACCGGGATGTCAATGAAGACGGCCGCATCGACAGCAAAGACAGCGAGGTGCTGGAACGCTATCTGAATTTCACAGCCGGCGAAATTATTCCGGCCCGCGAAATCCGGCTCGAGACGCCGGAGGGGCTCGAGAGCCAAATTACGGGCAGTCAGTCCATTGTGCTGGATGACGAGCGCTATGTTGTCTCAAAGAACACCGAAGGCGCTTATGTGTTGACGTCCCGCGACGAGACGTTTAACGCCTATGGCGGAATCAATATCGTGGAAATCGGTGAGCACATTTACGACATCTACGAAGATCCGGACGGCAAGATCCGTCTGGTGGATCAGGAAGCGCGCACGCATCAGAGCATGCACCGGGCGGATTTCGTCATCCGGCTGGGTGAGCGGGAATATGACGCTTATTTCAAAGATTACGGCCGTTTTGAATTTAAATCCGCCGAGTGCTTTGACGGAACCGAAAACTGCGAAACGGCGCTGAGCGGTTTTGACGACAAAGTAACACTGCAAAATCAGGTGTTTATCGTTGAAACCGACTCGCTGACGCGTCAGGCCGCGCTCAAAGCGGCCTCGATGCGCAGCCTGAAACGCGCGGACCAGGTCATTGAACTGGAAGGCAAACGCTACGAAGTGGTCAATCATTTTGACGGCAGCTATACGTTCAAAACGGATGAGTTTGAACAGCGCTCCGACCGCGATCAGAAACGCGTCAAACTGGACGGAATTTATTATGACATCCACGAAGATCCGCTGACGGGCCATGTGCAGCTGGCTGAACAGCATGCGATCAGCCGGGTGCTGGCTGACCAGGTCATCCGCATTCAGCGCAAAGATTCGCTTTCCTTGTCCGAAATTTATGCCGGGGCGGATACGCGGGCGCTTTTCCTGGCCAGCCAGGGCGGACAGAAAATCGGCAGTCCGGTCGTTTATGACGATTCTTACCTAGTAAATTTCAACCTTGACGGCACGACGACCTTTACGCATGAGAAGACCGGCACGAAATACACAAGCGGCCGCTCCCAGGAAGACGGCACTTCCGTTGTGACGATTGACCGGATGGCTTTCCGTATTTTCTCCGATTACGAAAACGGCGGGATCTATATCGAGCAGGATCATGAAAAACTGGGCTCCGATGCGGGCGCCGGTGCGGGCCGCGGCCAAGTCACGTTCTTGAAAGCCGGCGAGCCGGTGACTTACGAATGGATTTATGATGATGCGACCGGCAAGCTCAAGATCAACGGTGAATGGGTCAACCCCGAAACCAATACAGCCTTGCTCGACGGCCAGCAATTCCTGATTAATTTTGATCCGGAAAAAGGCCGCCTGGCCATGGAACAGGCCTACCTGCGCTCAAGCCGCGTGGCCGATCAGCGTTTGATTCTGGAAGACACGTTGTTTAATGTTTCGCACAACAAGGACGGCTCTTTCTCGCTCTTTGACGGCGAGACCAGCTTCCGCACCAACCCGGTGTCCCGCAAGGTGACGATCCGCGGCCGGGTTTACGATGTGATTGAAAACAGCTACAGCGGATCGATCACGCTGGCCGAAGAGTACAGCCGTGAAAGCAAGCCGGTCTATGATCAGGTCATTGAACTCAACGGCAAAAATTATTTTGTGCGTGAAAATACGCAGGATGGCATCACGGAGTTCATCCACGCTGACGAGACGATCCGCTCCACGGCCAGCCGGACCTGGCAGGACGCATCCATTGATTTTACCAAGGATAAGATGCCGCAGGGCTGGGCGCCGGAGACGGGCAGCTGGCGCATCATGGCCGGCCGCGCCGAATCGCTGGTGCAAGGCCAGCAGGCCTCGTTTGCCCGCACCGGGCTTGTGACCGAAACTGATTTTACATTGTCGGTCGATCTCTCCTTTGAAATCCTCAGCGATGAACCCGCCGCGCCTGCCGGCACAGCCGATGAGCGTCTCTGGGAAGGCTCAGTCCTCTTTAATGTGATGGATCGCGATAACGCTTACGCGGCCCGCCTGTTTGAGCGGGGCGGCAGCCGGTTTGTGGGGTTATACAAGCTGGTTCACGGGATTGAGTATCCGCTGGCCTTGGAGCGCGAACTGCCGTTTGAGTTCAGCACGGAGACGGATTACCGCATGCAGATCCGTGTGGAGTCCGGCAAAATCACGCTGGCCATGAATGATCAGCCTCTGCTGGAGGCCCAGGACCATTATTTCACCGGCGGCGCCGTGGCGCTCGCTGGCAAGGGCCGCGATGTTCAGTTTGACAACATCGTTCTGCATCACGCGCACGAACTGGATCAGCCGCGGCAAGTCACGATAGATGACCATCTTTACACGATTTCACGGCGTGATTTTACCGAGACGTATGATCTGGATATCAACCGGGACGAGGCGTTCAGTCAAGGCGACAGCGGCGCCCTGCTGGAAGCTTTGCTCAGTAACGGGCTTGTCAGCGAAGAAGACTTGGCTCGTTACCGCGCGCAGGGCGGAACCGCGGGATTGGGCGCTAGCGGCGGCGAGGGCGAGGGATCGTTTGCGGGCGGAGAGAGTGCCGGAGGGGGCGCAGGCATGCCGGCCGGCGGGGAAACTGGCGCAGGTTCAGGCACGTCCTATCAGGTTTCGGAAGACGAAGGCGTGGATTTGAGCGGCCTGCATGTCAGCATTCCGGGCCGCCTGCCGCGTTCGACCGTGGACATTACCGGCGACGGCCGCGGTGATATTGCGGACATCAAACGTATCCAAGAAATTCTGTTTGCCGTGCGCCGCGGTGAAATTGTCCAGCCGCGTGATTACGAGAAGGCGGATGTTACCGGGGATGGAAAAGTTACGGATGCCGACTGGAAAGCGATTGAAACCGCGCGGCTCAAAGCGGCGCGCAGTGACGTGACCCAAGATGGCGTTACGGATTACCGCGATGTTGAAGCGATCCGCCACATTGACCGCGAAGAAGTCATCCGGGCCACGGCGTCTGAAATCGCGAAAGCGGACCTGAACCACAACGGCGCGCTGGACGCTGCGGATGTGGCGCAGCTTGAGCAGACCATGAAGCATATGCATGAGCTGGATCTTGATTTCGACGGCAAGATTGTTTTGGCGGACGAACTGGCGGCTTTTGACAAAGCCAAAGAATTTTACGATCTGGGCTTGAGCCTGAGCGCCGAACAGTTTGCGCGGGCGGATATCGATCAGGACGGTTTGATCACGCCGGCGGATCTGCGCATTTATGAAAAACTGACCCAGCAGTGGGATGCTGCCGGCACGCCGCGCAATGTTTTTGATCTGACCAACGACGGCGTGGTGGATGGCAGCGATGAGCAGCGCATGGTTGATCTTTTGATGGCCGAGGGCCTCAAAATCACTGAAGAAGAAAAAGTCCTCGGCGATATCAACCGCGACGGCATAACGGACAGCCGTGATTTGGATCTCTATACGCTGATTTATCAAAATGAAAACCGGCTGAATATTGATGGGGTGGCGGGCATCAATGCGCAGGATGTTAATAAAGCCGCCTCGATCCGCAGCTGGCTGGCCGCGCGTAATGCGCCGGTGCGCGGGCTGACTCGGTTGAAAGATCTTCAAGATGCGGGCGTGGACACCGCCAATCCGGATGCGGTTGCCGCGCATCTCAACCAGCTGATTTCAACCACGCAGGCCAAGATTGCCGACGTCAACGGCGATGGTCTGATCGATGAAAAAGATTTGGCCCGCGCCCGCGAAGTCGAGGAAATCGTCAGTTACGGTATGGACCGCGGCTTTGCGCTGGACATGCGTTTCGATCTTAACCAGGACGGCAAAGTCGATGACAGTGATCTGGCGGCGCTGATGACCGCCATTTCCAACCAGATTGTGCATGATGTGAATGCGGACGGCGCGGTCAACCAGACGGATGTGGATCTTTTTGACCGCATGATCCGCTATCAACGCACGGGCTATACGGTGATGCCGGATGATCTGGAGAATGCCGACATTGACCATAGCGGCGCTTTTGATGCGGGCGATGTGACGAATTTCACAAACGCGCTGCCATTCTACCGCGATGTGACCGGCGATAAACGCCTGGATAGTGCGGATCTGCTCGCGGTCCGTAAAGCCAAGGCCTTGCAGGAAGCCGGTTACACGGACCGCTCCTCCGGCGAGCCGGTTTACCGGCCGCTGACGCTGGATCTGCTGCGCCGTGCGGATCTGACCCGCGATAACGTGATCGACAGCGCGGATAGCGCTTTTCTGGCGCAGGCCATTCAAGGCAATCTGGATCTGACCGGTGATTTTGCCGTGACGATCGAGGACCAGCTGCGGCTCGGCCAGTATTCGCCGTGGGGGCTGGGCGTGAAGCAAGTCGAACGTGCAGACATTGATCAGGACAATCTTATCGGCGCGCGTGATTATGCCGGCCTGCTGGCGGCGCTCGGCGGCATTGACCGCGCGGATGTCACCGGTGACGGCAAGGTCGATGCCAATGATCTCAAAGATTTACGCCGGCTGGTCGAAGCGGCCAAGCTGAAAGTGACCGGCCGCGATGTGGTGCTGGCGGATGTGACCCGGGACCGCAAGGTCGATGTGGCGGACGTGACGAAAGTCATTGAAAGCGTACGGGCTTTGCAGGCCTTTGACATCACCGGCGACCGCATGGTCAATGCGCTGGATGAACAGGCGCTTTTCTTCCTGTGGGGCGTCGAGCCGCTGGATCTGTTAAACCAAAGCGAAGCCGCTTTGGCTGAGCTGGAAGCGCGTGCGGCCGCTGCGGTCGACGCCGGGGAAGCCCGCGCCATCGAACGCGCGGCCCAAGGTATTTTTAATCAGGCCCTGACCATGGAAGAAACCGGCAAAGCGATTGCGCGCATGCTGCTCAGCCCCAGCGAATCGCAACAGATGCTGCAGGAAATTGCGCAGATCATGGCGCGTCTTTCCGGACACCGCAGCGCCATCCAAGCCGTGCTCGCTGCGCTCACCGGACAAGCAGCGCTGGCCCCCAGCCTCGCAAGCCAGCTGGAAGATGCCCTCAAAGTCCTCAAAGAAACTTTGGTTGAAGCGCGCGCGGCTGAAAGTTCGGATGCGGTGGATTCATTGGTGCTTTCGGTCGAGCCCGTGATTCAAAATATGCGTACACTGGCCGGGACGCAGGGACAGGTCCAGCCAGGAACTCAGCCGGACCTGTCCCTGGCTGCCTATCTGGATCAGGGCGAGGCTGTTTTTGCTGAACTCTCCGCGTTGGCGCAGTCCGTGCGGCAGGCGGAAGAGACGATGGCAGGCCTTGCCGAACAAACCCGCAATGCGCTGGCGCTGGCGGATTGGATGAGCCGGCAGTTTGAAGCCGGGGCAGATACCAGCCCTGCTTTTGTGTCGCTGCTGGCTTTTGGCCGGAATGCCCTTGCCGAGTCGCAGCGTGCGGCCCAGGCTGCGCGCGCCCGGGCGTCGGGTCTTCTGGCACAGATGCCGGCGAATACCGCGGCCCTGCAGGCCCAGGAAACTTTGCGGGGCGCCCAGAGCCGTTTGGATCAAGCGCTGGAAACCCTCACGCAAAGTTTGCATGAGGCCCAGGCTGCCGAGAACGGTGCCATGCCTCTGGTGAAGGAAGCTCAGAGCAAACTCGACCACATGCGGATTTTGGCGGCGCAGTCCGTGACCACGGCCCTCGCAGGCACGGCCGCAGCGCTCGTGACCCAGCTGGCCCGGTCCAATCTCGGCCGCGAACCGACACCGGATGAAATCAGAGCCGCCGTGGCGGGCCTCGCGGCAGGAGAAACACTGGAACAGACGGCGGGCCGCTTGCTGGCAATTTCCGATGCGGCCCTGATCAAAGCCGCGCTGGATCCGCTGCGGGATAAAACCTCCCTGGATGAAAGTGCTCTGGGCGCGCGCTACCAGGCCATGACCGCAGGCCTCTGGCCATTGGAAAGTGCGACTCAGTCCGTGATGAATTATTTTGGACCGGCCATGGATTGGCCGGCCGAATTGGCACGCTTGCAGCGGGGGGCCGACGAAATTCTCGCAGATTTAGAGGCGGCTCTCGCTGAAATGGACCGCTTGCTTTATTTGAATCCCGGCCATGCGGAACTGAACGCCAATGCTCTGCTCATGACCGATGTTCTGAATCAGGCGGCCGGCCTGGCTGAAGACCTGCGGGAATTCCCGCAGGTGCTGACGCCGGAAATCGAAAATTTCAACCTTGCCAAAGCCACGGCCGAAGCCAGCCTCGCGTCTGACGAAAATCTGCAGGTCCATCTGGCCGCTGCCGAGCTTTTGACCGGACGCATCGACGCCATGACTGAAACTGCGGATAGGGCGCAAGCGCTCCGCTGGCTGGAAACTTTTGAAACCACGGCCGCCGGTCCTGTGCCTCAGCAGATCAACGCACTTGTGGCGGCCGCCAGAACCAAAGTGGAGAGCGCGCAGCAGGTGGAGGCCGGCATCCGTCTGCTTGAAGCTGCGGCCGAACAAACAGACGCAACCGCCGAATTTATCCGCGCGCAAGCCGGCACGATGAACCGTGAAATGCTGATCGGCGTCGTGGATCAGCTTCTGGGGCAGTTGGAGGCGGCCGCGGCACAGGCTTCAGGCGTGATCAGTCAGTATCCGGACACGGCGGCGTTCAGCCGTTTGAGCGGCCGTCCGGAAGCGCTGATGGCCCAGATTAAAGCCGCTCACGAAGCCATGCTGGCTGAATTATTCCATGAGCGGGTGGTCACAAATCGCGGGGCCGATTCCGTTGAAACCGCCGCGCTTTTGGCCGGTGCTGTGAACCGGTTGGGCGCAATCGCTGCGGACAATGGAGTGGCAATTCATGAATTGCCACTACGGATGCTTTATACGCTGATAAATAACACACGATCCAAAGTCGCTGTGCTGGAAAGTGAACTGGCTACGGCCGTCAATGCCGGCGTGGATGCCGGGGCTAATTTGGCCTCAATTCGCGACTACCTGGCCCGTATTGACCAAACTGCGGCGGCCTTGAACGCCCGCGCTGCGGCTTTGGGCGCGGATGTGAATGCGCCGCTGACGGCGGCTGACAAGAATACCGCTTTAATTTCGATTCTCAGCGGACTTGAAACGCAATCCCAGGCTGCGAATGCGACGGCCTTGACCCTCAAACAAATCCAGCAGGCTGTGCGCGAGATCCAGGGACAAGTCCAGTTAGCCGCTCAAGTGCCGGGGACTCAGGGAGAGGTCCAGTTAGCGGCTCAGATGGACCTGTCCCTGCTCACGGTTAAAAATGCACTGCTGCGTGCCACCGGCGGCGCGTCTCTGGTGGAAGAAACGGTTTATCTGGCCGCGGCCGGGCGCTTGTCGCTGGTGCTTGCCAACAACACGAATGATTTGACCTTATTGAACCGGCTCGAAGTCTTTGCCGGTGATTTTGCGGTTCAAGCCGCCGCGGCCCGCGCAAAATTGGCTCAGCTTGCTGCCGCAGACAGCACGGGCGTCTATGGCTTCAGCGCCAATCTGCCTTCACTCGCCGCGCTCGAAGCCGATACCGGCAAAACCAAGGCGCTTGTGACCGAAAGACTGGCGCATTTGGCCGGACAGCCGCAGGCTTGGTCCACGGATCCGCTGGTGCGCGCGCTGCATGAAGCCGAAGCCCTGCAAAAAGCCATCATGGTCCAACAGGGACAGGTCCAAACAACTCAACAGGACCTGTCCCTTAAGACTTCGCTCGCGATCCTGGAAGCGATTGGGGAGGCCGTGACCAGCACGATCGCGGCTTTGACGGAATCCGCCCGTCAGGATGCGGCCGCTTTTGAAGACCGCCAGCGGCTGCTTGAGAATTACCGCGGTCGTTTTGATTTCTCCGAACAAGCCGCTCTGCTTCAAAGTGAAGAAACCATAGCGGCGGCGGAGCAGGCGCGTGCAGCCGAGCAAGCCGCATTCGAGCGTCACCTCGCCCTGCTGCAGGACCTTGAAACCCAGGATGAAACCCTGGCCCGGGCTTTGGCGGATATGGCGATTGACGATGCTCAAGAATTGCGCGATTTGGGCGCTGAGCCGGATCTTGCGATCGTGGAACGCCTGGAAATGCAGGCTGAATCCGCGGAAGCGCGGCAGGATTCCGGAGCGCAGATTGAAGAACTGGCCGAGGGCCTCGCCGCCTGGATCGAACGGCTGGAGACCATGACGGCCGGTCTGAATACCAACGAGGAGTTGGCGGTGCGTGAAGGCTTGCTTGATCTGGCGGATGCCGTTACGGCGCATTGGCAGGAACTGCTGACCGAGCCGTCTGCGGCCGAGGTGCGCCAAAAAGTCGATGCGCTGCGCAGCGTTGTGACGCAAGACCTGCAGGCGCTTGAGACCACAAAAGGGGCTGCGGATGCGGCCGCCGATTGGCTGAAAGAAAACGGCGCGCATCTGACCGAACTGGACCGTCTGATTGGCGAGGCCATGGCCGCATTTGAGACTGCTGCGAAGACCACCGGTGTAGGGGCGGGTTCTAAAACCGCCCAGGATGCCGCTGCTTCCGCGCGCCGGCTCTATGAAGAACTCGAAACGCTTCAGGATGAATTTATCGCGCTTACAGCCGAAGTCGAAAATGCCTCAGCCTATGAAGACGACATCAAGGCCATGATGACCGCGCGTGAGGAGTTCCGCGCGGAACTGGACGGCCTGGCGGAAACACAAATCCTGACGCAGATCCAAACCTCGCAGGGCGCGGATGTCACCCAACTCCTGAATACGATTGAAGCGCAGATGACGGCCAATCTCAATGCCCTGCGCAATCTGGACCCCGAAGAATTCAAAAAATCCACGGCCGAACTTTTGGCGGGTCATCCGGAATTGGGCGGCCTCAAACTCGAACTGCCGGATGCCGGAGCCCTGGATGAAAACTCTCAGCCCGACCTCTTGCGGGCCTTGCTTGAGGGCGCCCGGACGCCGGCGGCCGGCGGCACGCCGCTGCGCGGTTATTATCTGGGTTATCCGGCCACAGCGACGCTGATGAACCTTGAAAATCTGATCAGCGTTCTCGCGGCCCAGCAAGGCTCCGGAACCATTTTCGCGGAAACTTGGCTGACGAGCATGCGTGAGCGCATGAACGCCTGGTTCAACCGCATGTTCGGGATGGAGGCTGAACTTGAACAGTACCGCGTCCGCATGATCGTTGACAATTCCGCTGCGGGCATCGAATGGTCACGCGTACTCGATGGAAATATTAGCGCGGTCAATCAGCTGATCAGCGAAGCGTCAGGCGCTGCCTCAGGCGCGGATGCGGTCAATAAACTCCGCCAGGCGGAGCGTATGATCGCGCTGGTCGATGCCCAGCAGCGAGCCGTGCAGGCGCTCTGGGACGATGTGCGCGCGCGCGGTGAGATGAACAGCATCTGGTATAAGACGCGTACGATTTGGCAAAGCCTGCCGCCGCTGGATGTTTACGGGAAGTATCTGGACCAAATGGAAATCCTAAACGAGGGCGGTGAAATTTTACCGGGTGAAATCGTCGCCTATGGAAAACATGTGAGTGATTTTGCCGCGGAACTGGCGAAAAAAGTCAAAGACCTGAATCTGGCCGCCGACTCGGCGCGCCAGGCCGCGGCCGGCAAACTGATAGGCTCGCTCAAATCGAGCCTGCAGGCGGACCAGCGCGTGATGGATAGTCTGTTGACGGAGATTCGCGGAACCTCTGATGCCTGGGTGCGCGAGGCGGCCCGGCGCGAGATCCACACCCTGCTGGAAAAGGCCGGCCAGCGCCTGGCGGATGCCAGCGTGCAGGCCGACGAGTGGCTGGATGCCACGACCTTTACAGTGTGGACCCGGTCCATTCTGCGGGAAAACGGCATCGACCCCGATCTGCCCGAAAATCAGAAGATCTTTGAAGAGAAGAGGGCGAATGTGCGCCGGAACGAAAAACTGAAACTGGATGGCGAGCGCCGCGCGGCGGCTGCCATGTTGAACGGCTTGCGCGTGCTGGCGGAACAAGCCGGGGCCGCAGTCATGGACAGCCTGATTTTTGAAGGCGGCAGCAAACTGCTGACCGCTGAATTGAGTGAAATCAGAACACTGCTCGGCGTCTTTGCCGCGCGCAGCGAATCTGAGCGCGATGCCGTCAAGACCGAGGCCTATCTTGAAACTGCACGCATTCTGCGTGATAAAGCGCTGGTTTTGATGAATAAGGTGCGTGAGCAAGCGGCGGCCGAGGACGCCACGCTGGAAGACCGCAATGAAGTCGCCAAAGCGGAGGCCCAATGGGATCTGATCAACACTGCCGCCGGCTATCTGGAAAATAACCGTTCAGTTCAAACAACTCAGGCGACCGGCGGTGATTCCCTGACGAACGAGGCGCAGCGATTCTTTGAGGCCGGCAATGCTCTTTATGGGGTGCTTGATGATATGCTGGCTCGCCGGCAAGTGCAGCTGGCGGGGCCCTATGACGATCTCAGTAACGATTCCGCGTTTACCATTTTACTCGCATACGGGGATCAAATCACAGCCGACCTGACGGCCCTGCGGGATCGTATTCAGGCCACGAGCGGTATTCTCTCAAACGCGTTTGTGAATACAAACATCTGGCTGCAGCACCTCAGCGGCATCATGGAAAATGCGCGGACCCGCGCCGCAGCGTTTTTCACCATCGGCGACCCTTCCTCGATCCGGCCCCTGGACGCCATGCGGACACTCAACAGACTGTCCGGCAGTATGACAGCGGTCATCAAGGAAAGCTTAGAATCGCACGAATTCGCTGCGTACCGGGCGGAGAACTATCGCGCGTTTGAAAGTCTGGCTCAGGGACTGCGCCGGACGCTGGATCAAAAATACCAGCAGCTGGATACGATCTACCGGGCGGATCGCACGGCGGCAGCCCTGGCCGAACTGAAAGACGCCGCGCTGGAAGTCTTCAAACCCGCGGCCCGCTTAAATGAACTGCGCATGGCTTTCGGTGAAATGGCCGAGGTGGCGCTGGCGGATTTAACCCAGGCTAGCGTCGTCGAATTTTTACGGACAGAGATCGAACGCTCCCTGTCTGCGAATGAAGCGGCCCTTATCACGCGCGCGGCCGAAGAAGTCCAGCAAGGGTTGATCCGCGCCGCGTCCGTCTCGGCCGTGGGCATCGCGCGAAACCATACGAAGTACGAAGTGGTCTTTAATAATACGACACAGCGGCGCGAACGGACGGTGATCGATTATGCGCTCAGTGCCGGCGGTACAGCTGCCTTCCGCCAGACGCTGGCGCAGGCCTCAGATTTGCAAAAGCCACTTTCTGAAATGAACGAGCTTGCCATTCTCGAAAAAATCCGCGAAACCAACGGCGTTTTTGCCACGGACTATGTCAAACGGCAGGCGCAAATGTTTGAACGCTGGCGCCTCAAATTTATTCCGCAGGACAATGCCTTGAGCGTCACGTGGAGTATGCTGATTTCGCGTGAACTCGAGGAAGAGTTTAACCGCTATACGAATATTCGCGATACGCTGGGCACTTCGGCCCTGGACGGCTATGCCGATGAGTTCTCTTATCATCTCAGCATGCTCAACTGGGCGGGGAGCGTGATTGCACGGGAAGGCACGAATACGTTCAGGAACAAGAGCGTTGAAATCGACGGCACAAACTGGGCGGTGCGGGTGGATGCAGTCGATGTTCTCGCCAAAGCAGTGGATAAGGAAACTTCGCCGGAAAAACTTGAAATGCTGGTGCCGATGCTCAAGGAACAGCTGGACGCGTTGGAAATTTTAAATGGCTCGGGGATGTCTCTTGGGAAAGACAATTACCACATCGGCGAAGCGGCGTATTTTGCCGTGCAATCCTTCAGCTCTGAAGTTAAGACCCGGGCCTATGACATTTATCTGGAGGCGCTCAAGCGCCTGGAGTTTTTCCGCATGCTGGAATTGGGCGGGGAGCAGTCCGTGGCCGATATCCGCGCTCAGGTCTATACCGCCGTCGAGATGCGCCGCAAGGCTCAGGCGTCCAATGATCTGGAACTGCTGATGACGCTTGCCGAGGATGCCCGCAACCGGCGCAAACAGGCGCAGAAAATTTATAAGTCTATGCTCACGCTGCTTGCAAAAGCCCTGACCGGCGACTTCAAAAATCTCGACAAGGTGCTGCCGGCGTTCAAAAAACGCGTGACGGCGGCTAAAGAGCTTTTAAACCGGCTGGCCGATGAATGGGCGCTGATTGACGCGGCGCGCATGGAATTGGCGGCCAAGGCGGACCGGGGCGCGCTCCTCGCCGGAGAAATCACCTCCCTGGCGAGTCAGGCGGCAAAATTGCGCGCTGAAATTCTGGGCCGCGAAGAGGCGGCCGGCGAACCTTCGGGCGCGGCGGCTTTAAAAGATATTCCGCTTGAGAAAATGGCCAAACTGCTCGGAATCACGGAGGAGGAAGCGGAAAAGGTCGTGGATGTGCTTTCGAATAAAACGCTCACGCACCAGAATTCAGCCGCCGTCCTGCAGTCCATGGAGGCAGTGCGCAAAATGTTCGACAGCGGCAAACTACGCCTCGAACGTTTGACGGCGCTGATTGAAGTGCCCTATGCCGACATTGCCGGCGGAGTCCAGAAGACGGCCGCGGCGATTAACGCCATCATCGACAAGCCGGCCGCAGCCCAGGCAGCGGCGGATATTTTAGCGCAATTCGGCACGGGCATTTCCGCGGTTCCGGGAAGCGATGCGGCTATTTTAGCAGCCCTGGTGCTGGGCCTGTTGGCCGCCAGCGTGGAAGAGCCCGCAGCTTCCGCAGCTCTGAAAGCCATAATCCGCGAAGCGGCGGCCAAGGCGGCAGCGGAAGCGGAAATGCTCGGAGGCACCAGCGTCAGTCTGTCCGCGGCGGCCGCATCCGCCCAGGGTTCAGCGGCGATGGCCACGCGCATTGTGAACCAAATTCAAACCGAAAGCGGTACGGCGAGCGGCAGCGTGACAACCGCGGCCGCGTTAGCGGTGCTGGCTGCGGCATATTCCGCTCACACGGCACAGCCGGCGTATTCCGAAACCACGGCGTCTGTGCTAGCCTCGAATATCAATGCGTTTACGGCTTACCGGGCATACCTTGAACCGCTGCCTCTCGTGTCGCGGGCCGATGCGGCGGCGACAACAGCGCTCATTGCCGACGGACTCGCGGCCGGAAGCGACGTCAGCGCGGAGGCCGTCCGCGCGGCGGAAAAAGCTTCGGGCCTGGCGCTCATGCTGACGTCGCTGATGTCGCAGGATCGCGGTATTCCGGGTTATGCGCCTCAGGCGGCTGCGTCGTCTGCGGCCCTGTCGCTGGCGGCACTGTCCCATGCGATTGTAACATCGGGAGTCACCGGTGCGATTCGCAGTGCTGCGCTTAATGCAGCGGCCAGCGCCCGGGATTTGGCCGCGCAGGTTGCGGGAATTTCATCGCCGGCTCAGGGTGCCCAGGCGGCACGTGATGCTCAGGCCATTTCCGCAAATCTTGTCCAGATGTTTGCGGAAAATGAGTTAGCTATGCCGGCGGCCATGCAGAACTTTGTGACGGCAATTGCCGTTGCGGCAGAACTGGCCGGCGGAGCGGCCGCCGGAACGTTGAATCTGCCGGAGGCCGTCTCTATGGCCTCGGGCCTTGCGGTGACCTTTCTCCGCAATAGTCAAAGCTACCTGCTTACTGCAAGAACGCGCGAGCAGACGGCGGCGCTGACGGCTCAACTTTCAACCGCTTCATCCTGGAGCTCATCCGCACCGCAGGAAGTCGCCGGCTCGATCCATGGATTAGGCGTATCACTTACAGCCGGACAGGCTGCTTCCGATGCGCAGGTCATGGATGCGGTGGTAGCTGCGACGGCTGCTTTTAATCTTTTTGCGAATGCGATTACGACCGATTTTAACATTCCAGAGGAGATTCGAACTGCGGCGCGGCAGAAAGCTCAGAACCTCGTTTTTTACGCGCAGCACCTGGCGCCGGCCACGACCGTGGATTGGGCGGTGGCTGAGGCGCTCACCCTGATGCAGAATGATCTTTCGGATCTGCAGGGAATGTTCCTTGCGGCTGGAATTGGGATGCCTCCGCGGGTATCGGCAGCTATGAATGCGGCGGCCGCGGCGCGGATGCTCAGCAGTTCGCTGGTTCAATCTACGCCGGTATCGATTTCGACACAGGCGTTGACGCAGAGTTTGACGACGGCGCTGCTGATACTTCCAAGCACGGCTGCGCCCCAGCCCTTGGAGCAAGGCGCAGCTTCTCAGGGCGCGCTGGCGCTCCAAGCAGCGAGCCGTCTTGCCGTAAGTCTGACGGCCGAGGCGGATATTACCCGGCTGGGCGATACCAGCGCCTTGAATTCCTCAGCTCTTGCCGCAGGCCTTGCCGCCGCGGCGTCCGCCGGATCCGCCATGCCGCAAGGCTTGACGTCTCAGGCGGCGCAAATGGCGGCGACCGCCTTGTCCATGATTGCGGCCGCGGCCATGATTCCGCAGTCAACGGACGATTTGAAGCAGCAGGCCGCTCTCGCCGCCGCCCAGGCCCAGACGCTCGTCGAAAGATCGGGATCCTCGGAGGCGGTCAGTGCCGCAGAAATCAAGGAAGTTTCGCTTGCGGCGGCGCAGTTAGCCGATACCGTGAAAGCCTTCATGACTTCGCTCAATCTGACGGTACCGGCCAAAATTGACCAGATGACGAATGCGGCTCAGCAAGCGGCCGCACTGGCGGGTGCGATTGAAAAGGGCCGTTCGGGCGCTTCGATCGTCCAGGCTTTTGGAGTCAGCGGCGCGGGCGTGATTCAATATGCGCTCCACAGCCCCGAAGGCAAGGCTGTTTATGAAGCTTATCGCGATGTGCTAGGCCGTGATCCCAAGGGCGAAGAACTGGCCGTGGATTTGGCCGACGTGCTGGCCGGCAAACTGACGACCGCCGATTTGAAAGTGCGCCTGCTCGGTTCTGAAGAGTACCGCCAGACCCGTGCCTTGATGGAACGCGTCATTCTGTCGGTGGGTGCGGTGCTTGAAAATTATACGGGCTTAAAACGCAGCGAACAGATCATATTCGCTGCCGGCTTTGGTATTCCCGCTTCCATGGCGGCCTCACTGAATAAAGATTCTGCCACAGCTATTCTTAAATACCTGTCGGAACAAAGCCTGCACTTCGGCATCAGCGCCTTCACGGCTCTCAGCTTCATGCTCTCTCAAGACTCACGACTCAAGACTCTCGACTACGAAGAACTCGCGCGCCAGACGATTCTCTCCGACATTCTCTCCGGCGTGCTGCGTGCCGATACGCGCGGCGAACTGGTCCTCTCGGCTTTTGCGCTTCAAAATACGGCGGCGCACGCGGGGCTCGAACTTTACGGCCGGCGCATGACGGCCGAGGAATTGCCGGCGCTTAAATTGCCGGCCATTATTCACCTGGACGGCGATCATTTTGCCGTGCTTGAAAAGGCCGACGCTGAAAACGTGACCGTGCGTGAATATACGGGCGATTCTTTTGCGCTGAGCGTGGCGGAATTTGTGAAACATTGGGACGGCTTCGTGATGAGCGCCGATCAACCGGACCGCCGCACGCTTGACAGCGCGAGCCTGCAGCTCATCCGCGGTTCGGATGCGGCGCTGGGATCAAGCCCTGCCGATATTGCGGCATTGTCCGTCCAGCTTGGCAATTTGTTTGCCGCCATGGCTTCCGGTTCCGTGGATGCGACGCTGGCTCAGGCCGCCTTGGCCGCGGCAGGGGATTTGGTTTCCGTGCTGGCCATTTTTGAAGAATTAAGCGCCAAGGGCGCTTATCTCAAGAGTGCCGAAAATCTGGAAGAGCGCCTGCGCCAGCAGTCGCTGGCCTTCTTTGAGGAAATCGACCGGCTGGACCTGACCGTGCGCCGCGCTTCGCGTGTGTCGCAAGGCAAAGCTTTTATGGATCAGATCACCGCGCGCAACAAGGACATCCAGAATTTGCTCATTATTGCCCAGTCTACGGCTATGCAGTATCCTTCGAACTCGGCGATTGCCGCGGATCTTGCCGAAGTACAGACCATCGCGGCCCAGGCGGCGAACAAAGCCGCGCAGACCGCGATTTATCTGAATGAATTGACGGCCGCCGAAGCCAATGCGGCCTCGCTGGCGTCCGCCATGCGCCAGGATCTTGCGCTCATGCAATCCCTGAACCTGCGCGCGCTGGCCAGCCGCAGCAGCGCGGAAGTGGCGTCGATTTTCTCGCAGGCGGATGAGATGGAAGACCAGATGCGCTTGCTGCGTGAAGACATCAACGACGTCTACGATGCCTTTCTCAGCAGTCAAGCCATTCTGGACCGTGCCACGGAAGCCAACGAACTGCTGCTGGAAGCGGCGCGCATCCTGGCCGAGTTGACCGTGCGCGCGCGTGCCGTGGCCCGTTATAACCAGATGAGCCCGCTGCTGTTGGACCGCGCGGATGTCAACCGCGACGGCAGCGTGACTGCCGCTGACGTGACAGCGCTCAATCTGGCCATGGCCACGGTGGATGACATCAATCTCGACGGCGTGGTCGACCTGCTCGATAAGGCCATCTGGCAGCAGCTCCTGCCGCTGATTCCGACGCTGGATTTCCTGAATGGAACCTTAGCCGGGCTGGGCGATGTGGATGCGGACAGCCAGCTTGACAGCGACGACGTCTCCTTGTTCCGTTCGTACTTGTCGGCTTACGTCAACGTGGATCAAGACCCAGCCGGGCTGGTGGATTCGAGCGATGTCCTGGCCGTGAGCAATTATGTGAATTCAGGCTACACCTTCAAATACGGCACGCCGGACACCGTGACGCTGTACCGCTACTTCGGTGAAACCCAGCCCAAAGTCGTGCACGTGGCCGATCCGAACCAGACCATCTATGTCAATTCGATCTTTGATGTACTCGATTCCACGAGCAATGAGACATTGGATGCCCTGACGGATGTGGAGTTTCCTGAGAATCAGGGCTTTTATGCCGGCCAGATGCAGGGAATTGAGCGCTCAGCACTGGCTTCCGATGATGAAAGCGCCGTGGCGCTCTTGGCCAGCCGCGCCCGCGACTTACTGGATCAGGCGCTCTTGGGCCGCGATCTTTTGACCCTCATCAATACGCCCGCCAGCCGTCAAGTGGCACAGACTGCGGATGGAACGCTTGAAACTTTGGCTGATCTTTACACGGCCCTGCAGGATTGGACCAAGTTTGCCGCTCAAAAAGAAGACGTCGTGCGTTTGGATCGCGAAGCGCTCGTCAGTGCGGAAGCGGCGTTGGCCCAAGCGCGTGCCGCATTGGCCGGGCTTGTCGCTCAAGTCAATGCCGGCACGCTTTCATCGGCGGATCCTGCCTTCGCCGCGGCGCTGGCCAATGTCAGTGCCAGGGAAAGCGCATACACAGCGGCAAAAAACACCTTGAGCGCATCGGCGCAGGACTCCGGCCGCGTGCGGCGCGAGAAAATCCTGCTGGACTATCTCTACAAGTCGGCCAAGAACGATTTGGAATCCCTGCGGCGCTCGTACGAAAAAATTCGCGCTCAAGCCGAGGCGTTGCGTTACAAGAGTTACGCGGCCGTTACAAGTTCGTTTGTCCGCTATCTTGGAGATGCCGCCTATGCCGCGGGGCAAAAACTTGACCCCAATAAACCGGAGGACAAACCGCTGATCCGCGCGCTTCAGGAAGTCCAGGCCTTCCAGTACCGTCTGGCGGAAACAACCGGCAATGATTTGATGGACTTGTATAACGGCCTTAGCTTTGCGCGTGACAATGGGTGGGAAACCGGTCTTCAGCCGCCGGCGGACCCGATGCCTTTGACGATGGGCGCCTGGAATGATGATACCAACCCGCTGCAATTGATTGACTTTGATCATTCCAGCGCCCGGGAATTCCGCGCGAACGTCGACCGGCTCAAAATTATTTTCGAGCATTGGGGCGAACCGCTGCCTGGAACCGGCACGGGTGGTCTTGACCTAATGCTTGATGCCAGCCAGGTTACGTTCATCGAGCAGTTACGGGCCAAGATGGATACCATGACGCGTCTGATGCATCAAAACTATCCGTATTGGCAGCTGAAGCTGGGCGACGTGCTCTCAGGCGTGCCGCATTTCTTTACCGAGGCGCGCATGCTGATCGAAGGCGCTAAAGTGTATTACCAGGAACTCAAGATCCGGGCCGCGCTTGTGCGAAGCGCGCATCAGGCCTATGCCTCCCGTCAAACCGAATTTAATGCGGCCGCTGCTCGCGCTCTCGGTGTGGACCTGAAGGACCTGGATACGGATGGCGATGTGGATTATGACGATTTGAATGTTCTTAAAACCCGTGTGGATACGGAAGAGCAGGAGTATACCGGCACGCTGGGCTTAATGAGTGAACTGACCGCGCCCGATGTCGGCCTCGAAGCCGTGTTGAATAAACTCGAAGGCTTCTACGGCAATATGAAACCCGTGGACCGGCTTGAAAATCTGCGCCGTGAATTCTCGGCTTTTGAAGAACGCGTGCGCATGGCCCCAACGGCTGAAGCGGCGGCGGCTGAATACGAAGCGGCTGCGCTGGTGCTGCGTGACATCACCATGCCCAATGAAGAACACTCCGTGCGTATTTCCGGTGAGCTTGACCGCGCCGCCGCGCCGGGGACTTATAATCAGGTGGCCGTGTCTTTTGCCGCACCCATGCCTGAATTCAGAGTCGGGACAACAACCTTCAAATTTCCATTCCATCTGCGTATTGGCAATGAAATCTTTGGCATGCGTGCCGGCGACCACACCGTGACGCCCGAAATCATGAACCAGGCGTTTACGTTCTATAAACTTTATGACGTGGTCGATGTGACTCTGCCGGATGGGTCGATCATCGGTTACAACCAGCCGGTCACCACGCTGGCCGCCATGAATCCCTTTGTTTCGTATTACGATATTCCGACGGGAGAACACCGGGTCAACGTGGGACCGATCACTTACCGGCTGGATGAAGGTTTGACCGGTCTTTGGCTGCGGCTTGAAACCGAAAAAGATCAATATGTGGAAATCGCCGAAGAACAATACAGCCTCTTCATGAGCGGCAATCCCGTTTATATGGCCGTGCGCCGTGCCTATGAAGATGCGGCGGCCGCCTACGAAAGTGCCGCCAACGCCGTCACCGCCGAAGAGGAACGTGTGGCGGATGAGGAAGAGGATCGCGCGGCAGCTATCCGCCGGAGCGTTGACGCACTGATGCAAAATCAAATCACACCGCTTGGGCTGGGGATTTTCGGCACATCCGGCAGCGTTCTTTTAGATGCGGCCGAGATCGAGCGCCGTTTGGATGAGTTCGCGAATTATGAAGCCGAGTTTGATCAATTGCAGAATGAAATCGTCCGCCTGCAAGCCATGGCTTTGGCGCCGGCCCTGACCGAGGTCAATGCCAAGGCCGCACTGGTTGCCGCCCAAGCGGCGCCGCGTAATGCTGTCAAGGCTGATCTTGAGACAGCCCACGCCCAGGCGCAATTTGCCGCGGAATTGGCCGCGGCCTTTAACGCCGCGCGCGCGGCGTTGGGAAGGGGCCAGCTTTCGTCATCCGGACTTGCTGGGCTAAGCGAGAGTGTGTTGAATGCGCGCTACAGCGGACTTTTGGCCGAGAGACTTGCTTCTGAACTGGCGCTGGCGCGCTACATGCAAATCTATGAGCGCATGAATGGTGCGGCGCGCGCGCGTCTGGATTCCATCTACGACCGCACGGCTTTGGCCGCGGATTGGCAAGCCGCATTCAGCAATTTGAACACGGCGCTGCAAACTGCGGAAGCGGCGCGGATCGCGGATGAGATTACGGCCGGAACAACGAATTTATCCGCGATTGCTGGCAATCTCAATAGCACGATTACCGCAGCGGATACGAATTTTGACAACCGTAAACTGGTGCTTGATACCGCGGCCGGAGCGGCCACGGATAACGCCACGCTCAAACCGCTGGTCGAAGGCGCGGACGGCTATATCGAAATGCGCAACAAAATCCAAGGCATGAAAGATCTTTTGGAACGCGCCCTGAATTGGTCGACGGACGCTTCTTTCGTGGCCTCCGTCACCGCCATGCTGTCGACGATCAATGCGGATGCGGGCGCCTACGACACTGCGATCGCGATGCAAAATGTCCGCTTGGCGCATTTTGCCCTGCGTGACGGTCCGGTCACGGGCCAGCGCAACCGGGTCGTGACGCTCAAGAACCAGGCGCAGACGATTGACACCGGCCTGCCGCCCAATCCCACGATCCAGGATGCGCGCGCGATCAATGCCGTGCTGGCACGGGTTGCGGCCGCTGCCGGACAAATCGAAAAAATGCGCGATGAAGCGCGCGAACTTTTCCGCCGCACGGATGCGTATTATGCGGCGGTCGCGGCTTCGGGGCAGATCATTTTGGCGCCCTTGCGCGCGGATGAAATCAATGCGCTGAACGACATGAACAACCTCCTTCTCAATTTGAACACACGGCTTGCCGCGCTTGAAAATGACGCCTATCTGGTCGAACGCGACCGGTTGAACGGGATTAAGGCCGATCGCTTGACGGACAAAAACAACCGTTGGACGGACCTGACGGCAGCCGGCGGCCTGACGCCGATGAGCGGCAGCTATGAGAATTACTACGCCAACCATGATCTGGTGCGCGCCCTGCGTGAGGAGACCGACGCAGAAGCCGTGGCCGGTGAGAAAGTTAAGGAACAACGCGACATCGTGACAGTTCAGCTTGTTGCTCGCGCCGACGCTCTGCGCGCTTCGATGCAGGCTGTTATTCAAAGCCAGCTTGAGCCGCTGCTTGCGGGCCTTCTCGATGTCAACGGCGTGCCCGTGCTTTCCGAAGCGGAGTTGACTCTGCGCATGGGGCAAGCTCGCACCAAACGCGCTGACTTTGAGGCCCTGCGCGATGAGTTGAACCGGATTAAAACCTATCTGCCTGACGATGCCCGGGAAGATTTTCAGGTTTATCTGAATGCCGCTTCGACTTTTGGCCTGCGGGTCGATGAGATTTTGACTCAGCTGGCGGATGCGCTCAACTATGAAGTGCATGCGGATGGTGCGCGCGCAGCGATGAGCGCCGCTGCGGCCGCTGCGGCCAGCGCTTCAGTGCGGATCGGCGGCCTGAATTTGACTGCGCTTTCGGATGCGGCTTTGGGCAATCTGCGCTCGGGGCTTTTGAGCGACCGCGCCAATCTTGAAGCCGCCCTGCTCAACTATGAGCGCCTATTCGCCACAGCCACGGGCGCCAGCCAGAACCGTCTGGCCAGCATCTATAACACCGCGTCCCTGCGGGCGGCCTTTAACAGCATGTTTAATGCACTTGATGCCGAACTGGCACGCCGCGAACAGATTTTGATTCAAGCGGCGCTGACAAGTATGCCGCCTGCGCTCACGGCAGCCACATTGGCTGCCAATACGGCCGCCACGATTGCCAATTGGAAAGCTGATTTTACAACTCGCCTAGGCCTGTTGGAAAGCGCCTTCCAGACGGCCTCTACGGGTGCGGCCATGAATCTAGTCATTCTGAATGCGGCGGCAGATGATTTGACGGACCTTCTGCTGGATGCCGAAGAAGCGCGCCGCGCCGTCACGCGCATGCCAGCCTGGGTGGCCGAAAGACCGCTGACGGAAACAGCGGCATTCCGCAATGAAGTCACAGCCGGTGCAGAAGAGATCGGCTTCCTGCTTCAGCGCATCACGGCCAAAATGCTGGGCATGAACAAAATTGCCGGTTATCAGACCATGAAGGAAGGCGAACTCAGCGCGAATCTTACGGTCGTTCAGGCCGCTAAAGCCGAGGTTGATGCGCTTGAGGCGGCCTTGTTAGCAGTGCCTGCTGCGGATGCGCCCGTCACGGACCTGGATCGCGCGCGCGTGGAAGGGGAGATTGCCTTGAAGGCCATGCATCTGCAATGGTCACTGGCCGAAGAGCGCCTGCGCGCCTCGCGCGAATTGCAGCTTGGCGCCGGCGCCGCCGCCGCGGGCTATACGGCCCCGTCGGTTTCTGACCAGGATACGGCCTTGCTTGGCATCATGCAGGCTGCCGGCCGCCTGTCCACGCGCCTGGCCGACCTAGATAAACGCCGCGAACTCAAAGCGCTGGAAGAAGCCCGGCGCAAACAGTATGAGGCTGCGCTCAAAGTCCAGGAAGCCAAAGACCGGGTCAATGGCGACTCGGTACTCTACTGGTTCCAGACGGTCCATGACATGGCCTATCAATCCCTGCAGGAAACCCGCGATCTCAAGCGTGCCTTTGAAAATGCCTTTGCCGCCATGCGCGTCTCGTTTGAAAACATGCGCGCCAAAGTGCAGGCTGAAAACGAAATTCAGAAAAAAGCCAAAGATCTGTCCGAGGAACTCAAGGCGCATGCACAAATTGTCAACCAACTTGTCTTTGACTTGTCACTCTTGGAAAATTTCGGTGAGATCGTGACCGATCCCGACAACGCCAACTTCTCCCATGTGGATTTGGCGGATAACGCCCAAATCCTGCTGCGTCAGATCAACGAATATACGGGCGGGCTGGGCGACGGCAAGAAGGGCCTGATCGATGACTATCAAGACATCAAGGCCATGGCCGAGTCTCAGCCGGAAAATATCGAATTGCAGCGAATTTTGAAAGACGTGGAACCGACCGCGCTTGACGCCATGGCCATTCAGCGCGTACTCAGCGACCTCTTTGGCGTGATGAGCGCCTACAGCCGTTCGGTCCAGCATCAGGAACTAGCGCGCGCAGCCATCGAAGCCGAGAAACAGTTGATGGCGCTTTTTGAAAATGAAACCGACGACGGCGCCAAGGCGGCTTACTTTGACCTCTTCCAGCAGGCGGAAGGCAAACGCCAGGAAGCGATGAATCTGTCCATGTCAGAAGCGCGCGGCATTCTGGGGAACCTGGACCAATTGCGCGAGTACGTCGATAACTCCGACCCGTTCCTGAAAGAAAACTATCCGTCGCTTCTGACGGCCGACAAGCTGCGCATCGTCAGCCTGCTTGAAAAAATCATCGGCAGTGCAAACCTGTTGTCTCTCTCCAACGGCACGGGCGTTGAGACACCATTGGGCTCAGTCGTCGATGTGGAACACCGTCTTGATCTGGTGACGCGCCTGCGCAATAACCGGGGTTTGAGCAACGCGCCGCAGACGGAATCCGGCAGCGCGATGACGAATGTTGAAAATTTTAAATTTAATTTTAAAAATGACGTCATTCCAGCCGGATTCCCGATTCAGAACAATACTGTCTATGAATGGTTCCCGGCACCCGCAACGCCGCCGGCCGTCACGCCCAAGTGGTACGACCTTCAAGCCGGTTCAATTAATTTCTCGGCTCCGGCTTCAAATTTTGTACCTGGCCAGGCGTATGTGATTATGCGCTATGTCAAGCATCCGACCCGCTATAGACCGTGGAACGGTGTGGGTCCGGAACCGATTCATGAAGACGAGGAATTCCTCTACCGTGTCGTCACATTCTTGCGTGAGCCGTCGGACGACAAACCGGGTGAGATGGTGACGATTCTGCAGCAGCCTGAGAGAAAGCTGATTCCCGATCCCTCTAACCCAGCGGAAAAAATTGTCGGCACGAAGTGGGGGACGGTCGGTACGCCGCGCACTGACGCTATCAACAAATATGTGCCGGGTGTGATTCTTGAGGGTTCATCCACGACCACGCCGCCGGTCGCAGAGCCGCAATGGACCGGTAAGTCAGCGGATGTGGCCAAGGATGAAAATAATCAATTTGTCGTGGTCGTTGACGGCAAGATTTATCGTCAATCGGCCGCTCAGGTGACGTTGATCAGCGACAACCGCTATACACCCGGCGGAGATGGCAAACTGACGCTTCAAATTTTAGTGACCGAGGGCACGGCCATTTCCTGGAAACAGCTTGTGATTATGCCCGAGGCTTTCCGTGGTGAATTTAAAGGCGACATCAAAACCATTTTAGGAGCCAAGGACGCGCATGACCGTCTGCTCAAGGCCATGTTCGGCGCCACGGGTACGGCGGCCAATCCGGCCACGCCCGACGGCATCGGCGGACTACGCGGGGATGCTTTCCGGCGCACGGGCGGCGTCGAGTTTTTTGAGACACAAAAATTTATCCTGGATACGCCGCGTGAGATTTTCAAAAATACAAAGCTTATTGAGAATCCGCCTAACACTACGCCCAATCTGGTCACAAGCCTGCAGCTTGCGTCCGTACCGGTGACAATCAACGGGATTAATTCAATGGTTATCCAGCCCGCGCTTACGAGCGCTCTGCATCAATTTTTCCCGGTTCCCACCGGCTATGCGGTGCGCGAAGATTTGGATATCAGTTTGTTGGACAACGGCAATTTTAAAACGACCGCGTTGTTTGACCCTGACCTCAACGATTTAGAGGTTACGGTGGAGCGTGATCCGCTCACATTAGACCCGCGGCGCGTCTCTGTTCCAGGGCTGGGAACTTTCGACGTCAAAGTGGTGCCAGGTTATGCGAATACGAACGAAATCGACAATAGCAATTTCCACCAGTTCCAGGCGATCTACGATGTCGGTACCTTGAGCGCACCCGGCGGCAGCGGCAAACTCTATCTCTACCTGCCGGTTCATGTGGGCGAAATCTTCGCCGATGTCAATGGCGACGGCTATCTGGGGCTCGAGACCGATCCGGAACTGATGGTCTGGCAGGACGGCCAGCTTGTGGACATCAAGGCCAGAGACACGGCGTCGACAACCGCCACGCCTCCCGGCTTGGGGACACCGATTTCGCAGTACAAATTTGGGATTGGGGTTGCTCCGGATAAAGTAACGCTTAGTTCTTACCTGCCGTGGATGAATGTGGCGGCGACGACCCTAAGGTCGGTTCAGCCGGGAACTTCAGCGATGGTGACGAACTTGGTGGAAATTCAGGGGCGCTTGTTTAGCTTCTCCGACGGGACGTTGCGGAGTGAAGTGGCGCTTAACAGCACGGATACGCAGTATGTTCTGCTTATGCCAACACTTGCGGATCCCCAGCATACAGAAACGGTGGTGATTCAGCATAACGCGGTCAATACCGCAGCGGTTAATTTTGCAGCCGCGGTAACGCGCGATGGCACCGGCATTGAAGACTTTACGTACAAGGGCGTGCAGGATGCCTGGGATCCAACATTCCTGCATCGCAAAGTGACGTCTGCCATGGCCGCGGATTATCGGTTGGCGGTGCCAGGAACGGTCACGTTTGAAGGCGACACGGTCAATTATAACGTTCTCAAGCACGTTGAAGTGACATATGAACTGGAAAATGGCGAAACATTCACGAGCCGGGGAGAAACTACCGGGTTTGTGAGTGATGCGAGCAGCAACATCCTCGTGGGAACGGCCGCGAATCCCGTGACCTATACGGCACTTTCAACCACCCAAGTCCAGCTTTGCCAGGGACCGACCGTTCCGCCGGTTTGCCAGACGTTCAATGCGCGGGTTTTAAATCGCACCTACTTCGTCGAAAGCCAGTCCGGCCACAAGGCCGGTATGATGACGTTCGGTGCCGTGACCTTGAAAAATTTGAATAGCGATGCAGCGGTGGTTATGGGCGGCATCCTGGCCAACATGGCTAATTCCGGCGGCAATGAAATGGATCGCGAGACCGATATTGCCGAATTGATTGCGAATTCCCAGCATGTCAGTTCCTTGCGTGCATCCATGACCCAGGCTGAAACAGAGTACCAACAGGCGGCGGACCGCTACGAAGCAGCCTTTAAAATGTGGAAAGAGTATGAACGGCAAACAGGTTTGCCCGCAGCTTGGGGCGGAATTCAACAAACCGAAGAACAGGCCCTTCTGATCGACCCTGTAACCGGGCTGCCGACGACAGGGCTTATCCGTTTTGGCACGTACGAATATCTGCAGCAGACCAAGCGCGATTATCTGCTGGCCAAACAAGAAAAAGAATTGCTCGAGCAGGAGCAAGCTTCGCTCTTGCGCCTAATCAAGACCAAAATAGATGAGTTCAAACGCGCAGACGAGCGTTATCAAGCCATGCAAAACCTGCTCAATGAAGCCAAGGCCGTGGAACAGCTTTTGCGCTACTACATCGGCAATGACGATATGCAGTCGTCGACGTATGACCCCAATTACCTGGTGCCACCTCTGGGACCGGCCCTGCTGCCGACACAGGACTATGTTTCAACGGATGTGGAGTTTCAGTCTTTCATCGACGCGCGCAATTTGAATACGTTGACGGGCACGAACACGGGTCAGGAGTTTCAGGGCTGGATTGCCCAGGAAACCATCCGCGCGGCCATGAAGATCTGGCCCAAGAGCACCTGGGACACATCGGTGTTTACTCCCAATCCATTTCCCGGGGGCGGCTTAGAGGCGTATCTCATCCCGCAAATGATTCCGGATTCGCAGCAGCGTTATATGTACGGCAATTACACAACGGCTGACGATGCTGCCCATGATTTTAACAACGCGGGCTTCTTTGCGCGCACGGGCGTCAATACGATTGATTACCACTATAGACCGGGGCTGGTGGATCTGTTGGATGAAGTGGTGGGTATGGGGCCGCTCAATCCAGTGGCTGGCACGGCCTTGCCGCCCAGCGTATCCGATGTCAATCTTAAAAAATTGGATCTTAATTTGATTCCTTATGGAGAGTTAGACATGCTCATGTTTGACGAAAGTGTGCGCGAGCAAGTCCGGCTTGAGGGCGGCATTACCCAAAACGGAACGCGTTCCAACAATAGCTTAATCGAGGGGGTGGATGTCACGGCGAATAGGGGCACGCAAGCGGTGCTGGAACGCGTGGTCTACGGAGGGATTGCTGATTTGAGAAGCATCTACAAAGAATACCTGGATCTGCTCGTGGCCGGCAGCCTGCGTCTGGCTTCCGATGGGCGCCAAGACAAAACCGGCCACGGCGCCAGCGCGCTGGCGCTTTTGGAAAATATGTTCCGGGTCTTTAATAACCGGACCAGTCTCGGTCAATTTCCCTCCAGCATGGCGCCGTTGGCGGTTTATCAGAACCCGCCGGCAAATTCGGAATTTTTGACAGGCGATCCCTCGGATGGTCCGGAAAAGGGCGGCAAAATGATCATCAGCCTGCCTAAGGAATTTACGGGCGATTTCAACAACTCCGCGGACAAAACGCATAACGGCACCTTAGACAGCAACGAATACATAAATTTGCCCGGAGAAATAACGGATAGGGACAAAGTCGTCATTGATTTGGAATGGACGGGCTATCGCACAGAAACCATGGCGGGTACCAGCGCCGATGAAGCCGCTACGGGGCAAAATAAAGTGGATTTGGTTGATCGATTTTTTATCAAGCATATCAGCTGGCATTCGGCGGACAATAAGCTATACGATTATTACTTTCTTCCGAAAGACGATCCGTTCCGCGGTACCGACCTCCCGGATGGTACGCTTCGCTTTTTTGACCCGCTCGGCGTCGAGCCCGGCAAGCCGGTCACGTTTAACATTTACATCCCCGATCCCTCTGCTGTGGCCGGTGCGGATAGGGCCAAAGACATCAAGCGTGCGTATTCGGTCTATGTGGACATCAAAAAAATGGATACGCATCCGGTCACGAGCCAACCCTTGCCTTCGGCTACAAAATTTTACGATGTCCAATTCCGCCACGCTGACGGGCTGGTCCAGCAGATTCAGAACCTTATCGACAATCCCACGGCTCCCTCGGTGATCGAAAAAGACCGGGTCATGATCTTTGACGAAAATGATCCGACGATCTACCGGCTGGATGAAAACAATCCCGCGCATAGCCCGGTGAAAATGGAATTGGCCGAGCGCCGCACCCAGCTTGCGGACGAGATCAGCGGGCTTCTTGAAAAATACCGCGGTCTCTACGGCGGCAGCGACCTAAACGCCGAGGATACGGCTTTTAGCGACCAGGAAAATGCTGCTTTGGTAGCGATCATCGGAAGCTTGGATTTGACGGCCCCGGTAGTCGGCGGCAATACGGTGCCCTCACGATTGATGGACGCGCAGACTAGCTATGCTGCCAAGCAGGATGAGTTTCTAAAAGCTGTTGCGATTGAATCTAAAACCCGTGTCCAGCTTGAAGATCAAGATGCCAAGTTCAAAGCCGCCAAAGATAAATACGAGGACATGCTCAAGCAATACCGTGCCGCGCAGGAAGATGCAGCCATGATTGCGGCCCGTCAGTTCGCAGATCCGGTCAAAGAAGCCCTGCGCGCGGATTGGAAGAGCAAAGAAACGACGGCGCTGGATCTGGAAAGGCAGTTACGCCTGGCTCAATCGAATCCCGATGTGCAGTCCGAGGACGTGCAGGCACTGGAGCAGCAGGCCATTACGGCGCGTACGTCTGCGGATACGGCTCATAGCGCTTTTAATGACTACGTCAATGTTTACCTGGCCAAGGCCGAAGAGTTTAATAAGCGCGTGACTCTGCGCGCGCAGGAAGATATGGAGACCGCGCGCGATGCCTACCGTGACCTGGAAGAGGAATTTTTGAAAGGCCGCCAGGCGCTTGAGACGATGCGAGTCAGCCAATACAGCAATGAAGCCCTGCAAGACAAATACCGCAATGGCTTTGAACAGGCCCAGTACATGATTTCCAATCGCGATGAAGAACAGTTTACGCTGAAGTACGGGGCGCGTCAGGCGGAGAGCGCGGCATCTTTCGGCCGCAATCAAATTGAAACCGCGATTCAGGGCGCTGTCGATCAGATCGACCGCGTGCGCGATGCCGTGCAGGGCATCACCGCTGATTTTGAAAAATTGGCCGATGCTTCCGAAAAACAAACCTTGATGCAAACCCGGCTGCAGCCTGCGCTGGATAAGGCTGAACAGACGGCTGACATTTATGAAGCCGCCGCGCAAGTGGAGTATGACGAGGCGCTCTACTGGATGGGCGCCAATAACAGTTTGCGATCCATTCTGGCGTATTCGGAAACAACGGTTTTTCCGCCTACGGGGGTGGGGACGGTCATCCGCATTCCAGGCTCCAATCCGCCGGTGAATGTAGCAGTCCGGTACGATGAACAGCTCAAGGTTTTCTGTTTTGAAAATCTTTGCAATGCCGGCGGCCAGCTCATGCTGGATGGCGGTAGTGTGCAATACGGCGGCAAGTCTTACAAAGTCAATTTGAACGGCAGTAAAGCTAAAGGCGGTTATATTGAACTGACCGCGCCTGATCCGGACATGATCCGCGGCGTTTTTGATATCGGCGACAGCAAACGCCAGGATTATTTCAGCCTCCAGAACCGGGAGATTGCATTGACCCGTGAAAAGATGATGCTCGAGGAAGAGGCCGCCATCCGCGATGCGGAAATCGCCGGGAATCTTGCCAAAGTGCAGGCACTGCTTGCGGCTTATAACACGGCCAATGCCAATAGTGATCTCTCGCAGGCCGACAAAGACCGGGCCTATCAGCTCTGGAAATCAGCCCGGGAGCAGCTCAATGAACTCTACATCCAGCGCTTCGGCGTCTTTGATCAGTCGCCTGCGCCGCCAACGGCAGCCTATCAAGATCCTCGAACATTAACAGCCGTTCTGTGCTCTGACGCCGAGTGGATTGGCCGCTGCAACAGTCTTGCGCAGAGTATTTACCGCCGTTTGGACGACGTCACCACGCAGCTTACAAGCGTCGCAACCCTCAAGACCCAGGCGACGAACAATTACAATACGGCGCTGACCCAATTGGGCGGGTTGAGCGATGCTCCGACAGTGCTCAGTACGCGCGATCAACTATTCGATGTTTTGGTTAATCTTCCGGATAGTCTCGCGCGGCGGCAAGCTGAGTCCATGGCCGCGAGTTTTGCCTATGGCATGGACAGTGCCGGTTGGGACGATAGCATTGTCGCGCTATGTCCGGCGGGCTCTACGGATGATGAAATTGACATCGATTGCGTGCGCCGGGATTCCAAAGGCAAGATTATGACGGATATCCATGGAAATGTGATGTACATTCCGTTTGAAAAGAATGCTGTCGGGTATGTGGAGGGTGCCCGCAAAACTGCCTGGTACAATTTTTACAAAGAAGAAGCGGCCATGCGCGATTTTGAACTGCGCAAGTCGTTTGTCGAAGAAGCCCTGAAAGGCGTCAATGCGCAGCTTGAAGAAATCATCAAAGCCAAGTTGACGGTGGAACAGGAGATTCAGGATGTTCTGAAGGGTTCGAATCAAAAGACTTCGACCACTCCGGCCCAGGCGATTAATTTCTATTTTAATCCAGCAGATCCGCTTGCCTTTGTGGGCCCGGTGCAGCCTTGGGAAGTGGTCTCGCCCTATTTCTATGAGAGTGCCAATGCCAAGACGTACTATGAAGCCGAACTTGATCCGCGGGTCCAAAAATTAATGCGGTTGATCAAACCGGACACCGGAGTGGCGCTGGGAACTCCATCGCTTGACGCCGCAGGCGTTATTTTTCAAGCGCTTACGGATTTGCGTCAAAGACAGCAAAATTTACAGAACGAACTTAAAACACTTTATAACGGCTGGAATTATCAGGTGCCGGTTTTGGCCAACCGGGACCCCGGCGCGTCGACCGGAGTTGAACTTTACCGGGAATGGAATATGGCCGCGCCGAATGGCTCTGCCGGATGGTCCACGGCCTGGGATGCGGCGGCGACCTGGACGGAGTGGGAGCACCGCAATCAGGCTGAAGACACGGCGCGCATTGCAGCGTTAGAGTCGCAATATGTGGGGAGTCATCCGGATGTGATAGCGGCCCGAAACAGCGCCGGTGGGACTGAAGGTTTTGCCGCCATTGCTAAACAAAACGAACGCAAATCCATGGTCCGATCCGAAATCGAAGAGACCCTCTTGGCCGGCGTTGAGACCGACCAGCGGCGTCTGGAAGCCGCGCTGGATAAACTTACGGTGGTGCGCGACACCATGACCGACGAAATGAAAGTGCTGAACCTTGAATTGATTCAGCAGAGAGAAAAACTCAAAGAGAAAACTAATCTGTATAACCCGGCCTATGGGGTCGGAACGGCACCGGCCGGCGTTCTGCAAAACAACTGGGAAACCACGGCTAAGAATCTTGGGTTTGATTTTGAAAAAGATCAAAGCGATTACGTGGCGGCGCGGCTGGCGCTGATGACGGCGTTCTGCGGCGGGGTGAACTGTCCGGATACGCTCAGCGCGTTTACGGGCGCCCCTAAACTTTCGGTTCTTAAAAGTGTTTTGGACGGCTTGGCCTCGACAAACCGGCCGCTCTGGAACCAGCTCAAGGGTAATTTTGAAGCGTTGAAAAACTATTTTATGAGCGTGATTATGATTACGTCGCCGGCTGTCAGCGCAACGGTCAGCAGCGCCGACCTGGCTCTGAATGGGCTCACTTACGATTGGACGGCGATCCTGCCGGCGCGCGGCAAACTGGAACTTGCCAATTTTGCCGTGCTCTATCTGCGCAGCTATCTGGATACGGCTCCCGACCGTACCACGAATGAATATGCCCAAGCGCAGCTTGAAATCACCAGCTTGCTTTCCGCGCGCGCTGCCGCTGCAGCAGAAGTGGACCGGCTAACGGATGATTTGGCGGCTTTGCGCTCTCAGATGTCAGAAACGGACTCTCAGATTTCGGGAATCAATCTCAAAATCAGCGAATTGGAAGAAACCTACAAACGCATCGGCGGTAAGCCGTCGCCGGTGGGCGGTGTCATACCGGCCGCCGACATGCATTTCTATAAACGAGCCTTTGTGGAAGCCTTGATCAAGGAAAACAGAGTCCGTATCGACGCAGTCAAGACGGCCTATGTCATGCCCCAGCAGGCGGCTTTGACTGCGGCCCAGACCGCGCATGCCGCGGATCAGGATACGCGCGATGAGTGGGTTGCTGAATCGGATGTTTTATCCGCCTTCCTGATAGCGGACAGCGACAAACAGAAATTACTGCTGGATGCAGGCCAAATGCGCAAATTCAATACGCGCCTGGGACGTGATGCGGCTAAAGGCGAGAGCCATTTAATTAAAACCGAACAAGAAGTCCAGAAGCTGATCAGCCAGGCCGGCCTGGCCCGCAACCTTTATGCGGCTGCAGGCGAGGGCCTGCAGCAGGCATTCGCGTTCCGCAATATCGGCGGCATCAATCCCGAAGCTTTGCGCAAATTCTTCAACCGCTTGTCGACGCCGCAGATGAACATCGAATACTTGTTTGACCGTTCCAAAGCCATGGCCGCGGCCGCCAATAAACTACTCGAACTTGCGCTCAACAAGCAGGTGGTCAAAGATTCATTGGCGATGCGCATGTTCGCAGATTTGATCCGTTATGCTGCGCGCGAAACCGCCGGTGCTGGCATTTTCCTCGATCAGATGATCGCTTCCGAAGGCTCGATTAGTCTGTCTTTTGCCTTGCTGGATGCGATTGCCCAGCGCTTTGATCCTAATTTTCTGCACATCCTTGATATTCAAGAAAAATATTTCCAGGCCTTGGAAGAAGAAAAACAGCGCCGGCGCCTTGAAAAAGAAGCTGAGGTGCGTTTGCGCAATCAGCTTAAAGACCTGGCTAAAAAACCGGCCGAAATTAAATTCCAAATGGAAAAATTCGGCCTGCAGTACGACCGCGCCGAAATTAAAGTCAATGAATATACCGCCCTGCTGACCGCCATTGCGGCTAAACGCGGCCAGCTTGAGACCGATCTGACGGCGGCGCTGGCGCTGGAAGTCACGACGCGTGCGATTTTGCAAACGGCTAGCATCGATTACGATACGGCTCTGGGCGACTATCAGACCGCCCGGGCGGTTTACGAAACCACGGCCAATGACATCAACCGCAATGCCCTGCAGGCCAAGTGGATCAATCTGGTGTCCAAAGGCTCTGCGCTTGAAAATATCCGGCTGACCATGAGCGATTTACAGGCCAAAATTCAGCGTTTGCGGGATGAACTTTTTATCTATATCCGCGACAGCGGTGAATCTGAATTGCAAGCGAAGCTGACGCAGGCGCTCGATGAAAAGAACCGCGCGCAGGAGCTCTACGACAAGTCACTGATCGATTGGACGGCTGCGGATGAGCAGGCGGCGGTTTATGATACGTTCGCAAACCGCGTCTCAGCCGCCGCAGCCGGCGTGGATGACCTTCTGCGCGCCAATCCTAAAGCTGAATTGGAGCAGGTGGGCGTGACGCCTGAGACCATCACGGTGGGCGGCGTAACGCAGATTATTTACAAGCCTGTCTATGCCAAAACACGGCGTGCTGTTCTGCGCGACGAGCTTTTACAAGCGCAAAAAGAAACGCTGGCGGCAACGCAGGAGCGTACCGGTCTTGAAAAACGCTATAACGCCTTGCAGCAAAGTTTCAATGTTGTTGTCCAGCCCATGGGTGCCGTCGCGCATGTCCAGGATTTGGCCCAAAGCTATGTCAATTACACCGAAGGGTTGGAAGCGCTCAGCCGGCTCAAACAGGAGTCTGAACGGACTATGGCTCTTTCAAAGAGCCTGGCGTCTCTGTCCCAGAGCGCCTCGCCGGCCATCAAGAATGAAATGGATAAAATCCAGACCGGTTTCAAAACGCGGCTTGAGGCGATTTCCGGGGAAATAAAGGTTTACTTGAATCCTTACACCAGTGCGTGCACGAGCCCAAATAACTGCGAACCCGGTCTGCTTCAGGTCGTTCTGGCGCGCATCCTCCGCACCGTGGAAGGAGAGCCCGTACACAGCGCTGCGACTCCCTATGACTTCACCAGTGTGACCACAGCGGGAGTCATTACGCCCATGATGCAGATTAAAACTGCCAATGAGAACGCCATCAGCCGGGTCAAACTCTCGACACAGTACGACCGTTTGGCCAAGGAACCGCTTGAAGATAACAAGAAGATTATTGGAGATTCCACGAAGGTGCTGCAAGCCCTGGCCAAACGGGCGCGTGAGGAATTCCACTATGCGGCGACGCAAACCCTGGTGACCAAGACTGAAAATGCGGCTGCCGCGATCACGCTCTACAACATTTCACCAGCCCAGCTTGAGACGGGTTTTGACGTGCGCCTCGATGCGGAAGCGCTGACCGAAGGCGATTTTGAAAATATGCAGGCCCAGCTTGCCCTGCTTAAATCCGATACGCCGTTTATGCAGGTGACGGCGATTCTTGCGGACATCCAGCATATTTTGCCGGCCGCGGTGCGCATGGCCTCTTTGGCGCGCGACCGCCGTGCGGCGGAACTTGATCAATTGACCAATACGGCGATTCCGGGTGCCGCTGATGAACGCGTCAAGGAATTGCTGCGTGTCAAAGCCAAGTTTGTGACTGAGCGCCTGACCCGCCTGAATGACCTGGTGGATTTTTACCGCGGCTTTAACTCTCTAAGCCAAACGCTCTATAACGCTTACAACGAAATGGATAAATTGCGGAAACTAACCGGAGCGATTAACGAACTGCGCAATCAGTTGACTTCAGCCTCGCTGGCCAATGATGCGGATCTGGCCTTGGCGTCGCGGGTCAGCCAGATGCAGACGGCGGCTCAAACGCCATTCCAGAATTTGAGCCGTGTTTTGGCGAATTATCAAGGCTGGTTGACAGGTGATATCCAGTTTGATGCGTCTCTTTTCGCCAGCCTGCGTCTTTCCGCCAATGCATTGATGTCGCGCATGATCGACAATATGAATTTTTCCAACTACCTGCTGCAGCAAACCACGCAGTTCGGCGCACGGCAATTCGGCAGTCTTTCGATGACGGAAACTTATCAATTGACCGGCACGCGCGAAACCGGCTGGGCCAATGAACTTTTGAGCCAGACCGGATTTTTTAATACAACCTCCGGCCCGCAGATTTCCAGAATCGTACGCTATCACGACGGCAAGGCCCAAGACGCTTCGTTCTATTGGTATCATCCCGAAGCCAAGACCCAGCACCATGTGGATTCTCTGGATGGCACCAGCCTCAATATCACTGGCCGCATTTACTATCAAGACCCGGCCGTGCCGCCTGATCCGCGCAAGCCGATTGGTCAAGACGTGCGCATTGACCGCTATCTCAATCCGGTGACGCCCGCGCCGTACAATTGGTCTGGAGTGACGCCGGCGGATGCGCGCAATTTCGCGCAGCTGCAATACTCATATTACGACAAAGACCGCCAGGCGCGCACACAAGGCCAATCGCTGACCTATGAAGAAGTCAGCACACCTACAGGGATTACGGGGTTGACGCGCCTGACCGATACGCGTTATTCAGGCCAGCAAAATTTTGAGCGCGTGCAGATGAACCGCCGCTACCGCCTGCTGGATGCTACGCTTGATCTTTCGGCCTCGACGCCCATCGGCATTCCGGGTCTGGATTCGGCCCCGGCCGCAGCCATGGAAAATGCATTTCTGGAGATTGAACAACGCTATTACTATCAAGCCTTGGCATCGGACAATGATCTGCAGGTGAGCGGCCGCAAAGACCCGTTTGCCGCATTCCTGAATCCGGCCAATGCCGGCGCGCTCTATCCAGATTATGACGCGGATGAACTGGGCGGGGATTCGCGCGATCTGGACGTTTTGGGCGAAGTCCAATATTTTGAAGATGGGACCGTACAGAAGTCAATTACCCTTCAGCGCGGCCAAGACCAGATCGAAACGCCCTTTGCGCGTGTCACGCTGCGGCGCCATAATCCAGCCTGCGGCCTGGCGACGTGCCCTGAAGAAATGCGCGTTGATTCCGTCACGCTCTTTGCCACGGATGAAACCGGGGCCGTACGCGAGCAGGTGCTGATCCGGCCGCTCGATCCATCGGCTCTGCCGCTTTACGATTCTGTCGTCAATCTCATCACGACTGAAAAAGGCGATTTGAGCGGCATTCTTACCAATGGTGCTTTTACATTGGCATCGCGGACCCTGTTTGACGGAGCGCGCCAATCCGAGCGTGTGACGCAGGTCTGGCAGTTTGAGCCGCGCGAGACCCAACAGATCCAGAACCTGGCCGATCTGGTTCAAGCCGGCACAAGTCCGTTTAATTCATCGCTGGTCGGGCTGGATATTCTGCGGAATTTCTCTCTGGCCTCGCTGACCAGCTATTTTTATCACCCGGATAACAGCCTGGATTACACGGTGGGTACGCGTTTTCTGCGTCAGAACACCGGACCGGCTGAGACGATACGCACCGAATATGCCAAGGTCCGCGGCCAGAGCAAGATCGCCCGGACGATTGAAAATGATGGTGTTGAACACCGCTTTACCGAAGCCCTGTATTCCGAAACCGCCAATTTCACCTGGGGCCAGGATTTCGTTTTCACGGTGCGCGGTAAAAACAATAAAGATACCGCCTTTAAATGCCATATCAATGCCGCTGGCGGCTGTGACGTTTCCGATCCTGTGACGGGCGCCATGATCGGCGTGATCAGTGACGGAGGCTTCTTTATCGCCTATACCGAAGACCGGGACGGCGACGGCCTGCTGGATGGCAGCGAAGATGCCAACGGCAACAACGTGCTGGATCCCGGCGAAGATACGCTGCCGTTCAACGGCGTCCTTGATCCGTCGGAAGATACCAACGGCAATGCGGCCCTCGATCAAAAGCGCTATCGCGTGCGCATCATTCATAACGGCAATCACGGAACACTGGTGCTGGAGGGGGATGAGGTCATCTCCGTGGCCCAGGCCGGCAGCCGCCTTGAAAGCCTGCAGGAAGAGCAGAGTTTCTACTTCACCTGGGGCCAGGACTTCGAGTTCAGTTATCTGTGGGAAAACGGAGTGCAGTCGCGTTTTAAATGCCATATCAACGTGGCCGGCGGCTGCGATGTGACCGATTTGCGCACCGGCGAATTCATGGGTAGTGTTGTCAATCTCGGCACTTTTACCTACGACGAAGACCGGCCGGCGCTTTTATTCCCGAACGGTAACGACCTGCTCGACCCAAGTGAAGATATCAACAACAACGGCATCCTGGATCTTGGAGAAGACATCTTCGCGCCCATTGGCGTGCTGAACCTGGCGGAAGATATCAACCAAAACGGCCGCATCGATGTGCGCAACTATACGCTCGATTTGCGCCAAGACGGCACGCGTGGCACGCTGATTTTACGCCGCAATGAAATCGTGCCGCGCATTTTTGAATCGGAGAACGTGACCAATCAACTTCTACGCACGCGCAATAATACCAATTTCACGGCCACTTCCGAAGGCACGACCAGCTATACCGACTCTGAAGGCCGGCGTCTCAAGGCCGTCGATGCTTTTGGCAATGTAACGCGTTACTTCTACCGCCGCGACCCGCTCAGCGGTGCGGTCTTGACCGACGTGCGCACGGGCCAGCCGCTCGAAACCTATGTCCTGGACGCCAATAACAATATTACTATTTTAGGTGCGGAAGGGGAGCGTCTGGCCTTCATCGATTTCTCGGCCCACATGGAAAAAGGCAGCCCGGTGCTCAAGACCGGCATTTACCAGGACATCCGGGTTTGGAACGAAACGACCATGACGCTGGATGTGGTCACGATCGATCAGAACATGCAGGGCCGGACCGATCTGCGTTATCTGGCGCGGCCCGATATTCTGACGAACCCAGCACTATGGTGGTTTAGTGATCCCGACCTGGACAGCACACTCCTCACTGCCGCGGAGCGGGCCGAAACCATCAGCCCAGCCATACACTGGTTCGATTATGACCGCGATCCGGCCACGGGCCGCATCCGGCGCGGGGTGAACGGCGAACCCATGAAGATGATCGAACTTTTCTCCGAACGCCAAATGCCGCAGTACAAGACCGAGTACGGAGCCACGCATCGCGATGTGACTCAGCGTATGTACTATGAAGATGGCCGGTTAGTAGGCAACGACACCAAGATCCGTGACCCACAGGCGGAATTGGATACCACTCTGCAGAACACCTATCAAAAATACACGCATGTGCGGATGCGTATTGACGGCGTCTTTGAAATCGTGCGCAACAGCGAGCAGCAGGAGCAGGAGGACATGCTGGCCTGCGCGTCGTCACCGGCAGGGCCGTGTGATGTCACGTTCCGGCGCAATCATGCAATCCGGCTGGCTTTTGACTCAGACACGGGTGCCTTATCTGGCCAGGGACTCAACAACAAGGCCAACCAGCAGTCGCTGGATCTAGGCAGTTTTGATTTTGAATCTACGTATCTCGATCCGGACACACTCTATGTGAAACGCATGCGCCGCAGTAACATGGCCGCAAGCTTCCAGCCCGAAGTTTCCATGCTCTATAAACGCAATTGGCACGATGATGCGAACCATAATGGCCGGCAGGATCCCGGCGAAGGCGGCTCTTCAGGCTGGCGCGGGGCCGTTTGGGAACTCAAACAAATTATCAATCCAAAAACGGGACCGGTTATGGTGAACATGCCTAACTCTGCTTATTCGTCCGGCGGCCAGGCGTATAACCGGCTTGTCCAACAAGGACCCACGGCATACAACCTCATAGGGGCTGCGCCGATAACTCTTGCTCCTCTTGCGGATGGTACGCCGGTTTATGCCCCGCCGACAGGGTGGGATATTGCCCCGTGGGGAGTGAACGCCTTAGAAGCAAACCGCACACTTCCGTTCTATCAGTATGTGCGAGCGCCGGTTTCTCTCTATGAAAAATACTACACTGAACAGACCAGCCGCATTTCCAGCATGCTGGCAGGAGGCTCCAACCTGCAAATGCTTTATCGCGGCAGCCTCGATTTGTATGCGGGGCTTGGTGCGGCCGGCGAAGATCAGCCCAATACGAATGCGGCCATCGCTGCTGGGAAGTTCCAATCTGGATTCGATTGGGACACGACCGGTTCCAATAGGCACGCGGGAACGGAGCGTAACCGCCTGACCGGTGAAATCTTCCAGCGCCTGATCGGCGTCAATCCGGCGGCAAAAGACTATCAGCCGACTCTAAACCTGTACTTTACGGGTGAACAGACTATCGGCGCGCTCAATTTTGACATACCGTCTTACGAATATATCTGGAACCCGGTGACACTGCAGGTGGACCGCCTGCCACTCTCAATCAACGCCAATCTGAAAGTGATCGAAAAAGCCGACGTGGCTAGAGTCGACGGCGGTTTGTCCGACCGCGCTTTTGATACGCTCGACCAAAAAGACAATGCGCCGCCGCTGGAAGTCACCACCGAAATTATTAACCGCGAAGTCAACCTTCTGACCGAAACGCTCACCCGGTCGCTGGATGCAAAAAACCAAGCGATACGTTTTGCCGTCAACGCCCTGCTGAAAGGCGCGGATGGCTTAGGGACAACCACCGGCTTGCAGTTTTATGAAAACATGGAAGACCGCGGCGGCTACTATCAGGTTTACGAATTTCTCTTCACCGACCAAATGCCGCCGGCCGCGGCTATCGACGAAGTCGCAGCGGCCTATAAAAAACTGGCATTGTCCAAAGGATTGTCGTCCGCCGGTCTGGCTGGTTTCCTGAAAAACCTTACGAATGCGGGCAGTGTGCGGACGGATAATCTGTCCGGCGGCGCGCAAAATGCGCGTCAGCAGGGCTATTCCAAGAGTTTGGCTGACAATATCGTGAACACGATTGTGTATTCAGCGGCTGTCATGGCGACCAATATTTGGGGTGGTGGGGGCCTGGGCGCCGCTTCGATGGATGGCGCGCTGATCGCGCCGGAGGGCGATCTCATCACGCCGCGTTTCGACTCCTCTGACCAGACCAACCGGGGCATCGTCAACCCAATGATCGAAGACGGTGAACACCGCTACACGCTGAAACTTCTGAAGGCCTATTCCACCAGCTTGACGGAATTCGCCACGCAGTTTGATCCGCCGGTGGAAGCCGACGATTACCGCGCCAATCAGGAAGCCAAAGAAACGGGCCAGACCCCGGATCAGACGATTGACGAACTCATCCGCAACGACGTCGGGCTGACGCATACGATTGAGAATTACGTAGCAACCCGCATCCAGTCCGGACAAATTGCTGCCGTCAGTGCGCGCGACTTCCTTGAAGAGTATCTTTGGGAACTTGCTCCGACGACCGGGACGCAGCCCAAGAATCTGCACGTTGGCCGCGAAAAAGCGCGCGAGATGTTCTTTGAATTGCCTGAGCTCCTGCGGAAGTTCTACAGCGAGTCGCACGGGGCCAAGGCCGACAGCGAAGCGCTCGGATATCTTGAAAGCCTGGTCAATTACCTTGTGCTGCAAAACGGAAATCCCGTGGGCAGTGACTTTAGCGGCTTGGAAATGAAAGACAAAATCAAGAAACTGGCCGAAGACCCCACGTACAGCATTGATTACGTTTACGATTCCTGGCTCTTTAAGGCGGTTGAGAAAATCATTGCGGCGACGCTGAATTACCAAAACGAGAAACAGGAAGCCTTTAAGGATTTTTATAAGGAAGTGCTTTATACCAATCAATCGACGACCAGCCTTGGCGATGTCATGGGGCTTCTGACGCACAACATCGTCACGACCGCCGCGATTGGCGGCACGGATACCCGCGTCGATGTACGGCCGCTTTTGGATGAAGTTAAAATGGAATACCGTGCTTTTATCACGGAGCGCCAGGAAGAAGCGAAGCGCACGGCCACCGAACTTTCGCTGCAGAGCCAGCAGCGGCATGTCTCGCTGGCCGGCGGCGACCGCGGCGCGCTTGAGGGTGATCTGGATGTCCTGGCTTATGATAAACGCGAAAAAGAACTGAAAGACTTGCGCGAATTTTTGGGTTGGAAGCCGGTGGCTAGCGGCGGTTACGAATTGCCGCTTCCCACGGCCACGGCACCGGCTGACGACTGGGAAGATTACTGGGACCGTAAAAAGTTCACGGAAGGCTGGACCGAAGCTCCCAGCGCATTTCAAGAAGCCGCTCCGGCTGGCGAACTTTACATCCTTCCCACCAAAGCCGACAAGGCCCTGCCTGCGAGCCAATATGCCGCAGGCACGCTGGATAACTATGACTTCGGCCTTGAAAAACTTTTCCACAATACGCTTGATTCGATCCAGCTCTTGTCGGAACAGACCGTAGCCGGCCTCGAGCAGCTCAGCGCCGCCGAACCGCCCATTCCGATGAAGGACCTTGTGGGGATTGAGCCTGGCGCCGAAACGCCGCTCAATCAGCTTTTCGCCAAATACTTTACACCGGTTTGGGATAAGGGGCGTTTGGAATATAGCGGCAATATGACAGGCGATATGACGATCCGGCTTTCCAACATGGACAGCCTGACTAAAGACGTCCTGGCCTACGCCGAAAAAATCCTTAAAGACCCGAAGTCGGCGATTAACGATCTCGATTCTGGCCTGCTGGATTTTGAAGACATCTTTTCAAAATTGCGCGAGTTGGATAACTCCCTGGCCCTTTTCCACGAAACCGAGTTCAAACGTGTCTATGACAATAGCGTGCTGGTCTCAAGCGCCAACCCATTCGATCCGGCAGGCCTTGGCGATATCTATGATTTTGCCCATGCGCGCACCGTGCCCGTGGCGCAGGTCGATCATATGCTTGATTTTGTCAGTCAGCAGATGAACCGCTATTTGGATGTGACGCGCGTCTTTTTGGCCGGTTATAACCAGCTGCGTCAGTCATTTGGCCTGAACCAGGCTGCGGAAGAGCTGCGCTTTGATCTTGAGACCATGGATCTTGACAAAGGTTTGGACGAAATCCGCAAAGTGGATCCGGGCCGCGCACGCGCGATTGAACAGTTGCGCAAAACGGCGGTGGAAATGCTCAGTTCCAATCAAGTTGTGTCCAAAGCCATGGCTTACGCCTCCGCCGCGCGGCATGTGATGCTGTCGGCGATGGCGCGCAATGATTTTTACAAACTGGCAAAAGAAAAAGACCAGAAGCTCTCCGACCTGGACCCGGCCAGCTATATTACGCGCGATGCCCAGGGAAATCCGGTGTTAGGGACGCCGCCTTCAGGGCCTGTCTTTCTGCGGCCGGAGTTGAAATTCGATGAAGACGGCGAATACATCCGCGATTTCAAGGAATTTATCCGCACGGAAGTGGCGCCGCTTGAGGCGGTGGTCAAACAGCATGTCGTGGAAGAAGCCGCGGCAGGCACGCCCACAAATAACGCGGCGGCAGATACCCGGCTTGGTGATGTTACCAGCGACTATGCGCAAAAGGCCATTCTGACGAATGTGACTGAATCCAAAAACGTTTTCGAGGAATACGAACACAAGATTTATCTCGAGACCTATGCCACCAAGATCGGCACCGGCGGCATGCTGCTGGCGGATAAATTCACTGAATTGGAGCAAAAAGCCGCGGAATGGCTGAATGCGGCGGCCATGTTGCGCGCCGAGGAAGGCGCGGCCGGCGAAGAGCGATTCCAACAGGCCGTACGTGCCATTCATGATTACAAGAATGCTTACCGCGATTATCTGGTGCGTTTCCTGCGCGGCGATACGTCAGAAATCTGGGGCAGTCCGTTTGCTCTGCCCTCGGGCGAGCCGGTCGAGATCCTTCAGCAAGGCAATTTCGGCATCCTGCACAATTTGAGCATGTACTTATCGAAGGACAAGATCTATCAAATTGCCGTCAGCCCGGCTAAAAAGGATGCGAATGGCTATTTGTATTATCTCAAAAAAGATCCCATCACCGGATTGGATTTACCCGATGTGATGACCACAACGACGAACAACCGTCAATACGTCCTTGATACAACCGTGCTGGCGTTAACGGATGATCCGGCGACGCTGGGGTGGGATGAGACGCGCGGCTTTGGCGTCAAGGATGATAAGTTCTTGCCCTTTACCAAAGAACAAATACTCAAGGGCGATGAGTCCGAGATGGTGATCGGCGAAGAAATGCGCCGCATGATGCAGGAGTATGACAAATGGTTTGACGAGGCCGTCGACGCCTACCGCGGCAGCATGTCGTATTACGAACTTAGTGTGGCGGATTTATCCGGCACTGTCACGGCGACGCCGGGTCTTGATCCTTCGGTCATTGCCATGCAAAACACGTTTAGCGATATCCTCAAAATGCATCTTGGAACGAACCCGCCGACGGCGACATTTGCAGGTATCACGTCGATCAAAAAGGAGTTTAACGACATCCATGATGAAGCGTGGGGTGTTTACGAGCAATTCCTTTTCGGCAGCGCGGCTGAAACCGACGGAGACGGCGCTCTGGAAAAATACAGAACTGAAGTGCAGGACGTGTATGAGGCCGTCAAGGGGCTGGATAAGAAAATTTCAAGTATCCGCCAGCTTGCCAAGGCTGAACCGGTGGCGCGCGAACTGGGCCGCAATATTTTTGAAACAGCCTTCAGTGTGATTCAGGATTTGGCTTCTGAAATGCAGCGTGAGATTTATAACTACAACCGTTCGGCGATTCTCAAGATTGGCGCGCAAGATAGCTTGAATGAGTTTTACGTTAAAAAAGTTCGCGCCATGACCGGCATGCTCAACCAACTCACTAATAATCAGTTTTCAAAATACTTTGGCCTGCCCCGGGATTGGAATAAGGCCATTTATGGCGGCTATTTTGGCCACGACTTTTTAGGGGCCCGGGATAACTGGCTGCGGGATGTGTTTGCCGTGCCGCTAGGGATTACGTACACAGGCACCCAGGCCGATCAGGACGAAATTTTTACCGAAATCGGCATGCTTGTGCTTGATTCGCTGACCAATCATGTCTTTGAGCAGGGGACGACCGAGCAGGAAATGACGCTCTTTGCCATGATGTCGTCGGTTTTTGGCGAAAGCATGGGGCCGATCAAATATTTTGATACGGAACTCGAGTTTGACAAGAAGATGAATTATCTGCGCCAGGGCGGCGACCCGGCGTCCGGTAAGCGCCTGACACCGCTGGAAGTTTTAAGTGAATGGTTTGAAGAAGGCTTCCTGACCGACTCTGAGTTTCTGCAGTTTACGGATGCGAAGTCAGCTTCCAAGACCCAGCCCCTGGAAAAAATCATCGCCACGCTCAAAAGCCAGACCGTTTTCGGTGAACCGCGTTTCAATCATGTGATTGCGCCCAACGGTGCTGTGACGCCTGTCAATGGAACCTATGCGAAAAAGATGGAAGAAATCCGGCGCAAATATATTCTCGCCGGAAAAGTCCCGGCTAATGCGTGGCGTAACGCCGTGATGGGCGATCTGCATTATGCGCTCGGGACGCCTTCGGCGCCGGCGCCCACGGAAATCCGCAAAGACGGTACGCTGATCAATAAATACCATTACACGGGTTTTAGCAGCGGAGAATATGGTTTGCTGGCCCTGGGCAGCCAGCTTTGTGAAGACGCTGTGAATCTGGCTTGCAACGATTCAGCTCCGATTACCGGAGATTTAAACAATATATTCCAGGGGTTGGGACTTATTTTTAGCACGTTTGATGAGGCGTCGGGAAAATGGAATGCGCCCGCTTTCTTTGCGATGAATGCGAATACCGATTTTCTAGACTTAGTCGGGGGTTCAACGGGACTCTCGAATGGGGTCAAACATGGTTTGTTCGATATTAACCATGCTCTTATGGATGGCGATTATCAATATTCTGCGACCGCCGATGTATCGGACAATAAAGTTCTCTCAAAGTTCCTCTATGGCGGTGGCGGCGGAGGCCTTGCAAAAACCAATAACGCGAAAGAAGACGCCCTGGCACAATTAATCACGAAAGCCCGCGCCAACATTCTGACGGATTACACGGCCGGCGGCGGCAATGTCGATCTTTTGCGCGAAGACGCGACGCACATTTCCAACACGATCCACGATCTCTATGAAAAAACGCTCAACCGCATTCAAGACTTCTACGACTATGGCCCTACACCGGGCCAGCCGGGTGCCGGCAAACTGCTCGACGAGTTCTACCTGAGCGGCCGCCAGAACTTCGCCGACTTCTCTTACAACATGATTCTGCACTTCAGCGATTTTGATCCGGCCAAATTCACGACCTCGAATTACGACTACCTGGCCGTGGAAGCTGACCATGCCCTGGCGGAAACCGGCCTGCTCTCCAAAAACAAAGACGGCGGCGCGGCCTCCAACGCCCTCGCCTATGCCAGCCGCGCGCATTTTGAAGAAACCCTGCTTTCCGAGATTAACGCGCTCGATGAGCGGATCAGGGAATTCCTGGTCATTGGCCAGGATAGTTCGATTATCAAGGGTGGCCTGCACTCCTTTGAAGTCGCGGCCGGCATCAACGAAGCGCGCAAAGCCCGCCTGCGCGAACTCGAACGCCAAGGCATTATCAACCGCGGCGAAATTGCAACGGTCCAGGGTCTTACGGCTCTCACCGATCAGGAAGCCGAATTGCGCAGTTTGCTCTACAACGCGCATGTGGCCATTGAAGTCACCGATGCCAGCGGCAAATTGCATTACAAAGAATATGACAACGGGCTGAATACGCTGGAGCAGATTTATACGGATAACGACAAGAAAAAACTTGAGAAAGAAACGATTCGTACTTTGCGGGAAAACGGTATGGTTGCTGAGGCCACTCGCAACTTTATCCGCGAAAAACAGCGCAATCTCAAAGGTGAATACGTGGATACCGAAACCATCGAAACCACGCTCACCGACATCAACACGATCGGCGAGGCCGTCAACGTTGAGCGTATCGTGACTGTGATTAAAGACGTGGGCGGGAGTCTCTTGGCCCGGACCAATGAAGCCGTTTTGGTCAAAATGAAGGCTCGGGGCGCCGTCAAGACGGTGTCCAAGACCGGCAGTAAAATCAAAACAACGCTCAAAATTGATGGTGTCAAAACGACACTAGGATTCATCTATGATGAAGTCACGGAGACATACACGGATCTGGAGGGTAAGCCGCTCACCGGCAAGGGCCTCGGTGACAAATGGTTAATTGATGGGCTCCTGGACGGCACCCTCAGCATAACCATCCTCGACGAGGCGGATGGTTTGGAAGGTGAAATTTCCGGTCCCTTGACAAAATCGGTGCTTGTGGCGGCTAGAGACCAGGGCCTCGAAATCAGCCGGGACATCATTGAGCCGACGCTGTATGACCGCCTCCAGCATCCCGGCATGTCCGATCGAGACCTCATAGCCATCCTGAACCCGATACCCGAGAATTTAGAGGTGGTCATGCAGAATGGCCATGTTGTCGACGCGAGTTATGACACCACCGTAGACAAATATGGCTGGAACCTCGGCAGTATTTTCCGGGGTGTCGTTGACTTTATTGTGGACAACCACGGAACCCGGACGGAGAAGTTAAAAGTTCACTTGGATTTTGCCGCGTTGGATAAGGCCCAATACGAAAAGAGAGAGCCCAGCATGATTCGCGACCTGCTCGGCGACGATCTCGGCACTGTCCTCTGGAATTCCATCGGCGGCCGGCAGTTTGTCGCGGCGTTCAGCGATATCAAGACGGCTTTGGTCAATATGGCCACCTCCATTGTCTACGAAACAAGTCAAGTCGGCCAGTGGTTCAGCAGTACGATGGGAACGGCGGGCACGATCCTGGCCTGGACGCTTGGACTTGGGCTTCTTGCGCTGGCGGCTTTTTTCCTTGTGCCTCTAGCCGGAGCCTTTATCGCAGCCGGCGGCATTCTCTGGGGTATTTTCGCGGCGGGTGCAGTGCTCTTTGCCGGAACGGCGTTCGTTGCCGCCGTGGCGGGTTTATGGATGGGCGCCAGTCTAGGCGAAAGCAATTGGCGCAGCGTCGAAGAATACCGCAGTCACCTGCGCCAGAATGAAAAGAGTCAGTACCTCATCAATTTCGCCATGACGCTGATGCTCTCAGCAGGTATCGGCAGCAGTTCCTTTGCTGTTGATTTGTGGACAGGCGCGAAATTCTGGGCTCTTTCAGAATTTGGCAAAGCGTTTCTCATTGAGGCGGCCATATCCGTGTTTGCCGGAGCAGCCGCGCAGCTCTTTTTCTTCATGTGGAATACGCCGGCCGCTCAGCGAACTTTGGGTGATCTGTTGTGGGAAGCGGCCAAGGGCGGCATGAATGGCTTCCTTTTCTTCATTGTGATGAGTGCCCTCTTTGGCCCCACCGCCATAACGCCCTGGCAAAACCTTCAGCAAATGGGTGAGCGTGTGACCTGGACGATTGTGAAGGCTGCCTGGAGTAAGGCGGAAGGTAATCTATTTGCCAGAACACTCGATTTCCTCATTATCCAGGGGGGTGCCGGACTGCTTATCCGTTTTGCCGCGCAATGGATTCCTTCTGCTCTTGGTGGCTGGGCATTTCGCGGGGTATTCAAAGTGGCCCAGTCGCAACTGTCGCGGGCGGCTGGAGCTTTTATTCTAAAGGCAGCTTCCATTGCCTTCATACGCTTGCCCACGATCCTGGTCAATTATCTGATTTCAGCGGTTGGTCAAGGCATCGGTTGGGCTGCGTTTGGCGTGGTTTTGACGGCGATCGGAGACGCCTGGAAAGCTGGCAGTGTCTGGACATTTTTTACATCACTCGGATCGGGTTTTCTCGCCGTCGGATCGGCGCTTTATCAATTCCTGGGGACGCTGTTGTGGTCTCCGTTCGCATTATTTGAGGGCGGCTTCAGTGGCTTGGGAGCTCTCTTTCAGGGTTTCGTGGATGCGCATGGCGCTATTGGGCAATCCATGCTGAATGGCTTTCTAATCGGCAATTTGTTCACTATTTTTGGGCCGTCGGTGACCGGCGGATTCGGTCGGTTTCTGGCGGGTCTGCATAACCCGTTCCAGGGCCTTGCGCGTTTAGGCGGCCAGCGCGTGGAAGCCTGGTTCATGGCGCTTATCTCAAAGATCGGACTGGGCGGATTGATGCGGCTTGGAACCGCCTTTGGGAAGTCTGCGGTCGGGAAATTGCTGTCGAACGCGGTTAGTAAAACGATTGGGAAAATTATTCCTGATGCTGTGAAGTCGGCAGCCAAACGGGTTGGTGAAATTTTAGGCAAACTGTTCTCAACTCAGGGTGTTTTCGGGCTCCTTCAACTCCCGTTCATTTCGCACTTCAGCGGGCTTTTGCTGAATCCGATCACCTTTTTGGGCAGTGCATTTTTTGTCGAGCATATTGTACCGTTTCTCGGCCAAACCATTGGGGAGCCGCTTGTACTGCAAGTGGCTTTACTTTTTGGTGTAACGGGCCTGCTGCAACGAGACGCGAAGGGCAATATTCTTCCGCAACTGAATGCCTTTGCCAAAGAACACGTGACGCAAAATCTATTCTTCTTCCTCCTGCCGCGCGATGTGCATGGCCGCGAAGCTTTCCAGAAACGCGCCCGTCTGGACTACCTGCATCAGCATGGCTCCTTGCCCAAGGGCAAGATCACTCAGAATAGGGCAATCGGACTAGCGCTGCGCGAGGGTAAAAACCCCGCTGAGTACTGGGCTGAAGTCAAGGGCCGCAATGCCGCCGAAGTGCTCATCGAAAGTTTCGTCCAAACGCAGATCTCCAGCGGCAACTACAATAAGTTCGAAGCGTTGACGTCGATAGCCGATCCCGGGACCTCCGAGTGGGATGTACTCATGGCCCTGGAGAAATTTAGCTTTTCGGATAATTTAGACTTTTATACTAAAAGTGAAGGCGCCGTCACTGTCGATGCTCGCACGGCCGCCCGCATTCATCTTGCAGCGAAGGTTGGAGGAAACTCTGAAAAATTTGCCGCTGCCATGACGGAGAGAATTCAAGCCGAAAATGAAGCTAAGAATCTTTACGCGAGTGGCCGCCTGCCCGTATTGAGAGAAAAAGTAGCGGATAGGGACAGAACGATGAGTGTCAAATCCGCTGATCTTGTGGCGCGTGATTTTGGCGCGGATTTTTTTGCGGTGGAACGGACCGACACTCTCAAATCCGGCTGGGTTTCTGGGCTCAAACCTGAAGCCATCAAAGAAGGGGCGAAATTTGAGGACATCTTCCAGGAGGGAGTAAGAGGCACAGCGCTTGAAGGCTCTAGGGTCAGAGTTTCCGATTGGAAAACGATTTCAGAGACAAAAGCGACCGATGCGATGGCCGCGGTCAACAAAGCTCTGGACGGTAAGTTTGAGGCTGAAGCGACTGAGTTTATTTTGGCGGTGTTCCAGAGTCATCTTAATTCGTCGATGGCGGCCGGGTTTAAGGCGGAACTTGCGAAGTATGGCGATAACGATGCTGCCCATGATGCAGTCTATAAACAGCTGGATGCTGATTTTGCCAAAAATAAAGCCAATGTCCGGGCGCGAGAAATGGTACTTCATGCTGAAAATGTTGCGGCAGAGCGCTACCAAAAATATCTGGATACGCTCGATTCCGCTGCCCGCAAAGCCGAATTGATAAAAATCCCCGAGGAAGTCGATGCGGCAGGCGACACACCGGCCGGGATCGCCCAGCGGGCCCGCTGGCTTGTGGGAAGCCGCGAGCTCACCAAAATAAGTGCGCATGAAGCCGCGGAGGCCGTAAAAGCCGCCTATGAAAAGGCCACTCCCTTCGAGACGATTGTGGGCGATAAGTTTGAAAATACTCGCGAGGTGTCACATCAGACCGAGAGTACGCTCAAAGTCAAAACGCTGCCCAAAGAACTGACGGAAAACTCAGCGGGTCACATCGCGGATGCTTTCAAGAATAATCCAGGGGTGCGCGAAGTAATCCTTGTAACCTTCAGCGAAACCAAACCCAGCAAAATGCTGCCTAAAAATGCTACCGCCGTTCAACATACCCAGCATGCAAAATATGTTGAGAAAATTGCGATTGTTGCGCTCAAGGATTCCATGCGCCCGGGTGGCACCAAATTCTCCAAAACGGAAGCTCTGGCACTTGAGAAGTTATTGAACTCAGGCTGCGGAAGCAGCTGTGCTCAAAGGGGTGCGTTCGGCAAAGATCTAAAGAAAGCTTTAACCGAAGCCGGTTTTATTCTGGGTAAGGCCTTGGCTGCGGACAATCATAACCTGCTTAGGATCGGCGGCATGGTCGTTCTGCCGGATGACTTGAACGACCTGGATGCGCTTTCAGGCCGGCTGATCGCCGAGGCGCGGAATGACTTTTCCACGTTCGGAACCGGTGTTCGCGGTATGGAAACCCTGCGCACGGCGGTCAGAGTCTACGACTCGCTTGCGCCGACGGGCCAAAGTAACAGGGCAAAAGTTTTCTCATTTGCGCAAGCCTACTACCGCGCGGGCGCTCTCTCGGCCGGCACTGAGCAAAATAAACAGCGGCGAACGGCCCTAGACGCTCTGACAAAGCTTCTGGTGAATGTCCAGGAAAGCAAAGGCAGGACGGTCTCGGCGGCTGAGGCTAGGTCACTGCGTGTCGATGCCTTGGTGATCTTAAGAGCATTTTCCGGCGAGACGCGTGCGGCGCAGCGCTTAGCGCTTCAAGAGATCGGTGCCTTGGGCAAGGACGGTCTGGTCAAGGGCGGTAATATTTTTAATTGGGCGGAGAGTAAGATTTCTGAAGCGGATTTTAATAAATTGAGTACAGGTGCAAAAGCGAAGGCGATCGCGGACGGCAAAGTACAGCTCCAGAAAAAAACGGGAATCCAATTTGAAAGCTTGACCAGTCTGATCAAAAGCGAATCCGGGGTCCTTCAGCTCGGAACTGCCGGCGGTAAAACCAGCGTGCTGACACCCGGTCTTACCAAGATTATGAATCGCCTTGGCGTGCACACCGTCCAGTTTTTCCCCTCCGAGTTCCTTAAGCAGGCCGGTTTTGCGGCTGCCAGCTCGCAAGCGAGCAATACGAAAAAAATTGATCTGTTGGAGGGCGACATTTCACGATTAAACGGGCGGCTTACTAAAACAGAAGGGGCCGCGCGTCTCAAGCTCCAGGGGGAAATCGAAAATCTGGAAGGTCTCAAGTCACTGCTGGAAGCAGGGATGAGTATTGTGGTTTTTGACTCGAAGAAATTTTATAAAGCGGGCGAAACGGCCTATCGGGAGCAAGTGCTCAAAGCGGATGTTTTGGTCGCTGATTTCAATGATACGAAAAGCGGTCTGTTGGAAGTCCGGTCGACCCGCGATTCGGCGCGCATGAACAACGTCGAAGCCGTCGGCCGTTATGATGCCGGCTTGCGGCTGCAAGATCGCATTGCGCGTTCGCAGCTTTTAATCGACGAAGTTGACCAATTGGTGGACGTTCCCTCAACAACAACGGCGGCCTTTGGCGTTGAAGGCGGCGTGACCAAACGGGCGATTGACGTCGACAAAACCAGCGTGCGTGACGTAGACACGGTCGTCAAGGTCTTGGTCGACAAAGGCTATGCCAAATTTGAAAATAATAAACTCAAACTGACTAAGACGGGTGAGAGTAGTATTTTTGGAGCAGACGGCCGGGATATTAACGGCATTAATTTCAAAACGACCGCTGTGGATGATGTTTTGGGAACACTGGGCTTTGAGAGAAGTTCGAATCGCGGCCAGCAGTTTGCGAAAACGCTGGAAGGCGTTGCGCAAGGTTTGAAATTTAGCGCGCGTCAGGTGGCCTTCGGTCAAAAAGGTACAAATAAGTTTCATCCGGTCGCTGAAAACGGTGAAACCTCGGTCGATCAGGTTTTTGCGGGCGCGCGCCGCGCTGCGGCTTACGATATCGTGGGCCGTTTGCGTGAGGGCATCAGCCATGACGGCATAGGCTCAGCCGTCTACCGCAATGTCGGCGATGTCGCGAAACTGGTGAATCTGCGCGAGAGTAAAGTTGAAGTCCAGGAAAGCGCGGTCACCGTCAGTGTGGCGGATGCTTTCCGCGAACTGCGCAAGCTTGCCGGCGGCAATCTGATGATCCGCGGCTTTTCGGGCAATGCCACGGTGGCGCGCGAGCGTTTGGCACTGAATCTTGGGGTTGATTTTATCGGCAAATTCGATGGGATTGAGAATGGCCGGTTCTATACGCTCAAGCAAACGCCGGGTCAAACCGGCTTCCGGCTGCGCAGCAACGCGTTAAACCATAATTTCCATGGGACGATTGATGGCGCGCTGAACCGGATTACAGCGACCACCATCAGCCGGAATAAAAATATTTTGATTCAGGATATCACCGGCGAGGGCTATAACGCGGTTTGGGATGCAACCGCCCGCAGATTGAGTGATCTGGGCCGCACGGCGACCGATAAAACGCTGTTTGTCGTCATGCTGCCGGAAAAAGGAAGCGTGGCCGTATTTACCGACTTTGCTGCGTTTAAAGCCAAGGATTTCAGCAAGTCCACGGAAGTGAAGTCAGTCAAGAATAAAATAACCGGCGAGCTTGATCTTGTAGTGGACATTAAGGGCCAGGAAATACAGTTCAATCGATTGCTGGGCGGCTATGAGGCCGGCAAAGGCCCTTTAGAAGCGCTAGGCTTTGACCGTGTGGTTGAGATTCAGAGCATGCCCGCGACGCGCGGTACCGACCAGCGCTTTGACGTGCAGAATTCAGCCGGCAAGTGGCAAGCCAATGTCCACCGCATCTTACTGGTGGATCGCAATACGACTTTTGACTCGCTTGAGCAGGCCTTGGGCCGTGACCGCGGGTTAGGCAATTTGACGCTCGACCGCGCGACGCTCTCAGACACGATTTCCGTGATTGATGCCAACCCCAATGCGCTGCGGGCCGAGTTCAGCAAACTGGGCGGGGGCGACAACGTCATCGGCTTGGTACGGTTCACCCATGAAACGCTGCGCGCAAATATCCGCGAAGGCATTCTTAGCGATGGCTTGACCGCCTTGCGCGATGCACCCGGCCGTTTGTTGGGTGAAATTGAGACGGCGTTGAATCAAACCTCCCAGGGCGGCGGCTTGGGCGGTGTAAAGGGCGCGGCGAAGGGCGATGTGACGGCGGCTCTGGCCTCTTTTGCGGCTTTGCGGAAGCAGGTGGAGGCAAAAGGCGATGACCTTACGACAGCCTTCAAGGGGACAGTCAAATCGGACCTAAAGTTCAACGACACCGCCAAGCAGTTTCACCAGTTGACGGTGGATCTGCTGCGTGGGACGGGAGATTTTAAGGGCACGGGGGTCGACTTGATCAAGGCCCTGGAAAATGCGGGCGCTAAAGAGCTGGCCGGCCGGTTGACGCGCGATGTTTTGAATGTGGACGCTAAATCGCTTGAGCTTAAGTTTGACGAGGTGACGGGCGCGGTCGAAGGGGCCGGACGCGGCGCCCGTTTCCTGGCCGATGCCGATGTGTTTACGGTACGCGATACGGTTCAGGCCTTCCGTAATTCTCTGCATGATCTTTCCACGCGTCAAATTGAAGTCGGCGATAACGTTAAAGGCCGCACGACGGCTGAAACTTCGGGATTTAAAAGCGCGCGCGATCTTTTGCCGGATTTCACTTCGGCCAATCGCGCGGTGACTGCGGCGGTGCGTGTCGAAGTGAAGGCAACCGAAGGGTTGGCCCGCACCGAGGTAGGCAAAAAGTTGATTGATGCCTCCAGCGCCAAATATAGCGAGGCTTACCAAAAGACCATTGTAACGGAGGTCACGGCAGCCCAAAAAGCGCCGGGCGCTACCGCCGCCACGATTGCTGCAGCCCGTCAAGCGGCCGAGACCAAAGCGGATGAGGCGGGGCGCGCCGCGTCAGCCACGCGGTTTTATGTGCCGAATGCCCATGAAATTCATGTGGAGGTGGGCGGCCAGGTGCTCGTGTTTAATGTGGCTGATCCTGGTGCCGTTGCCGCTGCCAATCAACTCGATTATGAAACCGCCGCCATGATTCGCAATGCCGTGCCGGCGGGTTCGGTGAATGGATTTGTAAGCGCGCAGTTTGATGTGGCGGCTAACCAGTTTGTCTTTTCGGCGGATATTTTGACGGATTTTCAATTTCAGCGTTCCGGCACAAAACTGCCGGCGGCAGATTTCTTCCGCCAGATCGTGACCCCGCAGACCCAGCCGGGGACCAGCGGCTTCGCGAACTTTAATCGCGTTGATTTTGGCGCGACTGCGGATACTCGCAGGACCAGCCTGGAGAAGCATTTGGCGGCTCTAGCGGCTGGGAAAATCCCGTCGGCTCCCGGCATCGATGGGACAACTTTGCCTCACCAAACGCTGGTCTTGCCCGATACGGACACCGTGATTGACGTGCCGAATGTGGGCGCTATTGCGATTAAGGGCGGGACTAAGATTTTTGTTCATGCGGATGGCACGGTGAGCATTCCGGCCGGCGCATTTGCCGACGATGATTTTAGAATCCCGGGATTCAAGTTAATTCCGACGGCGGATGCGGCGATTGTGGTGCGCGCAACCGGGGCAACGGTTCTACGGTTAGGGCCTGGAACGCAGTCGTCTTTTGATTTTGGCGGGGTTGCCATTCCGAATCTGCCGGAGGGGACTGAAATTGAATTTATTAAAAATACCGTGAGTGCCATTAATTTACCCGCGGAATCTTCTGTCTCGATCACAGTGGCGGGTACAAGATTCACATTGCCTCCCAATACCCGGATTATCCCAAGCGACATTCCACAACAAACCCAGTTTGAGCTTCCGGACGGCCGGGTTATGGTGGTTAAAATTGATGCGGTGACTAAAAAACCCGTGCCCGTATTGGCCAGCGTCAATCTGCCGGACTTTGCAACCGTCGATACGGTCTGGGTGACGGATGCCGGCGCCATTAAAACATTCCGCAAAGTGGAAACGCCCGTCAATATTGACATTGGAACCCGCAAAGTGATTCTGCCGGCGGGCGTTTTTGTAGAAACCGATCTCGCCGGAAAAATTCTCCGGATCGCGATACCTGAAAATGTAACTTTAACTACTGCCCAGCTGCCGGCCCTGACCATTCTTCAGAAGCAAGGCGTGAAGGTTGTTTCTGTCCACGGCGTCGATGACAAAATAGGAACTGTGACTGCGATTCGAGTGAACGCCTCAAGCTTGGACCTGGATGATTTGAATGTCATCCAAAGCCTGCAAGCCACAGGAGTGAACGTGTCTTTAGTCCGTCTGCCCGCAGACACGCGTCTGGATATTAACATTCCGCCAAGCCTGGCGGGTCTCAACGACGCGCATCTGGCTGCGCTGGAAACGCTTCAGGGGCTTGGAGTGCCATATCAACTCAGCGGTGCTTCGGGCAGTGTGCATTTGACGCTGACGACTATTCCACCCGGGTTAAACCTTGTCGAACTGTCTGAGGCCGGCTTGGATGTCCGCGTCAACCTGACAAAAATTCCTGACAAAAGCCAATGGAGTGATCAGACAGCGAAGGCGTTTAAAGCGGCCGGTGGAAAACTGATTGTGAATCTCGGCTCTTTGAATGGTGTGTCGCTTGCTGATTTGCGTGACTTTGCCGCTCGTGATGCCGGAACAATCAATTTGAATCTGATTCAGATTGACGCAAGCTCTTTTGTTGCGCTGGCAGATCTTTCGGGAACAAAAAATATTAACGTTAATCTGACTTTGACGAAGATGCCCCCATCGGTCAACTTGGCCGATCTCGACTTGCTTATTCAGCGCGGCGCTGTCGTAAAACTTGCTCTGACAGAATTGCCGGCTGATGTCAATCAAATGGCTGACCTGAAATCGTTTGCGGCTCGCAATGGCAATGTGAGCATCCGGCTGACTTCGCTTCCCGCGGATTTATCGTTCGATCTTGTGGATGTTGTCAAGACGGGTATTCCTGTTCGCCTGGACTTGACCGAGATCCCGGCGGGTTTTGACCTGGCAGATTTCGCGCGCGGCGGTGTTTCGGTGCATCTCACGCTTACAGACGCGCTTTACAGCGACGTCAAACTGCAAAAGCTGGGGGCCCTGCAGGCCGCGGGCGGCCTAATCACGGTCAACAAGCCTGTGGGCGTCCCGGTGAAGATCGATTTGACCGGCGTCAGCCGCGGCATGGATCTGAATACGCTGCGTGGTTTTGGGCTGGTCGCCGCCGGGCCGGGCGTCCAGGTTGTCGGCGTGCCCAACACGATTGACATTGATTTAAGCGGCTTGAAAACGGGGGATCTTCCCGATGTGGCCGCGGGTATTGGCGCGCTGCGTGCGGCGGGTGCCCAGGTGACGCTGGCCAATCTGCCCACGGATGTGCCTGTGAAACTGGTGAACCCGGGATCTTTCGGAGCGAGCGGATTGATCGGGTTGAGTGTCTTAAGCGCATCGGGCATGAAGTTTGAAATTCCAACGGGCATGAACATCCAAGTAGATTTGGACGCATTCGATATTGTTCTGGTCCCTGAGTTGGCCGCAGGGATTGGGGCTTTTGTTGCCGGAGGCGCCAATGTGAAACTCGTCAATATTCCGCAAAACGCGAGCTTAAACGTGCCGGCAAAGCTGGATGTGCCTGCAGTGCTAGGCTTTAACCTGCTGCGGACTGCCGGCTTCAAAATCAATGCCGTTCAGGGCGCGGTTGTGGATATTGATTTGCAGGGTTTAAGCGCTTCACAGGTGCCGGCGCTGGCGGCCGGCATCGGTGCTTTGCGCGCCGCAGGGGCGACAGTTGAGTTTACGCACGTACCCACCGGCCTGAATAATGTCAGTTTGCCGGAGGATATCTCTAGCTTCGGCGTCTCGACGTGGCTCGGATTTGCGGCACTGCAGTCCGCAGGAATGAAAATCCAAATTCCGGCAAGTTTGGGCAAAGGATTCGATTTTGTGGAACAAGCGGGAATCCAGTTCTATAAAGATGTGATCTCCGCTGCCGCGAAATCGCCGGGTGATTTGGGCGACCTGCCCGCCTTGGCAGAATGGTTTACTGCGAATGCGCCTGCTGGAATTAAAGGCGACATTCAGTACGGCCTGATTGTTTCCGCCCAGAAATTTGTTGATTTAGGTAATACAAATGCTTCGGCGGCGATTTATACGCTGATTCCAAAGTTAGCTTGTTCGTCCTGCGCGATTGCCGCGCCTCAATTTGCAAAGACTCCCTCGCAGCGGGTTGCATTTGAAAAGGCCATCACGGGCCTTGTCTTAGCTGCCTCAGGCATTGACCAAACCGGCGCGCAAATCGCTGCGCAAATTTCCGGTGTTCTGCATCTTGCAGTGGGACAAAATGTGGACCTTGTCGAATTGGTTAAAACAGGCCGTCTAAGTCTTGCGGATCTGCAGGGGAACGGCGTTGCAGTAGCTGGAAGCATTCTGAAAGTTCAGCAGAATCTCCCAGCCTCTGCCGGAAATCAAAGCGCCATCATGGCGGCTTTAAGCAGTCTTCGAAATCAAATTAATCAGATTATCGGGTTCACGCTTCTTGGAAGCATCAATGTTCCAACGGCGCAAGCCGGAATAATTGTCACTGTGGATCTTAAGGGGCTGACCGCTGCCCAATCCGCCGTCGTTCTTTCCGGTCTGGGCGCATTGATCACCGGTGGCTTGAATGTACAGCTGGTGAATATTCCCGAGAATCTAAGTTTTGATCTGGCAGCGCTGGGCGTCAGCAATACGGTCGATGTCAGCATGGTGCACGGCCTTGCGGCCCTGAGCGCTCAAGGTGCGAAATTCACCAATGTCCCTAAGACCCTGAACCTGACCGGCCTTGCGGCGGGCAGCGTGGTGGACGTGGCCTTCATCAATGCGCTCGGTGCGCTGGATATTGCGGGCATCAAGATCGAGAATTTGGATTTTTCGGATGTGACCGTGGATCTTGGAAATCTCGCCGGATTGGCTCCAGCGCAGATTCCTGCGCTTTTTGAAACCATCGCAAAAATTCCAAACATTGGAAATGTGAAACTGCCAAGCCTTGCGGGTCTTGACGCGCAGGTCTTTGACGCCGTGCTCGCGAACCTTCCGAAACTGACCAACGTCACGACCGTTGAACTGCCGAACCTGGCGGGCCTGAGCGCGCCGCAGATCGGGCAATTATTCGCGAAGCTGGCCAAGATTCCGAATCTTTCAAGCGTGAACATGTCGCTGGCTGGGTTGGATACACTGATGATCGAGACAATCTTCACGAAACTGGCGGCGATTCCTGATCTGCCGAATCTTGCGGGCCTGATCAACTTTAATCTGGCGGGTGTGGATATTGCAGAAATCCCGGCATTGTTTAGCGCGATCGCGAAAGTTCCTGCCGCGGATCTGCCGAATCTTGCGGGCTTGATCAACTTTAATCTGGCGGGAGTGGATATTGCAGAAATCCCGGCATTATTTAGCGCGATCGCGAAAGTTCCTGCCGCGGATCTGCCGAATCTTGCGGGCTTGATCAACTTTAATCTGGCGGGTGTGGATATTGCAGAAATCCCGGCATTGTTTAGCGCGATCGCGAAAGTTCCTGCCGCGGATCTGCCGAATCTTGCGGGCCTGATCAA